>CAYRXO010000040.1:0-21849 GCA_964428215.1 uncultured Candidatus Accumulibacter sp. | reverse complement strand
ACAATCAACTGCCCCAATCGGCTTTGGGCAGTCAGACGCCTACCCAAACGATGCAAAAATGGTTTATTTCAACCTCCGAGCTCTTTCATCGAAAACCGGATGATCGGACGGGATGTGACATTTCAGACTGTTTTCGTAAGATTAGCGAGAGAAGGCGCTGGCGGCGTTCAGTCGCCGACCGGCGCGAGTGAAATCTCAGCGCGTAACCGGCGGCCGCGGCTGGCCGTCGAATTGCTCGAGTGCCGCATCGAGACACGCCCAGGCGGGCGCGCTCGCCGTCCAGATATTTGCCTGCGGACGGATCGACGATGGGTCGTCCAGCGTCCCCAGACGGACGACGGAAAATCCGGGACGTCCCGACGAATCGGCGAACAAGTGCGACCCGCATTGTGGGCAAAAATGTTTCGTAATCTGATTGCCGCTATCGGCCGTGCTCGTGTAGGCCGCCGTCGTGCCAACGATCTTGATCGCCGCCGACGGAAAGATGGCATTGACCGTTCCGTTGCCGGCGATGCGCTGGCAGTCCCGGCACCAGCAGATGCGCGCGACAAGCGGCTCCGCGTTCAGTTCGTATCTGACTTGCCCACAAAGACAAGCGCCCGTGCGTGTGTTCATTCGCTGCTCTCCCGGATAGAAAAGGAAAAAGGACGTGCTGAATGACTGGCAATAGATTTGATTTGGCGCCTGCCGAAAAATAATCCTTTTCCATGGCGTCGGGTCGGCAAGCGGACTTCGTGACCGTCGGCCGGTCTGCCGCTACGATCTCTATTGAAACCGATAAATTACAGGCAATCCGCGTGAGACGGGTGAAAAAAAGGGTGCATCGCACCCTTCATTTTCGTATCCGCCGCGGCGGAAAAAACAACAGATTGGTTCCTGGATAGTTAATCATTTTAAATCTGCATGTTCATCACGTCGTGATAAGCGGTGACCAATTTGTTGCGCACCTGGATCATTTCCTGAAAAGAGATGTTCGCCTTTTGCAGCGCGACCATCACGTCCTGCAGATTTTCGTTGTTATTGCCGGCGGCAAAATTTGCCGCCATGGTTTCTGCCTGCTGTTGGGAGGCGTTGACCTGCGCCAGTGAGTTCTGCAGTACCTGCGCGAAATCAGGCGCTTCGCCCGCAGCGCTCGGTGTTTCGTCGGGACGAGCCGCGGCGATTGCCGAAGCGGCTCGCATCATGCTCAACATCTGGTCGATCCCTTTGGTATCCATGGCTTGCTCCGAACGGTCGTCGTCAATCTTCAAGCAATAATCGAGCCTGCATTCTGCGGCAATCGATCATTCCTTGAGAAATCCTTCCAGACGGTATTGTCGCAGCTTATGGCGTAAAGTGCGCTCGGACATGCCCAAACGCTCGCCGGCGATTTTTCGCGAGCCACCGGCGGCGGCCAATGTGTCGAGGATGTGTGTCCGTTCGACTTCCCGGATGTCGTCGGTCTTTCGGGCCGCTGCAGATGGAATCTGGCTGACGGGTGGCGTCGGCTCGTCGTGCCGCGGTGGCTCGTCCGCTACTCGGGCGGTGTCGGGCAAAGTGACTTTCGGCATCAGATGCAGCGCATCGCAGTCGATCAACTCGCCAGTCGCCAGGATGATCGCCCGCTGAATGACGTTTTCCAGTTCGCGCACGTTACCGGGCCAGGTGTGCTGGCGTAATGCCTCCTCGGCGGCTGGCGAGAGCCGTAATCCCGGACGACCGGCGCGTCCGCCGTGTTGCGCCAGGAAATGTCGCGCCAGCGGCACGATATCCTGCGTTCTTTCACGCAATGCCGGTATCGGCAGCGGGAAGACGTTCAAGCGGTAGTACAGGTCTTCGCGGAACAGCCCTCTCGCTACCGCTTTGGCCATGTCACGGTTCGAGGTGGCGATGATGCGAATGTCGAGACTGATCGGTTTTTTACCGCCGACGCGTTCGACTTCGCGTTCTTGCAGTACGCGCAGCAGTTTGGCTTGCAGCGACAGCGGCATTTCGGTGACTTCGTCGAGCAGCAGCGTACCGTGCTGTGCCTGTTCGAATTTGCCGGCCTGCGCTTGCTGAGCACCGCTGAAAGCTCCTTTTTCGTAGCCGAACAGCGTCGCTTCGAGCAGCGTGTCGGGAATCGCCGCGCAGTTGATGGCCACGAAAGGGCCGTTGTGTCGCGCCGAGTGGTGGTGGACGTAGCGCGCAACCACTTCCTTGCCGACGCCGCTTTCGCCGGTTAGCAGAACAGTGGTATCGCTGTGCGCGACGCGATCGGCCAGGTTGAACAAATTGGCGCTTTGCGGATCCTGGCTGATCACGCCATCGTCACTCAAGGCTTCCGGCAGTCGGTAACGGCGAACATGCTCGAGCAGCGCCGACGGTTCAAAGGGCTTGAGCAGAAAATCGCAGGCGCCAGCGCGCATCGCCTCGACGGCGCGGTCAACCTCGGCAAAGGCGGTCATCAGGACTACCGGCAGCACCGGCAGGCGATGGCGGATTTCCTTGAGCAGTGCAATGCCGTCCATCGGCAGCATGCGCACGTCGCTGATCACCAGCGAGACGGCCTGGCGCTCGAGAAGCCGCAGCGCTTCTTCGCCGCCGCTGCTGGCAAGCACCGTCTGCTCGGCCAGTTCGAGCGTGTCGCAGACCGCCTCGCGCAGTGCAGCGTCGTCTTCAACCACCAGGATCGGTAAAGTGTGCGTCATCTGCCTTCTCTTCAACCTTGTCCCGTTCAGCATAGCCGATCGGTGGACGTATTCCATTGCCAGATGGCTTCACTGACGACATCGGCCCGCACAATGCCGACCCAAAGCGAATCGGCGCCGCAAACGGAAAAAAACATGCATATGACCACGGCCGTGTTCGCTATCATTGCCGCGTTCTACCTGACCGCTGGCGTCTGAGTCCAGGCAAAGTGGATGGGGATCGACGAAATCCACCTCGTCAAACGCAATCACGGATTGCGGATACCCTGTTTTTTTAACCCTGCTTGACTTTCTTTGCCAGCATTTGCCCCACATGACACTTCTGACGATAGCACGTACCACTGTGGCATCCATCTTCCCCAATATGGCGGCTCACCCGCGCTTTTGGCAGACGGCGACGAGGAAAGGATAACCGGGAAAAACGATCTCGATTGGCAGGCGCGATTACCTCACCCGAAGCAAATCGCCCTGCACTGATGCACAGAACAGAAGTCGCACTGCCATCTTGTCTGTCACGATAGGCAACATGCCCACCAAAATGGACAAAAATCATTTACTTGAAATTGATTTGGAAATAAATCACCGGCGATTTTCCGGCGCGAAACATGCTGAAATGAGCCGGTGATTTTGTAAATCAAGAGGAGCCTGTCATGTCATTTTTCATCGTTCTCGCTGCACTCTGTTTTCTGATGTTCGTCGCCTACCGCGGTTACAGCGTCATCATGTTTGCCCCGGTCGCGGCGATGGGAGCCGTTCTGCTCACCGATCCGGCGCTGGTTGCACCGATGTTCACTGGCCTGTTCATGGACAAGATGGTCGGCTTCGTGAAGCTGTATTTCCCGGTCTTTCTGCTCGGCGCCATTTTCGGCAAGGTGATCGAACTGTCCGGTTTCTCGAAAGCCATCGTTTCGGCGGTGATCCGCATGGTCGGGCGCGAACGGGCAATGCTGTCGATCGTTGCCGTCTGCGGTCTGCTGACCTATTTCGGCGTTTCGCTGTTCGTCGTCGTTTTCGCCGTCTATCCCTTCGCCGCCGAACTGTTCCGCCAGAGCAACATCCCGAAACGGCTGATTCCCGGCACCATCGCCCTCGGCGCCTTCACCTTTACCATGGATTCGCTGCCCGGCACGCCGCAAATCCAGAACATCATTCCGACCACTTTCTTCAAGACCAACATCTATGCCGCTCCGTGGCTGGGTATGATCGGCGCGCTGTTCATCATCGTCGCCGGCATGAGCTATCTCGAATGGCGCCGCCGCCAGGCCTTGGCCACCGGCGAGGGCTACGGCACCAATCTGGTCAACGAGCCGGAGCCGTTCACCAGCGAAAAACTGGCCAATCCGTTCGTCGCCATCCTGCCGCTGATCCTCGTCGGCATGACCAACTGGATTTTCACGCGCACGATCCCGGAACTGTACGGCAAATCGCACTCGTTCATTCCGGCGGTCGTCGGCAAGGCCGCGCCGGTGGTGCAGGAGGTGTCGAAGATCGCCGCCATCTGGGCCGTCGAAGGCGCCCTGCTGGTCGGCATCCTGACTGTCTTCATCTTCGCCGGCAAAACAGTGATCGGGCGCTTTGCCGAAGGCTCGAAGTCGGCGATCGCCGGTGCGCTGCTGGCGTCGATGAACACCGCTTCCGAGTATGGTTTCGGTGCGGTGATCGCCGCCCTGCCGGGTTTCCTGGTCGTTGCCAACGCACTGACCGCGATCCCGAATCCGCTGATCAACGAAGCGATCACCGTCACCTCGCTGGCCGGCATCACCGGTTCGGCCTCCGGCGGGATGAGCATCGCCCTGGCGGCGATGGCCGACACCTTCATCCAGAACGCCCAGGCGGCCGGCATTCCGCTCGAGGTCTTCCACCGCGTCGCCTCGATGGCCAGTGGCGGTATGGACACCCTGCCGCACAACGGCGCGGTGATCACCCTGCTGGCGGTGACCGGGCTGACGCACCGCGTCTCGTATCGCGACATTTTCGCCATCACCGTGATCAAGACGACGGCCGTATTCGTGATCATCGCCGTGTTCTACCTGACCGGTATCGTCTGAGTCCAGACAGTCACTATTACCCGGAGGAACAGACTATGCCCATCAATCGGCACCCCTTGGCTCAATCGTTGCGTACCTCCGACACCGGCAAGATCGTTTCGGCGCTGGAGGCGGTGCGGCTGATCCGTGATGGCGACACGCTGGCCACCGGCGGCTTCGTCGGCATCGGTTTTCCGGAAAACATCGCTGTTGCTCTCGAAAAACTGTATCTGGAGAGCGGCGCCGGCGAGTTTCCTGTCATGGGCGGAGCGCGCAACCTGACCGTCGTCTACGCCGGCGGGCAAGGTGACGGCAAGGAGCGCGGTCTCAACCACCTCGGGCACGATGGTCTGGTCGCCCGCGTCATCGGCGGCCACTGGGGGCTGGTACCCAAATTCCAGCATCTGGCCGTCGCCAACCGCATCGAGGCCTATAACCTGCCGCAGGGGGTGATCTCACATCTCTTCCGCGACATCGCCGCCGGCAAACCGGGAACGCTGACCCGGGTCGGCCTCGGCACCTTCGTCGATCCGCGTCTCGGCGGCGGCAAGCTCAACGAGCGGACGACCAGTGATCTGGTGCGCATCATCGAAATCGACGGCGAGGAATACCTGTTCTACCGGGCTTTCCCGATCAACGTCGGCATCATCCGCGGTACCACCGCCGATCCGGACGGCAACATCACCATGGAGAAGGAAGCGCTGACGCTCGAAGCGCAGGCGATCGCCATGGCCGCGCACAACTCCGGCGGCATCGTCATCGCCCAGGTCGAGCGCATCGCCGAACGCGGCACGCTCAATTCGCGGCAAGTGAAGATCCCCGGGCTGCTGGTCAATTGCATCGTCGTCGCCGAAAAGCCGGAATACCACATGCAGACTTTCAGCGAGCAGTACAACCCGGCTTTTGCCGGCGAACTGCGTGTGCCGATGTCCGGCATCCCGCCGATGGCGATGAGCGAACGCAAGATCATTGCCCGCCGCGCAGCGCTCGAGCTGAAAGCCAACGCCGTCGTCAATCTCGGTATCGGCATGCCGGAAGGGATCGCCGCCGTCGCCGCCGAAGAGAATATCATCGACCTGATCACGCTCACCGCCGAACCGGGCGTCGTCGGCGGCATCCCGGCGGGCGGCCTGAACTTCGGCGCAGCGATCAACGCGCAGGCGATCATCGACCAGCCCAGCCAGTTCGACTTCTACGACGGCGGCGGCCTCGACATCGCCTTCCTCGGTCTGGCGCAGGCTGACCGCGAAGGCAACCTCAACGTCTCCAAGTTCGGGCCACGGCTGGCCGGAGCCGGCGGCTTCATCAACATCAGCCAGAACGCCAAGAAAGTCGTCTTCGTTGGCACCTTCACTGCCGGCGACCTCGAAATCGCACTCGACGGTGGGCAGCTGTCGATCGTCAATGACGGCCGGGCGCGCAAGTTCATCGAGCAGGTCGAACACCGCACCTTCAGCGGTCCGGAAGCAGTGCGCCGCGGCACACCGGTGCTGTTCATCACCGAACGCTGCGTCTTCCAGTTGTCGGCCGACGGCCTCGAACTGACCGAGATCGCGCCGGGAGTCGATCTGCAACGCGACATTCTGGCGCACATGGCGTTCAAGCCGTTGATCAGGCAACCGCCAGCGTTGATGGATGCGCGCATCTTCAGCGACGAACCGATGAATCTGCGGCCGGATCTGCTCGAAATTCCGCTGCCGGAACGTTTGAGCTACGAAGCGGCGAGCAACATTCTCTTCCTCAACTTCGAAGGGCTGAACGTGCGCACGGAAAGCGATATCGAACGCATCCGTGCCACCGTCGAAGGCAAGCTGCTGACCATCGGGCGCCAGGTGTACGCGGTGGTCAACTACGACCGCTTCAGCATCGTCCCCGAACTGGTCGATGACTACATCGGCATGGTCAAGGGGCTGATGGCACGCCATTACCTCAACGTGACGCGCTACACCGCGAGCACCTTCGGCCGCCTGAAGCTGAGCGAAGCGCTGCGTAAGAGCAATATCGCACCGCATCTTTACGCCGACGCCGAAGAAGCACAAGCCGGTCTGAATACTCCGACCGGCGGCTGAGGCACGCCACCACACTCGCGGCCGGCGGATCTGCCATCAGCGGTTCACCGGCCGTTTTGTGTCAACCAGGCCTCGAACGGGCAATCGGTGCATAATCAGTGTGCAAAAATGCCTGTCTGCCACAACAGGCGTGCAGAGCCTCGCCTGTTGCGCAACCTCTGACCAGGAGGCGCTGATGGACACCAACACACCACACCGAACGCACCGATGGATGATCATCCGGCAAATCCGCGCCCGTCCACGACTCTTTACGTCTCTGCTCGTCGGGATCGCAGTCACTCTTTTTTTGCCCGCGGCGCTGGCAGAAAGGACGATCACCCGCATGATCATCGGCTGGAACGCCGGCGCCTGGCTCTATCTGACGCTGGCCATGCGCATGATGTTCAAGCCCGGGCAACAGAACATCCACTGGCGTGCCCGCCTGCAGGACGAGGGCAAATTCGTCGTCCTCCTGCTGGTGATCACTGCGGTGCTGGTTTCGCTCGGTGCCATCTTCGCGCAACTGGCGGTGGCGAAAAACATGGAAGGCCACGAACGCTATGCGCACATTGCTCTTGCCGTGCTGACCATCATCTCGTCCTGGCTCTTCACGCACGTGATGTTCGCGCAGCATTACGCGCACGACTACTACGTCGCGTTGGCCGCTCATCAACCGCCCGGACTCGATTTCCCCGGCGAAACGACGCCCGATTATGGAGATTTCCTCTACTTCTCATGCATCATCGGCACGTCCGGACAAACCGCCGACATCGGCTTCAGCTCGCGCAGCATGCGCCGCGTTGGTCTGATCCATTCGGTGCTGGCCTTCTTCTTCAACACCACGCTGGTCGCCCTGACCATCAACATCGCCTCGAGTTTTGTGTAAACCGCTGCCGGAATCGTCGCCTGCCGAGGAAGCCGACAGGCGTGCGCCAGCGCGCAGGACGCGTGTAGACCGTTGAGCAGGCACGCTCGGCGCGGGTCATAGGCCGGATGTTCAGCGTCGGCGTGCAGCCCGCCAGGGCACGCTGAAATTTCGACACCTTGCTATTGAAGCCATGGTGCAAGCCTCACTGCCAAGCTCTTTCGAAGCACAGCCGATGGCCTGCTGTCACCCCGTCGATGATGGCAAACAACAGGCGGCGGTCGCTGGCCAGGCGCAACAGATGCCGGTCGCGCGTGAGCAGCAGATCGGCATGGCAGCGGACCGCCAGTTGCAGAAACTTCTGGTCGTCGTGATCGCCGCATCGCGGCAGGGCCAGACTTTCGTTGGCCGGCGCGTCGTAAAACGTCAGCAGCGCGCGATAGCGTTGTACCAGATTCGAGCGGGCCTGCGCGTCGAGCGCGAATTGCGGATAGTCGACGACGCGTTCGAATTCGGAAAAACACGGCTGGTCGCTGAAACAACGCAGCGCGCCGCGGCCGATTGACCGGCGCAGGCTGGCGGTCCGCGGGTCGGCGAAATGAAGCAGGTCGAGAACGATCTGCGTATCGAGGACGACGCGCAGCGCTTCAGTCAAGCGCCAGCTCCCGGCAGACCTGTTCGGCGATCGCCAGGCTGGCGGTCAGCCCGGGCGATTCGATGCCGAACAGATTGACCAGCCCGGCAATGCCGTGTTGCGCCGGTCCCTGAATCAGGAAGTCGGCGGCAGGCGCTCCCGGAGCGGCAAGCTTCGGGCGAATGCCGGCGAAGGCGGGGGTCAGCGCGTCGTCGGGCAGTCCCGGCCAGTAGCGGCGGATCTCGGCGACGAAAGCGGCACCGCGCGCGGCATCGACCCGGTAAACCGCCTGCAACGGATCTTCGGCGGGCAGAGCGGCGATCCATTCGACATCCGGACCGAAGCGCGCCTGTCCGGCCAGATCGAACGTCAGATGCACTCCCAGGCCAGCATCGCCGGGCAGCGGATAGATCAGACGTGCAAACGGCGCCCGGCCGCGCAGCGCGAAATAATTGCCTTTGGCGAAATAGGGGCGCGGCAGGGACGCCGCCGGAAAGCCGTCCAGCGATGCCGCCACCGCCACGGCCGACAAACCGGCAGCGTTGACCAGCCGTGGCGATCGCCAGCGCAGGCCGTCGGCGTACAGTTCGAGCGCGGCATAGCTGACCGATCCGCCGGCCAGCCGACAGCCGCGCACCAGTGTCGCCCCGGCGCGTTCGGCGTCGGCGAGCAAGGACCAGAGCAGCGCATGGCTGTCGATGATGCCGGTCGACGGCGACAGCAAGGCGCTGTCGGCGTTCAATTCGGGTTCGAGTCGGCGCAACGCCGCCGCGTCGAGCAAAGTCAGATCGTCGACGCCATTCGCTTCACCCTGGTCGCGCAACGCCAGCAGTTTTGCCTGCTCATCTGTCTTGGCGACGATCAGTTTGCCGCAGCGCCGCCGGGCGATACCGTGCTGGTCACAATAATCTTCGAGCATGCGTCGGCCGGCGACGCACAAACGCGCTTTCCACGAGCCCGTCGGGTAATACAAGCCGGCATGCAGCACCTCGCTGTTGCGCGCACTGGTTTCGCTGCCGATCGTTTTGTGCCGTTCGAGGATCAAGGTGTCGATGCCGCGCTGCGCCAGCGCACGCGCGCAAGCCAGGCCGGCCACACCAGATCCGACAACCACCGCGCCGACTTCTTCCATGCGCTGCATTCCGTACGAAAAGAAGTATTTTACGCGTGTGACGGCCTTTGCCTGACGAGCGGCGACTCGCTACACTGCAGCCTCCGCTGTCCGCCGATTTCTTCACCATGTCTGCTGCCGCTGCCGACCACCTGCCGATCATTGCCGCGACGCGTCGCTGGCTCGAAAAAGCCGTCATCGGACTCAATCTGTGCCCGTTTGCCAAAAGCGTGCATGTCAAGGGGCAGATCCGCTACGTGGTCAGTGAAGCGCGCGACGAAGAGTCGCTGCTGACCGACCTGGAGACCGAACTGGCCGCTTTGTGCGCCGCGTCACCGGAAGCGGTCGACACCACCCTGCTGATCCATCCCTACGTGCTCGCCGATTTCGACGATTTCGTCCGCTTTCTCGACCTGGTCGATGTGGTGCTGAAAGTGCACCGCTACCTCGGTGTGCTGCAGGTGGCCAGTTTTCATCCGCAGTACGTCTTCGCCGACAGCGAAGCCGACGACGTCAGCAATTGCAGCAACCGTTCGCCGTACCCGACGCTGCATCTGTTACGCGAAGCCAGCCTGGACCGGGTGGTCACCGCTTTCCCGGACGCGGCGACGATTTACGAGGCCAACCGGCGGACACTGCGTCAGCTTGGTGCCGACGGCTGGCGTGCCCTGGCGGCCGATGCGCCGGACGACGATCGTCCGCCGGCTTGACAACGATGACCAGTAAGGCGATCAGCGCTGCCGATGTGTTGCACTTTTGGTTTGCGGAAGCCACGCCAGCGCAGTGGTGGGCCAAATCGGCGTCTTTAGATCGGCTGATCGAGCAGCGTTTCGCTGCCGTGCATGGAGCCGCTTTGCGCGGCGAGTTGTACGGCTGGCGTGTTGACGCCGCCGGGCGGCTGGCTGAAATCATCGTTCTCGACCAGTTTTCGCGCAATATTTTTCGCGACCGTCCGCAAGCCTTTGCCGGCGACGGCATGGCGCTGGTGCTGGCGCAGGAAGCGATCGCCGGCGGCTACGACCAACAACTGACGCTGACGCAACGCGCCTTCATCTACCTGCCGTACATGCACAGCGAATCGGCGGCGATACATCGGCTGGCGGTCGACCTGTACTCCGTGCCTGGACTGGAAGACAATCTCACCTTCGAGCGTCGGCACCAGGCGATCATCGACCGTTTCGGGCGCTACCCACATCGCAACGCGATACTCGGCCGTCGTTCGACCGCGGAAGAGATCGCCTTTCTGCAAACCCCGGGATCCTCTTTTTAGCCGAGTCAGCGATGGCTTACCAGCAAAGTTTTGACGTGCGTACCCGCAAACGCGGCGCCAGTGAAATTACCGACGTGATCGCCGACATCGTCCGCGAGTCGGGCGTCGTCACCGGTCTAGTCAATATCTTCGTCCGCCATACCAGTTGTTCGGTGCTGTTGACCGAAAACGCCGATCCGTCGGTCCGCCGCGACCTGGAGACGCTCGCTGCGCGCTGGGCGCCCGACGGCGACGCGGCGTATCGCCATGACGACGAGGGACCCGACGACATGGCGGCGCACGGGCGCAATGTCCTCGTCGGTTCATCGCTGACCATCCCGCTCGGCAACGGTCAGATGCTGCTCGGTACCTGGCAGGGAATCTATCTGTGGGAACACCGTACCTCGCCCTGCCGACGGCAACTGGTGGTGACCGTCGTCGGCTGATGGTCGGCGAACCGCCACGATTTTCATATTCAATAAACTGCTGTGCGTATTTTTGGTAAAGGACACGCAATGAACATCGGCTTTATCGGTCTGGGAATCATGGGGCGCCCCATGGCGCTCAATCTGCTCAAGGGCGGCCATCGTGTGCGTGTCTGGGCGCGCCGGCCGGAATCGATGCAGCCGCTGCTCGACGCCGGTGCCGGCGCCGCCAGTGGGCCGGCCGACGTGGCGCTCGCTGCCGATCTGGTCATTTCGATGGTCGCTGACGCGCCCGACGTCGAGCAGGTGTGGCTGGCTGCCGGCGGCGTCGCCAGCGCCGGCAAGACAGGACTGGTCGGCATCGACATGAGCACCATCCGGCCGGCGGCCGCGCGCGACATTGCCCGGCGTTTGCAAGCGGCAGGCGTTGATTTCCTCGATGCGCCGGTTTCCGGCGGCGAAGTCGGCGCCATCGCCGGCACGCTGTCGATCATGGTCGGCGGCGGCAGCGACGCTTTCGCCACGGCAGCGCCGGCTTTCGCCTGCATGGGCAAGAACATCGTCCATGTCGGCGATTCGGGGGCCGGCCAGGTGGCCAAGGCCGCCAATCAGATCGTCACCGGCGCCGGCGTGCTGACCGTCGCTGAAGCGCTCAATTTCGCCGCGAAAAGCGGCGTCGATCCGGCAAAGGTCCGCGAAGCACTGCTCGGCGGCTTTGCTTACTCGAAGATCCTGGAAAACCATGGCCAGCGGATGCTCGAGCGCAACTTCAAACCGGGTTTCAAGTCGTGGATGCATCAGAAGGACATGAACATCGTCATGCAAAGCGCGCATGAACTCGGCCTGTGTCTGCCGGTCGCGGCGGCAACGACGCAGATGTTCAACGCCATGGTCGGCTCGGGTCTCGGCGAAGAGGACTCGATCGCCATTCTCAAGCTGCTCGAACGTCTGTCGTCGGCGGCCAGCGAGTGAGCGCGGCGGCATCTCGCCAGCACGTCATGCGGCAGGCGGACTGATGGACCTCGGTTTCATCGGTTTGGGCGCCATGGGCCGCCCGATGGCGCGCCATCTGCTGCGCGCTGGCCATCGCCTCTGCGTTTGGGCGCGCCGGCCGGCAACGAGCGAGCCGCTGCACGCGGACGGCGCGACGGTCTGTGCGTCGGCTGCCGAGGTGGCGCGACGCTCGGCCGTGGTATTCACCGTGCTGACCGCCGATAGCGATGTCGAACAGGTGGTGCTCGCTCCCGCCGGTCTGCTGGAAGGGTTTTCTTCCGGATCGGTGCTGATCGACATGGGCACTGTGTCGCCGGGACTGACCCGTCGATTGGCCAGCCGATTGGCGCAAAACGGCGTCGCCATGCTCGATGCACCGGTTTCCGGCGGCGAACAGGGCGCCATCGACGCGACGCTGGCGATCATGGTCGGCGGCGACGCGCAAGTCCTCGAACGTGTCCGCCCCTTGCTGGCCTGCCTGGGCAAAACGATCGTCCATATCGGTGATCACGGCGCCGGACAAGTGGCCAAGGCGTGCAATCAGATGGTGATGGTCGCTGCGATCCAGGCCATCGCCGAAGCGCTGCATCTGAGCCGCGCTGCCGGCGTCGATCCGCGGCGTGTGCGACAGGCGTTGAGCGGCGGCTCGGCCGCCAGTCGCGTACTCGACACGCTCGGCCTGCGCATGGTCGATCGCCATTTCACCGCCGGTATCGAGGCGCGCCTGCACCACAAGGATTTCCGCATCATCAACGACGAGGCGCACCGTCTCGGTGTGCCGCTGCCGGTTTCGGCGCCAGTCACGCAACAGTTGAACGCACTGATCGCCAACGGCTGGGGGCAGTGCGACACCTCGACCTTGCTGCGCGTTCTCGAGTTGTCCGCGGGGGAAGGGCAATGAAAACGTCCGTACTCTTTGTCTGCACCTTGCTGCTCAGTGCTTGCGCCGGTTTGTTCGCTCTGGCGCAGAAACCGGAAGTCAGCCTCGCCAGTTTGAGTGTGCTGCAAATCGGTGTCTTCGAACAGCGTTTCTCGCTCAAATTGCGCATTCAGAATCCGAACGACGTCGATCTGCCGATCAACGGTTTGAGTTTCGATATTCAGTTGAACGGACAACCGTTCGCGCACGGCCTGTCGGACAAGGCGATCATCGTGCGGCGGTACGGCGAAGCGCTGCTCGACGTGTCAGCGACCAGCACGCTGGGGAGCGCGCTCAAGCAGTTGCGTGAACTGCAGAAATCCGGCCGCGACCGGATCGACTATCGTTTGCAGGGACGGCTGCAGCTGCAGGGCATGGGCAGCCTGCCGTTCGAATGGCGCGGTGATCTGCAACTGCCGACCATCGACAGCGCGCCGCGCAGGAAACTGCCGCCGGCCGGTCTCGAACGGACTTGAGTGCCGACTTTGCGCGGCAAGTCGGCTGACGACTCGCTAATTTCCCCGCACCTCGGGTCGGCGAGATGCCTGGAAGGTGCTTTCATATTCCGCAGTGCTTGCAACCAACCTCTCTTGCTTAGCCGCTTTTCCTGCCCGGCACTTTACTTGACTGGAATGATCACCTTGTCCCAACCCGTCTCGTCGCTATCTCCCTGATCCGGCATTGGCTGGATTTCTGCCAGTTTGGCTTCAATATTGGCCAGCGTTTCCTCGGTGACTTGCAGGGTGCGTCGATCCGGACCACGACGGCGCTCGACCTGGCCAGGGGCCAAGCCATCTGGATTTTGTCGACGATCCCGTCCGCTCCTGGCGTTCATGGATCTCTCCTCGAAAAACGTTGATCAACAGGGAGGAGGTGTCGAGCCTCCCCGTTATTCTCTTTCCGAACCCAAACTGACTCTTTCGTCGAAGCCTGGCTGTAGTACAACAACGCATCTCGTTCTTGTCCGCCTCATTAGGGATTCAGCAATGGAATAAGTATCGCCGATCGTCAGCAATGTGCAAGATTATGTTCTTCCCGCGTGCGTCATTAAGTGCCGTAATTCACACGTCGCAAAAATACGGGGTTGCCGAGGATTTTCTGTGTACCGTGGGCGTCGCTGTTTCCGCCGGTCATGGCATTGACGGTCGTCCCCTTCTTATCGAAACCGCAGCGATCGTTAGTGACAGCTTTATATTGTCAAAAAATCAGCAGCTTGCTGTTTTTCACCCTTCGTGCAGCAAGCGCAACCCGGACGGCAGCGCTTCGCCGAATGCGCGCCGTTCGTCGGCCTTGTCGAGTTCGACGACCGTTTCGATCTGCTCGCGCCAGGCGGGGTTGGCACCCATCGCCTGCAGCCGGCGCAATACCGTCTGGCGCACATCGTCAGACAGATCGCGCGTCCGGTCGCCGGTCAGACGGGCGATTTGCGTCGCGGCGAATGCCGCCGGTTCGATTTTTTTCCAGTCCTGCGCGAGAACCACGTCCAGCCATTTGCCGGCCACTTCGGGCGGAACCGTCTGGTGCGCGCTGCCGTAGAGCGACTGACGCGCTCCCAGGCGTCCCAACGCCCACCAGCCGATCGTTTTCTCGTTCGGCCTGCGCAAACGGGCGAGCAAGGCCTGCCCGATGTTGATCTTCTTGTCGATCGGCAGCCGCTCGAGCGCGGCGCTGAGACGGATCATGTCGTCGTGGCTGCCGGCGATGGCCGGATGCGCGCGGGCACGACTGCGTTCGCTGCTCAGCCAGGGAAAGATGTCCGTGTACAACGTTTCCTGTACCGTCGTTGGCAAGCCGCCGGCCGCGCGGCGCCACAAGGTCCACCATTCCGACCAGTTCTGGCTTTCATTGCCGTAGTGCAGGCCCTGCGGCAACAGTTGGCTCAATTGTTCGATCCGCCAATCGTCGACCGGATCGCCGAGTCCGGGACGCAAACAGTAGCCGGTCAGGTTGAGCCACAATCTTTCATGCTCGGCCGAACGCCGCCGCCGCCGGGCGCGTTGCAGCAAGGCATCGCACAGCGCGCGCAACAGCGGCAAATCCCACTCCTCGCGTTTGCCGAGCAGCTGTTCGAGCTGAGCCCGCAAACGCCGTACGTCCTTGCTGTCCACCGGCTGCGCACTGGCGCCGAATATCCGCTCGATGGCGTGCAGCGCATCGACGAAACGCGCCGGCAAATCGCCGGCGGCAATCGCCGGCAGGCCGCCATCGCCGCGCAACTGAAACTCCAGCAACCAGCGCTGCGCCGCATCGTCCTGATGCACGCAGTGCAGGGCCAATGTGCCGATCTCGGTCATTGTGCTGATCAGTTGCACCGGTACGTCGCGTTGCGTGCTGCCCGGCGGGGCCTGAACGACGCTGGCAATCGGCGGCAGGCGGACGAACTCCTCGTCGAGTTCGGCCAGTTCGCCGGCGCGGTAAGCGGTGTCGGCAACCGACGAGGCCAGATGGAAGCGCACCGGCTGCCCGAGGCGCAGGCTGAACGACCGATCCGGCAGACGTATCTCTTGTCCTTCTTCGCTGCCGCGTGGCAACAAACAGACGCCGCGCGACGGCCCGCTTTTGTCGTCGAGGATCAGAAAGTAACTGCGCGCCGACCCGCCACCGATGCGATGACCGAAGCCCTGGCGGACGAGCGCATAGGCCACCGCACCGCGGGCGACGGCGAGGTCCGGCTGCGCGTTGTCGAGCACGTGCAGAGGCGCACCGCGCCATTCGCCGAGCGTCTGCAGCAGACGATCGGCCAGCGTTTGCGCCTGGAAGACGCCGCCATTGACCAGCAAGGTATCGGGAATCGGCCAGGCCTCTTCAGCGGATGCTGCGTTCGCCTCAGCGTTCAGGGCCTGCCGGGCAACCTGGCTGTGCCGTTTGAGAAAGTCGGCGAGATGCCGGCTGATCGCCGGATCGGCGGGATACGGCAAACCGAACTCGACGATCGCTGCCCGGCGCTGCTGCAAAGGTTCTTCGAGCGAAACGCGCGGAAAGAAGCCGTCGACCAGCAGTCGCGCCACTTCCTCGCGGCTCAATTCGACGGTACGCGCGCTGCCGATTAGCCGCGCTCCGCTGCCGAGCAGGGTCAGCAGCGTCGACGCCGGCGCATCGGCGCCCAACAACTGTTCTTTAGCCAGACGGCAACGAGCGACGAGTTGCGAAAAGCGCGCCGCCGACAAGCGGTTCTCAGCGGCAGACAGGCGCGTTTCGACCAGATGCGCCAGCGCCAGATCCATGTTGTCGCCGCCGAGCATCAGATGATCGCCGACACCGATGCGCGTCAGTTGCGGCTCATCACCGTCAGACATCAACACCTGAATCAGCGTCAGGTCGGTCGTGCCGCCGCCGATATCGCAGACGAGCAACAGGCGGGTTGCCGCCAGTTCGGCGCGCAGCGTTTCCCGGTGCCGGAACAGCCAGTCGTAAACGGCCGCTTGCGGTTCTTCGAGCAGGCGCAAATTCGGCAGACCGGCCTGGCGCGCTGCCGCCAGGGTCAGCGCGCGCGCCGCTTCGTCAAACGAAGCCGGCACGGTGAGGATCAGTTGCTGCTCTTCGAGCGGCGCCTTGGGAAAATGATGCCGCCAAGCGGCACGCACGTGCGCCAGATAATTGGCACTGGCGTCGACCGGCGAGATTTTGCTGATCCCTTCTTCGGCTCCCCAGGGAAGAATCGCTGCCGTCCGATCGACCGCAGCATGCGACAGCCAGCTCTTGGCGCTCGTCACCAGCCGTCCGGGGACTTGTCCGCCGAGGTCGAGCGCCAGTTTGCCGGTGAGAGCCGGCGGACGGCCATCCTCAGCCAGCCATGGCAGTTGCAGAGCGGTCGCGTCGAGTTCGTCTGCAGCTGCCTGGTAGCAGACTGACGGCAACATCGACCGGGCGGCCACCTGTCCCAAGCCGACCAGCTGCTCGATGGCGAACAGTTCGATCTGCTGACTGCCAGGCGCGCAGTAGGCCACTACGGTATTGCTGGTTCCGAGATCGATACCGACGATATAAGGCTTTTTCATGACCCGGCGAAGCGCAGAAACAAGCCACGCAGTATACGCGGCTTGGTACAATGTTCCGAAAGCAGCGGCAGGTTACGGAGGTGGCTGATTCAGCAGTGCGGAACCGGAAAGCTCAGGCCACTGATTTGCTTTATCTTGAAAACCGCAGTGCGTGAGTGCTACGAACGCGGGAAATCCATTTCCGGCAATGGCTTACGGTTGATTCGTTGAAGCTGTAGTGTCGAAAGAGCGTTGACGCGTCGCCGACCTGCGCCGGATAAGAGATCGTAACGGCAGGGGCCGCAACTAAGGTCTTTCGGATCAATTGGTTGAAAGCCGGAATCGGTCAGCAATCGGCGGAATATGGCAATGAGTTGTGAACATGCGCTGAGTCAAATGAAATTTCCGCTTGCCGCTGGACGCGAACAGAGCGCACGAAGACACTCTGTTCGCAGCGGGCTGTCTACGTATCAATAAGTCAGCAACTTGGGCAGTTCTTTTGCTTGATGTACCCAGCTTTCGACCATTTCCTGGGTGGGCAGTCTGGCCGTCAGATTTTTTACCTGATTCACTTCGACCATTTTGGCGTGCAGATTGTCCGGACGGCGTATAGCCAGTTCCTTGACGGTGTCAACACCGGCTTGTTCGAGCAGATCGGAATAGACGCCGGCAACGCCTTTTACTCGCGAGAGGTCGGCGCGATTGGCCAATTCGAGCAGAGGGCGGGTTTCCATGCCGAGCTTTGCAGCCAGCGCCTTGCGTTCTTCTGGTGATTTGCTCGCCTCCAGCAGCTGCTTGTTGTTGGAAATCCCCATTTCCTTAAGTTGCTTGGAAATTTCGGGTTGCATGCCTTTCAGATCATTGATTGCCACACTCATGGGGTCACCTTTCCAGACTTAGTGATGCACTAAAGTAGCCGCATATATTACGGACTGATGAAATTGGAATTTATGCGCCGGACGCTTGTCCATCAAGGCTTCGAATGGACGTTGTGCAAACTCAAATGACAAAAAACGCGCCAAGTCGCTGTTCCAACAATGAATAGTCTACGCCCCAGCAGCGTGGTGTCAACGAGAAAACTATTTTCGCGGTCAATGGCATCTGAGCGCGGAACGCTTACTCGGTCAAGGCGCCGATCAGCGTTTTTGCATTGTGACTGATCATGCCCAGGTAGTTGTCAGCGGGAGAACCTGACTTGGCCAGAGAATCGGAATACAAGGTGCCTCCCAGTCGGGCGCCGGATTCACGGCTGATCCTTTCGAGCAGGCGCGGATCACTAATGTTCTCCATGAACAGCGCTTTGATCTTTTCCTGGCGAATCTGCCGAATGATCGCACCGACGTTGGCAGCCGAGGGTTCAGCGTCAGTGCTCATCCCCAGCGGAGCGATGAAGCGAATGCCATAAGCACGTCCGAAGTAATTGAACGCATCATGCGAACTGACGACCTTGCGTTGTTGGACAGGAATGCTGTTGAACGTTTGACGAATCTGACGGTCGAGGGTGTTTATTTGCGCATGCAGACGAGTGGCGTTGGCCTGGAAAAAGGTTTTGTTTGCCGGATCGATTTCACTGAGGGCGGTGGTGATGTTGGCGACGTAGTGGTGAGCATTGCCTAAATCCTGCCAAGCGTGCGGGTCGACGGGGTCGGTTCGCGTCGGTAGAGAATCCGGCCGCGATGTATTAGCAACGGACGCCAGATAAAGCGGGGTAATTCCCTGGCTGGCGACGATCACTTTGCCCTGATATGCCGCCGCTTTGATCAGACGATCGATCCAGCCTTCGAAACCCAGACCATTGACGATGACCAGGCGGGCTTGCGACAAGATGCGCGCGTCAGACGGGGTCGGTTGGTGGACATGCGCATCGTTTCCCGATTCGACCAGCGTATGCACGCGCAGGCGGTCGCCGCCAATTTGATGCGTCAGGTCAGCGAGAATGCTGAAACTGGCAATCACCAGCAATTTTTCCGCAGCACAGACAGCGGCACTGGGGATGAACAGCAGCACGCAGTAGAGCAGACAGACCCGGTTTCGAATATTCATCAGGCAACTCCGTGAGATCAACGCTCGAAATGCCAGCCGGATCGCCAGCGAGCTGCGAGAGGTCCCAGCGGGGCGATCAGCAACGACAGCAAATAGCACGTGCCCAGAGTGAGAACGATCGCCGGTCCAGCCGGCACGTTGACATAGTATGAAAACAGCAGCCCGGCCAACGAGGCGAAGAAGGCAATGCCAATGGCGAGCAGCAGCAGCGGACCGAGATTGCTGACCCAAAGCCGCGCGGTGACGGCCGGGAAAATCATGATGCCGACAGACATCAGCGTTCCCAGGGCATGGAATCCGGCGACCAGATTGAGAACCAGCAGCACCAGAAAGCCGTAATGCGCCAACGGCGCCAGACGGCTGATGCGCGCAAGATAAGAGGGATCGCAACATTCGAGAGTGATCAGGCGTAGTCCGATGGCCAGCGCGATGATCGACAAGGAGGCAAATGCTGCGAGCAGCAACAGCGTTGCGTCGTCGAGTGCCAAAACGCTGCCGAATAGCACATGCAGCAAATCGACGCTGCTGCCGCGTATGGAAATGATCAACACCCCGGATGACAGTGAAAGCAGATAGAAAGTTGCCAGACTGGCGTCTTCCTTGATCACGCTATGACGCGCAATGCTGCCGGCGAGTACGGCGACTGCCAGACCGACCACCATTCCGCCAACGGTCATTGCCGGCAACGACAGACCGGCGATCAGGTAGCCAATCGCTGCGCCGGGAAGAATGGCATGCGACATCGCGTCACCGGCCAGACTCATCCGGCGCAGCATCAGAAACACGCCCATCGGCGTCGCTCCCAACGCCAACGCCAGACAGCCGGCCAGTGCCCGACGCATGAAACCGAATTCAACAAATGGCGAGAAAAGAGGGAGTGCCAGCAAGGAGTCGTTCATGACGGTGATATGTCGTCTTGACAGACCGGTGTGCCCTCAGTTTCGGGTGTGCGATCATCAGCGAGCTGGCGTGCTCTTTGCAGATTCGGCTCGCTGAGGACGGATGTCGTGTCACCGTAGGCCACGGCTTCTCGCGCCAGCAACAAAGTCTGTGGGTATTCCCGGCGGACATGGTCGAGATCATGTAGCACGGCGATCACTGTCCGGCCTTCAGCATGCCACTGCTGCACCAGCGCCGACAGATCACGCATACTGGCCGCATCGATGGCCCGGTATGGCTCATCGAGCAGCACCAGTGATGCGTCCTGCAACATCACCCGAGCGAACAGGGCGCGTTGCAATTGGCCACCGGAAACGGCGCCGATCGGGCGTGTCTTTAAACCGGTCAGGCCGACCGCCGCGATGGTTTCGTCTATCCGACGGCGTAGCGCGATGTTCAATCCGGCGAAACCGCCAATTGTTCGCCATAATCCCATGGCAACGAAATCATGCACCGTAATCGGAAAACTGAGGTCGAGCGTCGGTTCCTGTGTCAGATAGGCAATCTGACGGTGGTGCAGGCCGTGGTAGTCGATATGTCCTTGCAATGGCCGCAGTATGCCGGCGATTGCTTTCAGCAACGTCGATTTGCCGGCGCCGTTGGGACCGACAATGGCGAGCAGGCTGCCTCGGGTCAACTGACCGCGGAGGTGGTGTACCGCCGGATGGCGGTTGTAACCCAAGGTGAGATTCTCGAAACTCAGGATCGGCGCACCGATCGCCGCTATGCGAAGGTGACGATGCATCAGTCGTGCTGCTTTCAGAGCGGGTGAATGATTCGACCGAGAAGCCGACTTGTGATCATGCGCAAGTAGGCGCCTCTCGCTGTGGTGAAGGTATGTTTCCTCAGTTGAGAGCTCACGCCCGTTCTCCTGCGCGGCTGGCAGCTTTCATTTTCAAATGCTCAGTCCAGCGCCCAGAATACCGTTGCCCATAACAGGAGCAGCGCAACAGCAGCCCAGGAAAGACGATGTAAAGCACTGGCACAGAGAGCTGTGTTGTTCCCGAGGAGTTGCGACGCAGTGCGCCTGGGAACGACGGAATCCGTGCAACGGAATGTGGGCAACATCGAGAAGCTGTGGAATTCAGGGAGTTAACAGCAAGTGGCGAATGTTGCCTGTTAAAGCGTGACAACGCAAGACGTGACGGACAGTTGAAAGTTTTCTTTCGGTATCGGGAAGCGCCTCGGGGTTGGCGGGTCGAGCGCAATCATTAATGAGAAAGTCGCGAAGCGACTCAGCCATCGTTACCCGCCACCTGGAAAAAAGAGGTCCGCTATCGCGGCAGGACTTTCATTCTGCGAAGGGGATTAATTCCAACCATGTACATTACCCGGTAAGCAGCGAGCTTGCCGGGTGCTGAAGACTGCTCCGAAGACTGTGTTCGCTGTTCCGCCGAAGATGGCCAAGGAATTGACAAATCGAGATGCCTTGCGAGGTCAGGACTTGGGCCACAACACCATTTGCGTGCAGCGGAAAAGCGCTAGCTGCCGATCTTCAGCGTCTTGAACGACGGCGTCCCAAACTTGTGTCGTGCGTCCGGTATGGCTGGCCGTTGCCTGGCAGCGCAACTCGCCGCTGGTCGCCGTGCCGAGAAAATTCGCTTTCAGCTCGATGGTCGTGAAGCCTTTGGCGCCTTCTGGCAAATGGGCGATCGTTGCAAAGCCGGCACAGGTGTCAGCCAGGGCGATAAGCGTCGCTGCATGGAGAAAGCCGTTCGGCGCCAGCATTTCCGGACGGATGGTCAGTCGTCCGGAAAGCTGAGCGGGGGCTATAGCGAGCACTTCGACGCCGAACAAGCCCGGCAGAAATCCTTCCGCGCGTGCATTCAACTGGGCGACGCTTATTCCGGGGCGCAGTGTGTGACGACTCATGCCATTCACTCGCTGGCGACGGCGCGACCGATGACCAGTCGCTGAATGTCGTTGGCACCTTCGTAGATCTGGCAGACG
>CAYRXO010000039.1:10410-22275 GCA_964428215.1 uncultured Candidatus Accumulibacter sp. | reverse complement strand
CCCTTCTTCAAGATTCAGCGCGAGTTCGCAGACGCCGGCGTCATCGCCATCCCGGCGAATTCGACCCTACGTTTAAGGAATGGCGTGCGTCGACCCTGGCTCTCCGGTCCATTATCGGCCTTGCGCTGGCGGTGGGTGACGCGAGCACATGCCTCGGGGGTTTGACTCGCCCACCAGGCTTTATTGGCGAAGATGGCGTCGGTTTCCGGGACTTTTTTGCGGTATGACCTTGCGCACCGGATGCAACCGGTCACCATTGTGCTTCAATCCCTCCGATATGCCGCTTCGGGAGGGCAGCACATCGTCCGCCAATCCCTGTACCCGTAGCGGCTGGATAACGGCCTCGGCCGTCAGGCGGGTGGACGACAGGGTCGAGCGAAACGTCGAATCTGGTTGGGCATGACTTTCTGCCCATGCGCACAGGGCCTACGCCACCTGCGGGTGTTTCTTCTCCCGCAACTTCGCAACGCAACGGACGTGCAGCCCCGGGCAAACGATGCCGCTACCTTTCTCATGCAGACCGGGTTGTACGGCCTGCCGACCCCAGACGAAAATGTCCTCAACGCACCGCGCACGGCCACGACGATACTAACGTCCTCTCCGCCTGAAACGCCCGACGCCTCGCCCCGGTCATCCTGCTCGCCGCCAGCGGGACATCTTCCAGATGACCGGCTGCAAGAGAAACTTTCTCTTCAACGACCGTGGCGACTTCCATCAGCCATATTTCCTACCTTGGAATCAACTGAACGTATCGCAAACAACGGTATGACCATCGAGGAGATCGCCTTCTCCCTCATTCCGCTGGGTTGGCCCGCGCAACAGCTGTTTCGCTCGCCAGTCGGGACAGCAGCCCTTGCACGGCCTGCTCGCAGAGTCCGAGCACACGCTCGAACCCCTCGTCGGTGCCATAGTACGGATCGGGGACGTCTTTTTCCACGAGTGAATCGGCGTAATCGAGGAACAAGGCGAGTTTGCCCTGACTCCCCAGCGGGCAGCGGCGCTGCAATTCGCCGAGATTGGCGCTGTCCATGACCAGAATGCGGTCGAAACGGTCGAAATCGGCGTCGATCACCGTGCGGGCGCGCAGTTTCGACAAATCGTAGCCGTGACGGGCAGCGACCCGTTGCGCGCGCGCGTCCGGCGGCGAGCCGCTGTGCATTTGGCCGTGCGTTCCCGCCGAATCGAAAATCAGTCGCGTCGCCAGACCTTGTTTCTGCGCCATTGCTCGGGCAATTCCCTCGGCCAACGGCGATCGGCAGATGTTGCCCATGCAGACGAAAAGAATACGTTGCGGGGATTGGCCGCTCCGCGTTGCGCGAGTGGCCGGGAGTCGGTCGTTGTCAGCACGATCGCGCGCGGAAGTGGCGGTCCGCTGTCCAGTCAAGTGCTGCTTCAAGTTGGCCAACTGCGCGGCGATGCGGTCGAAAAATTTGTCAGTCGGCGGCATCGCGGCTTCCCTCGGGAAATAAAGTGTCTACAAAACCGAAACGGGTGAAATCGCGCATGCGCATCGGATAAAGCATACCGTCGAGGTGGTCGCATTCGTGTTGCACGACGCGGGCGTGAAAACCGCTCACCGTCCGCTCGAGTGGCCGGCCACAAGCGTCGTAGCCGGTATAGCGCAGATCCCGCCAGCGTGGCACCCAGCCGCGCAGTCCGGGTAGCGACAGGCAGCCTTCCCAACCTTCTTCACTTTCTGCAGACAGCGGCGTCAGTTGCGGATTGATCAGCACCGTCCAGGGAACGCGTTCGGCGTCGGGATAACGCGGGTTGCCATCGACCCCGAAAATCACCACCCGCAAATCGACGCCGATTTGCGGCGCAGCCAGCCCGGCACCGTCGAGGTGACGCATCGTCGCCTCCATATCGGCGATCAAGGCGTGTAACTCGGGTGTGGCGAAGTCGCTCACCGGACGCGAGACTTGCCACAGGCGCGGGTCACCCATGCGCAGAACCGGTCGGATGGGCATGGCCTTATTGCGCCTCCGGTAAAGAAAAGCGACGTTCGTTCCCGGCATTCCCGGTTCCCAAGGCCACCTGAAACGCGGGGGGAACAGCGTGTCGGCGGACAACTGGCGAGTCAATCATCTTCGTTCACCAAGGTTTCGATCAAACGGCGCACCGACTGCATGGCGCCGGCGAGCACGGCTTCGATGGCGGCCATGCTGATCGTCTGCCGGTTATCACCACGCCCGGCGGCGTGATTGGCGACGACGTTGATCGACGCGTAGGGGATGCCGAGTTCGCGGGCCAGCGCGGCTTCCGGCATGCCGGTCATGCCGACGACGTCGGCACCGTCGCGCTGCAGGCGGTCGATTTCGGCCGCCGTTTCCAGACGCGGGCCTTGCGTCGCCGCGTAGATACCGCCGTCGACCAGCCGCAGATCGATTCTCGCCGCCGCGGCGAGCAGGCGTGCGCGCAGTCCGGCGTCGTAGGGTTCGGTGAAGTCGATGTGCTGCAAGGCGCCTTCCGGTGCCTGGTGAAAGGTCGATGCGCGTCCCCAGGTGTAGTCGATCAACTGGTGCGGCAGCAGCAGCGTCCCGGGCGTCAGGTCGTCACGGATGCCACCGACGGCGGCGACGGCGACGATGCTCGTCGCGGACTGGTCGGCGAGTGCACGGATGTTGGCGCGATAATTGATCTGGTGCGGCGCGATGCGGTGCTCGTCGCCGTGACGGGCCAGGAAAACCAGTTCACGCTCGCCGAGGCAGCCGAAGGTCAGGCGACTCGACGGTTCGCCGTAGGGCGTCGTCACCGCCAGGCGGTGAACTTGACGCAGATTGGACAGTTCGCACAGCCCGCTGCCGCCGATCACCGCCAGCATCTCAGGACTCTTTCAAGGCGTAGATCGCCGGCAGATTGCGCCAGGCCTCGCCGATGTCCATGCCGAAGCCGAAGACGAAACGGTCGGGAACGGTCAGCGCGACGAAATCGGCGGCGATCGGCTTGTGTTGCCCAATCAGCTTGTCGGCGAGGACGACGGTCAGGCACTCGCGCGCGCCGAGTTCGAGCAGACGTTCGCGGATCGCCGCCAGCGTCACTCCCTGATCGAGGATGTCGTCGATCACCAGCACCGTCCGCCCGTGCACCGGCATCGTCGGCGCGACGCGCCAGGCGAGCGTTCCGCCGCTGGTCGTCCGACCGTAACGGCCGACGTGCAGAAAGTCGAAATCGAGCGGAAAGCGCAATCGGGTGAGCAGCGCACCGGCAAAGGGCACGCCGCCGTTCATGACGCACAACAGCAAGGGGGCGCTGTCGCGCAGCCGCTGCTCGATTTCGCCGGCTACGCGGTCGATGGCCGCGCTGACGCTCGCCGCCGAGTGAATCTCTTCCGCCCGGGCGAGCAGTTCTTCGGCTTCCCGCCGATCAATCATGGTGCACCTCTTTCGTTACTACCTGTCCTTCGGCGAGCAAAGCGAGCAATTGCGCTTCGTCGATGATCGTCACGCCGAGAGACTGCGCTTTTTCCAGTTTGCTGCCCGCTTCGGTGCCGGCGATGACGAAATCGGTTTTCTTCGACACCGAAGCGCTGACCTTGCCGCCGGCCGCCTGGATCAACTGGCTGGCGGCGTCGCGGCTCAAGGTCGGCAAGGTGCCGGTCAGCACGCAGATCTTCCCGCTCAGCGCGCCGCTCGGCGCCGCGATGGCGTCGCCTTCCTGCCAGGTGACGCCGGCAGCGCGCAGTTGCGCGATCGCCTCCTGGTTGTGCGGCTCGGCGCAAAACTGACGGATGCTGTCGGCGACGATCGGTCCGACATCGGCAACGCGCTGCAATTGTTCGCCGTCAGCGGCGAGCAGACGGTCAAGGTTGCCAAAATGGCGCGCCAGTTCGCGGGCCGTCGATTCGCCGACGTTGCGGATGCCGAGCGCGTAGATGAAGCGTGCCAGCGTCGTCTGTTTGCTTTTTTCGATCGCTGCCAACAGATTGTTCGCCGATTTTTCACCCAGCCGTTCGAGATTGACCAGCGCCAGCAGGCCGAGACGGTACAGATCGGCCGGACTGCGCACGATGTGCTGCTCGACGAGTTGGTCGACGACCTTGTCGCCCAGCCCTTCGATATCCATCGCCCGTCGCGACGCGAAATGCAGCACGGCCTGTTTGCACTGCGCCGGGCAATATAGTCCGCCGCTGCAGCGGCTCACTGCCTCATCGGCGCTGCGCGCCGCCGCCGAGCCGCACACCGGGCAGGCGGTCGGCATGACGAAGCGGCGCGCCGACGTCGGGCGCTGTTCCGGCACGGCGCGGACGATTTCCGGAATCACGTCGCCGGCGCGGCAGACGACGACCTGGTCGCCGATCCACAAGTCCTTGCGGCGGATTTCGTCCTCGTTGTGCAAGGTGGCGTTGGTCACCGTCACACCGCCGACGAAGACCGGCGCCAGCCGCGCCACCGGCGTCAATGCGCCGGTACGGCCGACCTGGATGTCGATGGCGAGCAACTGCGTCAGCGCTTCCGCCGCGGGAAATTTATGCGCGATGGCGAAGCGCGGCGCCCGCGAAAGCGTGCCCAGTTGTCGCTGTGCCGACAGATCGTCGAGCTTGTAGACCACGCCGTCGATGTCGTAGGGCAGTGCCGAACGCCGGGCACCGATGTCGGCGTAGTAGGCATGCAGTCCGGCCAGGCCGCGCACCCGCCGACGATCGGCGGCGACCGGCAGTCCCCAGTCGGCCAGACAGTCGAGCAGTTCGCTGTGCGTGCCGGGCAGGCTGTCCGCGTCGCTGTCCGCGTCAACCGCCGCAACGCCGTAAGCGAAAAAGCGCAGCGGACGGCCAGCGGTGATGCGTGGATCGAGCTGGCGCAGGCTGCCGGCGGCGGCGTTGCGCGGATTGACGAATTCCTTGTCGCCCTGCGCGCGCTGGCGTTCGTTCAGGCGGTCGAAATCGCGGCGCAGCATCAGCACTTCGCCGCGCACTTCGAGCCGCTCCGGCCAGGCGACGCGGCCCGCGCCGGGCAGCAGATGCAGGGGAATGCTGCGCAGGGTGCGCAGGTTGGCGGTGATGTCTTCACCGGTCGTGCCGTCGCCGCGCGTCGCGCCACGCACGAAAATCCCGCGCGCGTAGGTCAGCCCGACGGCCAGTCCGTCGAATTTCGGCTCGACCGCATAGTCGAGTTCGCCGTCGACCGCCAGACCTTCGCGCGCGCGGCGGTCGAAGGCGGCGACTTCTTCTTCGGTGAAAGCGTTGTTCAGCGACAGCATCGGCGCGGCATGGTTAACGGCAGCGAATTCGGCCAGCGGGGCGGCGCCGACCCGTTGCGTCGGCGAGTCGCTGCGTAGCCATTGCGGATGCGCGTTCTCCAGATCCTGCAGTTCGCGGAACAGCCGATCGTACTCGGCGTCGGTGATCGTCGGCGCGTCGAGCACATAATAACGGTGGTTGTGACGATCGATTTCGTCACGCAAGCAGGCAATGCGTTCGCTGACGTCCATACCGCACTCTCAGAACGGAGAAAGCAATGACTCGCTATCCTTCCCGCGCATCGGGTTGGAGAGATGCCGGGGAGAAGACAAACGTGCGGCGCTTGCCGCTCGGCGCACGTCGAGGCCAGTCCGCACGCTCAGGCGAACAGACGCTGCGACAGCTTGCTGCCGGCCGGCAACTGCTGCTCGGCCATCAGGGCCTGGAATTGCGCCACCTGTCTGCAGATCGGTTCCATGGCACCTTCGGCCAGCGGCCGGCGATTGTCATCGACGACGACACCACGCAGGGCGTCGGCGAAGCGTTGTGCCGTGTCGAGCATCTGCTTCAGCACGCGTTCGCCCGCGATGACGCGCGGCACGTCGAGCAGAAAAGTCACGCCGTGCGTGCTCAGCGTGCGCATCGCTTCGCTGGTGAACCCCTCGGATTGCTGATTGACCAGCACGTAGAGCACGTTGGCGTCGTCGTCGAGGCGCACGAAACGCCCTTCGCCGTCGAGGGACATGCCTGCCGACTCGGCCAGAGCGCGCAGTTTGGTACCGGGGAAGATCTGCCCCTGGCTGATGACGTTGATGCCGATCTGGATGTCGACGCGGACGCAGAATTCGTCGAGTTCAGCCGCCTGCCGCAGCGCCTGCGCGCTCGGCGGCAGGTCGACCAGACCGAGCAGTTCGCTGGCCAGATCCTGCATCGCGACGTGGAAGATCGACAGGTCGCTGTCGCGCACCGGTCCTTTGCGGTCGACCAGCTGTAAGCCGACGCGCAGATGGCGGTAGTGGGTTTCGCTGTCCGGGTCGATGTTTTCCCAGGTCTGTACGTCTTCGTTGTAGCCGAGCCAGTGAATCGGCTTGGCGATGCGCGTCAGCGCCAGGCGCTGATTCTGCCGGAGGCGATGCCCGCCGACGGCCTGGGAGAGTTCGATGGCCGCGATATGGTCGATCGTCGGCGACAACACCGGCAACAGCGCCTGGATTTCCTGGCGTGCGGGAACGTCATCAGCCGTCGGTGACATGTCTTCATCTGCATCGTGGCGACCGGTGTCGGCTACCACATGGTCCTCGCTGTCGAACGCCTGTCGGGAAGCGGTGTGCGGCGCGTCGTCTGCCGACGCGGTGCGCAGCAAAGGTTCGACGCGTTCGTCAGACGTGTGGCTGACTTCGTTCTGGCGCAGCGCGTCGTCGGCTGGGTTCGCCGCCGCCGAGCTGTCGAGCAGGATGTCCGGTGGCTGGGGGTTCAACAGCTTCTCGGCCAGTTGGCGGTGTTTCATTTCCTGCCATTTGTTGTAAGCCAGGACGGCGACCACCGCCGCACCCCCCAGGCCGATCATCCCCAATTGCAAGTCGGTCATTTCAATTCCTAAACGAGTTGCTCGCGCATGCGCAGCGCTTCTTCCATGTCGACTTCGACGATGCGCGAGACGCCGGATTCCTGCATGGTCACGCCGACCAGCTGCTGCGCCATCTCCATGGTAATCTTATTGTGGCTGATGAATAAAAACTGTGTATGGGTCGACATTTTGCGCACCATGGCACAGAAACGTTCGGTATTGGTATCGTCCAGCGGCGCGTCCACCTCGTCAAGCAGGCAGAAAGGCGCCGGGTTGAGCTGAAACAGCGAGAATACCAGCGCAATCGCCGTCAACGCTTTTTCGCCGCCCGATAGCAGATGGATCGAGGCATTTTTTTTTCCCGGCGGCTGCGCCATCACCTGCAATCCGGCGTCGAGGATTTCGTCGCCGGTGACGATCAGCCGCGCTTCGCCGCCACCGAACAGCGCCGGGAACAGTTCGCCGAAATTGCGGTTGACCGCATCGTAAGTGCTCTGCAGCAACTCGCGCGTTTCGCGGTCGATGCGCCGGATGGCGTTTTCCAGCGTTTCCATCGCCTGCGTCAGGTCCACCGATTGCGCATCGAGAAAGCTTTTGCGTTCGCGCGCCGCCTCGAGTTCGCCGAGAGCGGCCATATTCACGTCGCCGAGCGCGTCGATCGAGCGCTGCAAGGCATTGATCGCCGCCTGCAGCGTCGTCGCACGCGCGCCGGATAACTGCGCGCTCAGCGCCGCTTCGTCGGCCTGCGCCTCGCTGAGTTGCGTGGCGAATTGCTCGGCGCTCAGCGCGGCCGCCTGCTCCTTGAGCTTCAATTCGCCGATCGCCTCGCGCAGCGGCTCGAGCGTCTGTTCGACGCGCAGCCGCTGTTCGTCGAGCGTGCGCAAGCTCTGCGCCGCCGTTTCCAGGGCATCGCGCGCTTGCGCCAGCCCCTGCTCGCCGGCCAGACGCTGATCGACCGCGGCGTGCAGTTGCGGTTCGAGTTCGTCGGCGTCGAGCGCGGCGGCATTTTCAGCACAACGCGCCTGTTCGGCGGCGATGCGTTGCAGTTGCTGCGTCGCCAGCGCCTGGCTGGCGGCGATTTCCTGCAATTTGCTCCCGCATTCGCGTTGCGAAAATTCAGCTTCCCGACATTCGCGCTCGGCGCGGTTGAGCTGCTCGCGTTCGTCGCGCAGACGGCGTTCGCCGCTTTCGCTGCGCGCGTGCGCCTGGTCGAACAGAGCTTGCTGCGCGGCGATCTCCTCGCGCAGCGCGTCGATCGCTGCGTCGGCGAGCAGCAGACGCTCGTTTTCGTTCTCTTCCTCGGCAAGCAGTTCGGCCAGACCGTCGCTGATCTGCCGTTGCCGTTCGCGAAAACGCTCGCCGGCTTGCGTCAGCTGCAAGGTGTCGACTTGCAGCGCATGCGCACGGCTTTGCAGGGCGTTTAGTTGCTGGCGAGTATCGTGCAGGGTGCTCTGCGTTTCGGCTAGCTGCCGCTCGACGTCGCCCTGCTGCGCCTGCGCCTGTTGCACGTTGTGCTCGTGTGCGTCGATCACCGCCGACAGCGCATCGATTTCGCGTTGCCGTTCGAGCAAACCGTGCGCGCCGGCATCGGGCGCGAAGAGGGTCAGGGCGTGCCGGCCGACGATGTCGCCGGCCGGCGTCACCCAGCAGGCGCCATCGCGCAGTTCGTCGCGCCGCGCCAGCGCCGTTGCCAAATCCAGCGCCGTGCGCACGCCGGCCAGCCAGTCGGCCAGCAGCGCCTGCCACGCCGGCTGCGCGCAGTGCACGCGCGCCAGCAGGCTGTCAGCCGCGCTCTCCTGCGACGACGACGTCTCCGTCGTTGCCGGCAGCAGTAAGGTCAGACGCACACCCGGCCGGTCGACCGCCCAGGCCGCGTCGGCCACCGGCGACGGCCGCGCCGTCAGACGTTCGCGCAGCACCGCTTCCAGCGCTTCCTGCCAGCCGACGTCGATGTGCAGCGACTGCCACAAGGCTGCACTTTCGGTGATGCCGTGCCGGCGCAGCCAGTCGGCGAGCTGGCCGTTGTCGGCCAGCTTCTGCTGCAGGTGCTGTAACGCGGTGCGCCGCGCCTGTGCTTCGGCGCGTTCCTTCTGCGCCTGTTGCAGGCGTTGTTGTCCGCTACGCCGCTGCTGTTCGAGCGCCGGCAAGGCGTGCTGCTGTTCCTGCTGCGTCTCTGTCGCCAGCTCGAGGCGTTCGCGCAGTTCGGCGAGCTGCTGCTGCTTGTCAAGCAACGCGTCATCGTCGGGGGCGGACAGCGTTTCGGCGTCGCGCGTCAGGCGCTCGCGGCGACCGGCCACCGTCTGCAGCGCGCGTTGCGCGTGGCCGCGATTGGCCTGCTCGACGTGCAGACGCTGTTCGCTTTGCGTGATCGCCTGCCGCTGGCGGCCGACGGCCTCCTGCGCTTGCGCATGCGCTTCCTCGGCCAGTGGCAAGCGCGCCTGACAGGCTTCCAGTCGCGCCTGACTTTGCTCGACGCGATGGTCGCTCAAGGCCTGCAGTTCCTGCCAGCGCTCGGCATCGGCAGCCAGTTTCAGCGTCTGCGCCTGCCACTGCGCGTGCTCGCCGGAGAGTTGCGCCGTGCGCGCCTCGAATTCGCGCCGCGACTCGCGGCGATGGCGGATTTCGGCTTCGAGCCGGGCGACTTCGGCGTTGACCGAAAACAGCTTTCCTTGCGCGGCATGCACGCCGTCGCTGGCCGCGAAATGACTTTCGCGCGCTTCTTCCAGCCGCGCTTCGAGTTCGCGCATGGTGGCGTGCCGCCCTTCGAGTTCGTTCACCGACTGCTGGATTTCGTTCGCCAGCCGTTCGCGTTCGTTTTGCGCCTCCTGCCGGCGCAAGAGCCACAGCAAGTGCTGCTTGCCGGTCAGTTCTTCCTGCAGTTGCCGATACTGCCGGGCAACGCCGGCCTGACTCTCGAGGCGCTCCATCTGCGACGCCAGTTCGAGGCGGATGTCTTCGACGCGCGTCAGGTTCTCGCGCGCATCGGCCAGCCGGCGCTCGGTCTCCTTGCGCCTTTCCTTGTAGCGCGTCACGCCGGCGGCTTCTTCGAGAAAAACGCGCAATTCGTCGGGACGGGCTTCGATCAGGCGCGAGATCGTTCCCTGACCGATGATCGCGTAGGCGCGCGGTCCGAGACCGGTGCCGAGAAAGAGGTCGGTGACGTCGCGCCGGCGGACGTGCAGATTGTTGATGTAATACTCGGACTGACCGTTGCGCGTCAGCAGGCGCTTGACCGACAGTTCGGCGTACTGCGACCACTGGCCGCTCAGACGGCCGAGCGAGTTGTCGAAGACCAGTTCGACGGCGGCGCGCGACACGGGTTTGCGCGACCCCGAACCGTTGAAAATCACGTCCTGCATCGATTCGCCGCGCAATTCGGAGGCTTTCGATTCGCCCAGCACCCAGCGTACCGAATCCATCACGTTCGATTTGCCGCAGCCGTTTGGCCCGACGACGCCGACCAGTTGCCCGGGCAGAGCGATCGTCGTCGGATCGACGAACGATTTGAAACCGGCGAGTTTGAGTTTGGTCAGGCGCATCAAGCAAGAACGCGGCCCGGACAGCCGCGCTGGAAAGTGGACGGAAAAGCGAAGTGCGTGCTGGTCAGGAATTCGACCGCGGGCGACGGGCGCCTATAATACTCTATCCCCCGTCCTGACCATTCCCCGGCCGCTTTGCTCGCTGCCGGGACAATTTGCCCGGTTTCCATCATGTCCACTTCACCCAACCAATCGCTCGAGACTTTCGCCAACCCGGCGCCGCAACGGGATTTTCTTATTCACATGGAAATTCCCGAATTCACCTGCTTGTGCCCGAAGACCGGCCAGCCGGACTTTGCCACCCTCTTGCTCGACTACATTCCCGATCAGCGCTGTGTCGAGTTGAAGAGCCTGAAGCTCTACATCTGGTCTTTCCGCGATCTGGGTTGCTTTCACGAAGCAGTGACCAACCGCATCCTCGACGACCTGGTGGCGGCGACCGCACCGCGTTATATGCAACTGACGGCCCGCTTCTACGTCCGCGGCGGCATTTTTACCACCGTCGTCGCCGAGCACCGTCAACCTGACTGGACGCCTGTGCCGCGTGTCGATCTGTCGGACTTTCCCAGCCAGTCGTGCACCCGTGCGTGAAATTCGCGCAGGGAAAACCTCGATGAATTCCCAGGCGCTTCCCGCTCCGGATAATTAAACGTCGATCTGCTGTTCCATCAATTTCTGGATTTGCGTGATCAGCAGTTCTTCGGGATATGGTTTGCCGAGAACGACATTGACACCGATGCGTGCTGCTTCAGCGCGCAACTGCTCGTTGTCCGAAGTGACCATGATGATAGGCAAATTGGCGGTGAGCGGATTGTCGCGTACCATTTTTGCAAGCTGAAAGCCGTTCAACCCAGGCATATCGACATCGGTAACCAATACATCCGGTGGTGATGCTTCGATCTGACGTGCGGCATCCAGTCCGTCTTCAGCAGCGGCTACCCGATATTGGTTGGCAGTCAGCAGCCGACTGGTCTTCACGCGTACGACCCGGGAATCGTCGGCGATCATGACGATCGTCTCTTCGGGGAGTTTGATGCGGCTGGCAACCGGCCGTCGCGGGGCATCGCCGAGCGCCTGCTTTTTCTGTTCTTCGGCGATAGCCTTCTCGACAGCCTGTCGTTCGTTCTCCTCACTGCGCACCGCTTGCTCGATCGCGCGTCGATCCGCTTCCAGGCGCTCGCTCTGACGACGCAGGGTGTCTTCGGACGAACGTAAGCGCGCCGCCAATTGTTCAATGGTCGTCGGTTCTGATGGGCTGCGTTCGCTTTCCGGCACAGCCCGGCGTTCGGACTCACGCCGTGCAGTCTCTTCGCTCGCTTTGCGTAATGCTTCCTGACGTGCCGTCTGTTCGGCCGCACGGCGGGCGGTCTCTTCGGCGGTCCGGCGTTCGGCTTCGCGGTGAGCGGCTTCTTCGGCGGCCCGGCGTTCGGCTTCGCGGTGAGCGGCCTCTTCAGCGGCCCGGCGTTCGCCTTCGCGACGGGCGGCTTCTTCAGCGGCCCGGCGTTCGGCTTCGCGGTGAGCGGCCTCTTCAGCGGCCCGGCGTTCGGCTTCGCGGTGAGCGGCCTCTTCAGCGGCCCGGC
>CAYRXO010000039.1:0-10310 GCA_964428215.1 uncultured Candidatus Accumulibacter sp. | reverse complement strand
GGCGTTCGGCTTCGCGGTGAGCGGCCTCTTCAGCGGCCCGGCGTTCGGCTTCGCGACGGGCGGCTTCTTCGGCGGCCCGGCGTTCGGCTTCGCGGTGAGCGGCCTCTTCAGCGGTCCGGCGTTCGGCTTCGCGGTGAGCGGCTTCTTCGGCGGCCCGGCGTTCGGCTTCGCGGTGAGCGGCCTCTTCAGCGGCCCGGCGTTCCGCTTCGCGGTGAGCTGCTTCTTCAGCGGCCCGGCGTTCGGCTTCGCGGTGAGCGGCTTCTTCGACGGCTTGCTGATCTACGGCTGAGCCCGGTATTTCGGCGGTCGTACAATCAATGACGGTGCTTGGCCGGCCGCTGTCATCAGTCGCTGTAATGGCTTTTCGGGAGCCAATGTCTGCTGCAGTGAATTCGCTGTCTGATGCCTCGGTTTCCGGCTGGGCGACGATGGTCTCGCTATCGGAGAGCGGGCGTTCTTCAGCAGCTTTATTGCGTTCTTCATTCAGACGCTTGGCTTCAATCGCCGCTTCAAGCAGCATTCGTTCACTGGCGGCGCGTTTTCTTGCCAGTCGGCGGACGTTGAACAGCCGAAGCGAAATGATGACGACGATCAGCAACAGCAATGAACCGACGATCAACAGCAGGCTTTCACCCATTACAGAACCCTTTTCCAGTCCATCAAATTTGATCAGAGCATGCCGGCGGTGGTTCTGCTCTAATCCTCCCAAAATATTATCTTGATTCGCCGGTTCGGCAGATGCTGATAATAAGATAAATTGAACTCGTCTTTGCCTGAAAATGACAGTTTTGCTCGCTCTGCAAGCCGACCAAGACAGCGCATCGGACTCGTCGGATAGTTGCGAAAATTTGCCGTCAGATCGCGTCGGCTGGCTGCAGCGTCGACCGCGGCTTCGAGGGTGGTGTCGCCTGTACTGACGAAGGGAACGGCATTCTCCTGAAAACCAGGCAGAATGTATCCGCGGTTGCGGATTTGCTCCAAAGTGTCGTTGCCAGGGTTTTGCGCCTGGCTGAGGCTGGCCAGCAACAGTCCGCTGACCAGTAACAGTGCGTGCGCGAAACGGCTAGCCCGGGCGAATTTCATTTGCCGCTGTTCGCGGGTCGGGTCACGGCAGCAGGAACTGCAGGCGCTCGATTGGCCGGGTCTTTGCCCGGAGCACTATCCAACGTCGGTGTCGACGGAGAGGTACGCGTATCGACAAAGCCGCTCGATGTGGTTTCGGTCAGCGCTTTGGCACGGCGTGCCAGTGCTTCGCGGTCGGCAGATTGCTGGCCGGGGGTCAGCGCCGGACACAACTGGCTCGGGTCGACGGCCGTCAGTTCGGATGCGCGCGGATCACTTTCGCTGTCGAGACGTTTCAAACCGAGTTTTTCCAGCAAGCTCCCCATGCCGGCGTAACTGCGCAGGTAAGCCAGAGACAAATCTATATCGGCATTCACCTGGGAACGGCGGGCGTCGAAGTATTCGTTTTGCGTGTTGAGCAAATCGAGCAGGGTGCGCTGGCCGATGTTGAACTGATCGCGATAAGCGTTACGCGTTTTTTCAACCAGTTCCACCTGTTGTGCGATAAAGGTCGATTGTTCGGTCAGACGAAGGGTGTCGTTGTAAGCGATGACCAGCGTCTGCCGTATGTCGCGGCAACTTTTTTCGCGTTGATCGAGCGCGACGTTTTTCCGTTCGCGGTATTGGCGATGCCGTGCGACATCGGAGCCGCCGTTGAACAGGTTGTAGTTCAGACGGATTTCCAGCAGCGTGTTGTCGTAGTTCTGGTAGCCGAGATAGTTGTGAATGTCCTCGCGCCGGGCGTTGAAGTCGATGCGCGGCAGGAAACTGCTACGCCGGGCCTCGAGGTCGAATTGCGAGGCCTCGACATTTTCGATCGACGCACGCAGTGCCGGGTTGGTCTTGAAAGCCACTTGCAGCGCTTCGTTGGCATTGGCGGGGAAAAGGCTGCTCAGTTCGGTCGGCGGAGTCAGCACGGCTGACGGAGGGTCGCCAATCAATCGTTGATAGCGGGCAGTCACGTCGTGCAGATTGGCCATCGTCGTCGTCAGATTGACATCGGCCAAGGCCAGACGACTGGCCGCCTGGTCGACATCGACGCGCTTGCCGACCCCGGAGTCGGCGCGCCGTTTGAGCTGCTCGAGCGCCGCCTGATGCTGGACGTAATTTTCCTCGGCCAGAGAGACCTGACGACGGTGACGAATGACGTCGAGGTACGCCCGACCGGCTTCCAGGGCCGTGTTTTCCGAGGCATCGAGCAATTCGAAATAGCGTACCAGCTTGGCTTTGCCCAGCCGCCGGACTTCGCTTACCGTGGCAAAACCGTCGAACAGCATCTGTTTGAGACTGATCGTCCGGTCATGGCTGCTGTAATCGTTCGGTGCGCTGGCACTGCTCGCCGGGTAGACGCGATTTCGTCCGCTGCCGACAGAAACATCGACTTTCGGGAAAAATGTGCCGCGGGCAACGCCGAGTTCCTCATCCGCTTCTCTGAACGCATGCCAGCGTGCCTGAACTTCCGGATTCTTCAATACCGCTGCCTGGGCAGCCTCCTTGAGAGAAATCTGCTCAGCGACCTGGGCAAGCCCGGGCAGGGGATGCGCGACGATGAACGGGATCAGTAGTGCTGAAGGGGCGAAAAAGCGGCTCATCATTTTAAAAATCCATTTATATTAAATATCTGTTAAACACGCTATGACTTCGACCGATGAATCACAATCTCCTGGGCGACGGCTCTTTTCCATTGGGAGCCGGAAATTACTCAACTAATTATACTCAGTTATATACCATTCATCGTTGAATTCACTGATGGCGAAAAGTGAATAAAATATAGTTATATCAATTAATTAATATAATAGTGGCAGCTTGTCGTCATCGTGTGTCGATTCTTCTCGGGTTGGGGCTGCTGGCTTTGGTCTGCAGCGCAATCAACGCAATTGCCGATCTCAACAGCTGGAAATCGCAACTGATCTCCCGCTTCGGGCCGGCGCGAGTGGCTTTGCTCAATGACTGGTATCAGCTGACCATGATGGCAAAAGACTGGCCGGAAGAAAAAAAATTAATTAAAATCAATGAGTTTTTTAATAAAAACATTGCTTTCGACGACGATCTCTCGATTTGGCAGCAATCCGATTATTGGGCGACCCCCCTGGAGACAATCGGTCAGGGACGTGGCGATTGCGAGGATTACGCAATCGCCAAGTACTTCAGCTTGCGCATGGCGGGAATCCCGTTGAGCAAGATGCGTTTAGTTTACGTCAAAGCCACACTGTCGACCCTGGCCGGGGAAATGCAGCAGGCGCACATGGTGCTGGCTTATTACGCCCGACCGGGCGCCGAACCGCTGGTGCTCGACAATCTGCAAAGCAGCATTCAGCCGGCATCGCGGCGCCACGATTTGCGACCGGTGTTCAGCTTCAACTCCGAAGGCATCTTTGCCGGAGTCGCCGGTACGGAAAAGGTCAGCGCCGGTGGTCCGGGCCGTCTTTCGCGTTGGGAAGACCTGCTGCGGCGGGCGCGGGCAGAAGGTTTCGATTGATGATGCATTTATTGCGAGGGTGATGGTCATGTCGATGTATCGCCAGTTCTGGCTTGCCATCCTGCTGAGCATGCTGATCGTTTTTGCCGGCAGCTTGCTGGCGTCGATGCTGAGCGCCCGCGCCTATCTCGAGTCGCAGTTATCGATCAAGAACGCCGATAATGCGGCGGCCCTGGCGTTGTCGCTCAGCCAGAGCAATCCGGATGCAGTGAGCATCGAACTGGCGGTGACCGCGCTGTTCGATGGCGGGCATTACGCGTCGATCCGGGTGAGCGACCCCGACGGCAAGACGATGATCGAAAAATCGACTCCGCTCATCGATCCGGTCGTGCCGACGTGGTTCATCACGGCATTGCCGATTCATTCCACTCCCGGGCGGGCGGATATCAACGATGGCTGGCGACAAGTTGGCCAAGTCACCTTGATCAGCCATAGCCGTTTTGCTTATGCGGCCTTATGGCAGAGCATCTGGCAGATGGTCGCGGCGCTGGTTCTGGCCTGCATCGTCGGCGGGCTGCTCGGCTCGATCATTCTGCGACGTCTGAAACAGCCTCTGCAGGCGGTGATCGACCAGGCCCGGGCGATTACCGAACGGCGCTTCGTCACGATTCCGGCGCCGAAGGTGCCGGAACTCAGTCAATTGGCCTCGGCGATGAACGCTACCGTCAGTCGCCTGCGCGGCATGTTCGAAGAGGAAGCGGCGCGGCTGGAAGCCCTGCGGCGCGAGGCGAACTTCGATCCCTTGACCGGCCTGGCCAATCGGAGTCATTTTCTGGCTCGTTTGCGACAGGCACTGGAATCGGAAGACGCGGCGGATGGCAAACTGATGTTGATCCGTCTGGCTGATCTGGCGAACATCAACCGTCGATTGGGACGTGCGGCGACCGACGAGTTTCTGCAGCGGATGGCGGAATCGATCGCCAGAAGCGCCGGATCGGAGAGTCAGGGGCTCGCCGCGCGGCTGAACGGTGCCGATTTCGCGGTGCTGCTCCAGGGCGAACGCGACGCGAGCACGACGGCCGCCATCCTGATGGCCAAATTGACCGACGCTGCCAAGTCTTTCGCCGACGGCGAATCGATCGCCTGGATCGCTTATGGCAGCTACAACCAGCAATCGGAAATCGGCAGTCTGCTGTCGCGGGTCGATGCCGCCCTGGCTGCGGCTGAAGTGCAGGGCGCCAATGCCATCCAGGAGGCGATGCCGGATCCGGGCGATCATCTGCCGCGCAACAACGAGCAGTGGTCGCAGATGATCAGCCGCGCCTTGGAACAACAATGGTTGCGGCTGGGCTCCTTCCCGGTGATCAATCAGGCCGGCGAACTGTCGCATCGCGAATGTCCCTTGCGCTTGCTGAGCGAGGAAAACGGGCAGTGGTTGCCCGCCGGCCGCTTTCTGCCGCTGGCCGAGCGGCTGAAATTGACCTCGGCGCTGGATATCGTTGCGGTGGAACTCGGCTTGCAGTCCTTGCGGGCCAACCCGGCTTGGCCAGGATTGGCGATCAATCTGTCGGCCAGTTCGGTGGCCGACAGCAGTTTCCGGCAGAGGCTGCTGTCGATGTTGGCCGCTCAGTCCGAGGATTGCCGACGCTTATGGCTGGAGATTCCGGAAAACGGCGCCCTGCGCCAACTGGCCGCTTTCGGTGAATTGTCGCGGAGTCTCAAAGCGACCGGCTGTCGCCTCGGTCTCGAACATTTCGGTCATCAATTCAGTCAGATCGGTGTACTGAACGACCTGGGCATCGACTATCTGAAAGTCGATGCCAGCTTCATCCGCGGTCTGGACAGCAACCGCGGGAATGCCGCCTTCCTGAAAGGACTGAACAGCATCGCGCACAGTATCGGTCTGCAGGTGATCGCCGAAGGAGTGAGCACGCGCGCAGAATTGCGGGCGATCGCGACGCTCGGCTTTGACGGCGCAACCGGCCCGATCATCAGTGAAAGCGAAGGTTCCTGGTGCGCTGACTAATGCTGCCGGCAAGTGCGCGCAGGTTGGGCGCAAGCCGGGCTGCGCGAAGAGTGGTCGACGCCGCGCAGCTGTCGCATCCCGGCCAATCATCCTGTTTTCGATGAAAGAGCGAGGGGTTTGGGCGGTTTCAGGTCCGAAGTTCAACCAGTAGATGAAAGCGCTGGCGGAAGTCGAAGGTCACAAGCACGAACACCTCGGCAGAGCATAACCGGTAGGAAGACTGGCCAAACCCGGTCTTTCACGCCTATGTCATCACCTTCTTTCGCCTGAATCGATGTCGCAAGAGAAGCGGATCGGAAAAAAACGCACTATAGTAATCTTATTGGCAGAGGTATTTCGACGCTGCAAGTTATTTTGCTATATCAATTTATTTGACGATGATGGCGATGCGCGGTGTTAATTTTTCCACATTACGTGTCCGAACGCGGCTGCAAATTCTATCGGTGCTGATGCTTGCCGGGCTGATCTTCCTATGCGTGATCGCGTTGCTGCAGCTCACCGACAATCTGCTCGCAGACCGAAAGCTGAAAACGAAGGATCTGGTCGAGGTCGGCATTGGCGTGCTGACGCATTTTCACCAGCAGTCCCAGAGCGGAAAAATGAGCGAATCCGAAGCCAAGGCCGCTGCGGTGGCAACGCTGCGCGGTTTACGTTACGGCGGCAATGACTATTACTTCGGCTTCGATACCAACCATGTCTATTACCTCCTTCCCGTCAAACCGGAATTCGAAGGCCAGAACAAGGCGGATTTGCAGGACGCTCACGGCACCTTCATGGTCAAGGAAATGGTCAGGACGGCCATGGCGGGAGGCGGATTCGTCGAGTATTGGTTCCCACGGGCGGGATCTCAGGTGCCTTTGCCGAAAATTTCCTACAGCGCCCTGTTCGCGCCGTGGAACTGGGTGCTGGGGACCGGCATCTATATCGACGACGTCCAGAAGGAATACGAGCGCAATGCTTGGATTCTCGGGAGTATTGCGCTCGCGATGCTGCTATTGCTCGGCGCGCTCTCCTGGTGGATCGGTCGCAGCATCGTCATCGAACTGGGCGGCGAACCGGCGTATGCCGCAGAAATGGTCCGTCGAATCGCGACAGGCGATCTGACCGAAAACATTGTCACCGCGAGTTCGGCCAGACAGGACAGCCTGCTGGTATCACTGGCGGCAATGAAAAATCGTCTGTCCGATATTGTGGTCCATATCGATCAGGCAGCGGTCAATGTCCAGCACCATTCTGCCGCTTTGTCGGCTGCGACGAGCGAAATCGATCGCGCCTCTGACAACCAGTCACAATCTACTTCCTCACTGGCGGCAACCCTCGAAGAAGTCACGGTCAGCATCAACGAAGTATCCGCCTTGGCAGGTCAAACCGAAACGGGATCACAACGTGTCTGTACCTTGAGCGATGACAGCGTCCAGGCGATCACACAGGCGGTCAGCGAAATCGCTGCCACCTCGCAGGCCATTGGTCGCTCGTCGGAGCAGGTGGAGGGCTTGCTCAAACGTTCGGACGAAGTGGGTGGCATTGCCAAAGTGATTGGCGAAATCGCCGATCAGACCAACCTACTGGCTCTCAACGCTGCCATCGAAGCAGCTCGGGCGGGCGAAATGGGCCGGGGATTTGCCGTGGTGGCTGATGAAGTCCGAAAGCTGGCTGAACGAACCGCCCAGGCAACGCACGAGATTGCCCAGGTCATCGATCAGATTCAGCATGAAACGCACCAGACTGTCGATGGCATGCACACTGTGGGGCCAAAAATCGAGCGCAGTCTGACCAAAGTGAATGAAGTGGCGGCAATGCTGTCCGACATCAGCCATGAAGCCGTCGAATCACAGAAACGCGCAGCGTCGGTGGCCCATGCTTCACGCGAACAAGCGGCCGCCAGTAATGATATTGCCCGCACCGTCGAAAATCTGGCGCAATTGTCCGAGGAAACCTCTACCACCCTCCAGGGAAACGCTGCCAGCGCCGTCGAACTCGACAACATGGCCAAGGAACTGCGCATGCAGATCGCCTACTTCAAAGCGGCCTGACTCGCCTGGACACAGCCTGCGCGTTGCGGCAGTCGCGCGATTGCCGCACAATGGCACGGCGGTGTACGCCGCATCACCGCGAATCCTTCGCTTTGCGGCACCGAAAGGAGGCAGGGCATGGCTGGCAAAAAAGCGCTGTTCGTAGGGATCAACAAATTCGCCAATTATCCGCAGTTCACCCTCAATGGCTGCGTCAATGACGCCAAGGACATGGCGGCGCTGTACAAGGATCTGCTCGCTTTCAAGGCCAACGAGATGACGGTGCTCACCGACGCGCAGGCGACGAAAGCGGCGATCATGGGCAAGCTGAACGAAATGGTTGCCGATGCCAAAGCCGGCAATCTCGGCTATCTGGTATTCAGCCTGTCGTCGCATGGCACACAGATGAACGATAGCAGTGGAGACGAACCCGACGGCAAGGACGAGGCTTTCGTGCCGCACGACATTGCCGAAAAAGCCGGCGGCTGGGACCCGGCATGCATCATTGCCGACGATGAACTGCACGACCTGTTCGTGCAATTGCCGGCCAGCGTCCTGCTCGAGGTGTACCTGGACACCTGTCACAGCGGCAGCGGTCTGCGCGGCGCCGAATTCGGCTTGCATGCCCCGCGTCCGCGCTATATCGCGCCACCGGAGCACGAGTTCGACAAGAAAACGGCAAAGATGCGCGGTTTTACGCTCGATCGTCCCGCACGCTCGAAAAAGGAGATCGACAAGGCGGCCGTTGTCGGCGCGCAGCACGTTTTATGGACCGGCTGCAAAGCCAATCAGACCAGCGCCGACGCCTTTTTCAATGGCCGCTACAACGGCGCTTTCACCTACTACCTGAACAAGGTGATGCGCGATACGAAGAATAAACTGCCGCGAAAGGAAGTCATCGCCAAAATGCGCAGTCTGATGAAAACGCAGTTTGAGCAGACTCCGCAACTGGAAGGCAATGCCACCAATCGCACGCAAGCAATCGTTTATTGATGCGAAAGTCGCTTGGCGCCCCGCTCATTCCCCCTCGCCCTTCGTGGGTGAAGGGTTGGGGGCGAGATCTGGTGAGGAAATCGTCGCCTGCGCCTCGCGCGGCAAGGTGCGAGCGTGCGGACGACGAGACAGTTCAAGCGGGTCGGCGAGGAGTGGGCGCGTGAGCAACGCTACGGATCGACCGCGCAGTCGATTTTTTCACTGCCTCTGAGGCGTTCGGACCCGGCGGTCATTTCTCCGGTTCTTTACAATAAAACGCTGTCCGTCAGTTTCGTCATCTGGCTGTCACATTGTTTGGCTATCGTCAGCGCATGTCCTACCCGTTGCCTTGCCGATGAACGAACACCTCAACAAGCAGTTTGATGTCGAACTGGACCGTATCCGCACGCGTGTCCTGCGTATGGGCGGGCTGGTGGAATCGCAGGTGCTCGCTGCCTTGGACGCTTGCGGTCACGGCAACCTCAAATCGATGCGTGAAATCGTGCGCAATGACCGCCAGGTCGACGCTTTTGAAATCGGCATCGACGAAGAGTGCACGCTGTTGATCGCCCGGCGTCAACCGACCGCACGCGATCTGCGCCTGGTGGTCGCCATTTCGCGACTGGTTACCGATCTGGAAAGAATCGGCGACAAAGCGGCGAAAATCGCCAACAAAGCACGCAAACTGCATCGCGCCGGAGGCACGGGCATTCCCCGGCTGGCGGAACTGCAGCATATTGGGCAGTTGGCCACCGACATGCTGCATAACGCGCTCGACGCGTTGGCGCGGCTCGATACGGCGACGGCCCGGCAGATCATCGGTGCGGACGACACACTCGACAGCGGTTTAAATGCCATCATGCGCCAATTGATCACCTACATGATGGAAGATCCGCGCACGATCGGCCAAGCGCTGGACATTGTCTGGATCGCCAAGGCCATCGAAAGGATCGGCGATCACGTCACCAACATTGCGGAAAATATCATCTATATCGCCAGTGGCGAAGACATCCGACATGTGACAAATGTGATCGCCAATAAGGAACGTTCGGAGAGTTGAAAATGAAACCGGTTTCCAATCTGCCGGTGGTCCTGGTCGTCGAGGACGACAAGGGCATTCAGGAACTGCTGCGCTTCACGCTGGTCTGCGGCAGTTATCAAGCGGTTTGCGCCGATAGCGCCGAGCAGGCTGAAACCCTGCTGCGCGAAACTCTGCCGGACATCGCGCTGATCGACTGGATGCTGCCCGGCCAATCCGGTTTGACCTTGACCAGCCGCCTGCGGAATGACCGCCGGACGCGCAACCTGCCGATCATCATGCTCACCGCACGCGGCGAGGAAGCCGACCGGATCGCCGGCCTCGAAGGTGGCGCCGACGATTACATCGTCAAGCCTTTCAGCCCCAAGGAATTGCTCGCCCGCGTGCAGGCGGTGCTGCGCCGCTGCGCACCCGAATTTGCCCAGGGTACGTTGCGTGTCGGGCCGGTGACACTGAATACGCTCAGCCATGAAGTGCAGGTCGCCGGCCAGCGCATCATGCTGACGCCGACCGAATTCCGCCTGCTGCGCTTTTTTATGGCCAATCCCGGCCGTGTCTACTCGCGCCCGCAGTTGCTCGATAACGTCTGGGGAGACCACGTCTATATCGAAGACCGGACGGTCGATATTCACATCCGCCGCCTGCGCGTCGCACTCGGGCCGCTCGCCGAGTCGCTGGTGGAAACCGTGCGCGGCACCGGCTACAAAATGAGCGCACCCACCGAGACGGCATCGACCGTTTCGTGACTCCGGCTGGCCGGTCTTCCCTCCGTCTTCTGCT
>CAYRXO010000038.1:0-22449 GCA_964428215.1 uncultured Candidatus Accumulibacter sp. | reverse complement strand
ACCCTGGCGTGGCCGGCGCGGTATCGTGACTGATATTGCGGCGGCTCGTCGCGACAGGTGGGTGTGGTCCGGCACCGGCAAGTCCAACTGACACAGCCGCATCAACGACTTGAGCAGATCTTCCGTGCTTGATACGGCAACTGGAACCATGTCTTGATTGTCAAGCAAGGTTGAATGGCGGTTTCCGAGTACAACCCCGGCTTGCTGCGGCCGGTGACGGGTGCCTCCACCGGTCCAGAAGACTGGCGTCATCGAACCAGATCGTCAGATTCCCTCGGTTGACCAGGGCTTGGTCATACGCAGACCAGTTCGTCACCTGGTACCGTTGTTTTATACCCATCTGTCTACTGTCTGGCCGGACTATCGGCGCCATGACTCATCTCCTCGCACTGCCCAAAGCGTCTAGGTTCAAAATTATGTCAATATACTTCGCCAATGCCATGTTGGGCAGTAAATCTATTGCTTTTTTTGTAGGCTTATGACTACGAAAGCTTGGCATGTCATCTGATTTCTGACTCTTGGTTACCCGGATAAACTGCGCCTCATGCTAAACGAACCAGAGGAGGTAATAATCAGATCAATAGCTTTTTCGAAGTGTCAAATTTATATTTTTCGATTTAATATCATAGGAGAAAATCAAATGTTTACACGCAAGCTTTTAATTGCAGCAATGACAGCTTTGATTGGGCTCGGCACGCTTCAAGGGTGTGCCGTTACTCGCGGACAGTCAAGTGTTGCTGAGTATGTCGATGACACCGCAATAACAACGGCAATCAAGGCAAAATTTGTAGAGGCCAAGAGCGTTGATGCAACTTCGATCCATATCGAAACACTGAACGGTGAAGTTCTACTTTCTGGTTTTGCAAAAAATACTTCTGAGAAAAACGACGCTGAAAGTATTGCTAGAACTGTGAAAGGAGTACGCTCAGTAAAAAATAGCATCAGCATTCGATAACTTTAAAAATGCGGGCGACAGATGGCTATTAAAATCAGTCGTCCGTAAATTTATTTTTAATAATATTTTTCAGTTGGCTCTGTGCTTCGAGTTTATTGTGTATCAATTTTCAGGAGTGCTAAAAATTTTTTATTCAAACAATTTAAAATGATCAGGAGTGATTCTTCATCTATCAAACCACTCAGATGCAGCTCTTATATCGGTAAGCTTGCTTCTACATGCGTACCTTTCCCGTGAGCACTCGTAAGATTGAATTTGCCATCGAAAATATTTACACGATAGCGCATGCCTAAAATTCCGTGGGTAGCAGTTAAAAGACCCGGATCAAAACCGCAGCCGTCATCGGCGATGCTAACTTTAACCCAATTATTTTCCTTTTTGAGAACGACCTTGATATTTTTGGCATCAGCATATTTTCGGATGTTGTTTAGCGATTCTTGAACAATCCGATAAAGAGCAAGAGCTTTGTCAGTCGGCAACGATATGTCCTCTTCTGGAGTATCAAACTCAGTTTTTATACCAGTGGCTGCGTGGAAATCATCAATCATTCCTTCTAAAGAAGCTGAGAGTCCTAACTGCTCAAATAGGGGTGGGTGCAAGTTGTCAATGATGCGCCTCTTAAGTGCCATACCGTCACTCAAGTGCTTAGACAAGCGTCTGAAGCGATCGCTGAGTGGAGGCATAGTGTCTGAATTGATGTTTCGCTCAATCCAAGAAATATCCATTTTGGCTGAGGTAAGGATCGCTCCCATTTCATCGTGCAGCTCCCGTGCTAGGCGTTGTTTTTCGCTTTCACGAACTTCATTCAAATATTTAGCCATAGCATTCAGATCTTTAGTACGCTCCCGAATCTTTTCGTCTAATAAAACTTTTTCATTTTCTAAATTATTGGCTACGAGGCTGCGCGTATTAACTTCGCGTAACATCAAAGCAAATAATGCTAAAAGTAAAACGATCGAGCTGATACCTAACGCTAGATTTACCTGGCGCGCAACGTAGATAGCCTGCTGTGCAGAATTTTGCGCGTCAAGCGATTTTCGCGATAATTTCTCCCGAAGCTCTGCAATGTAAGCACGAATGGAAGCCATATCGTTATTGGCTTGCGCAATATTTTGTATCGGCACAGAGTCGTTTCGAGAGCGCGTGGCAACAATACTTTCCATTCTTTCTACTTTGCGAAATACAACTTCATCTAAAGCGCGAAAAATATTGATAATGTCGTAATGCGCTTCTAAGTCGATGCGTAAAAATTTAATCAACTCTGAAATGCGTGGCGAGGCATCATCATAAGGTTTAAGGAAATTTTTATCACCACTTAAAGCATAGCCTCGAACTGCTGTTTCAGCACTGAGTAACTCCGTTAAAAGCTCATCAATTTTATTAAGCCGGTGTTCTTGCTTTTGCGCTGTACTAATGCTTTCTTTCCCTAAATCATATTGTCGAAAGCTTTCTACAAGAAATAATGCTAGCAAGACAAGTCCTAGAAATAGAAATAAATAGTGCCGTATTGGCATGCTGCGCGTCGAAAAAACTTTTTTTCCATCTTTGTTTATTATCATGGCCGCTCCCAATGCAATAAAATTTAAGGCTTAAGTATAAAATATGAACTTTCTTATTTTCCGCGGGGTTTGTCGCAAAGTTAATCATTTGAAAAGATTTGGCGCTGCAAAATATTAATCGTAAATAACGCTTTGCTAAATTTAAATAAATTACGCTGATTTGTTCGCTGACCCTAAGCAAATGGCTTTCAATCTTTAAAAAATTTTACTGGAAAAGATATAATGAATGCGCAACCTTTTGAACTACTATTGATGTCGATTCTTCCTCTCGCGGACTTCACTAATCCAGCAATAACTCTTATTCCCAAACGGTCAGTTTTAGACAAATCAAAATTTGATGGCAATCCTGGGCCGTTATCGGTAACCTGCAAGATAAAATTGTCATCGAAGTTTTGTTTTAACTCAACTTTGAGCTGAGGTTTAGAGTTGTCAAAAAAAGCGTGCTTAATTGCATTAGTTACCAGCTCGAGAGTTAGCACGGCTATGTTCAATCGTTGTTGAGTATTTATTTCAACATCTTCAACCTCTACCATTAAATCAACTGGGCGCGCAACTGCTGAAAGACTATCCTGACATAGTTCATGCAAATAATGACCAAAATTTTGCTTTCCTAAATCTGGATCGTATAACTGGCGATGAACACGGGCAAGAACTTCAAAACGATCGCGGGCCTCGCCAAATCCTTTCACGGCTTCAGGTAAATGCGATAGTCGCCGCTGCTGTGTGGCCAAAACTGTTCCTACAATTGCCATGTTGTTGGAAACCCGGTGCTGTAGTTCATGAAATAGTGAACGTTGTTGAGCGAGAAGATCAGAGATTGTTTGGCGTTCTTGCTCAAGTTTTTTTTGCGTGGCAACCATCGTATCGATCACGAAGATGTCCACAACAATGACGATAACAAAAAAAGACAAAGCCACGGCTGAGGCGAGATCTAAGCCAAAGCTGTCAAACGGTGAGATGAAAAAATACCATGAAGAAAAAAACGACAGCACCGCACAGAGAATTCCTGGGCCGCGTCCGCAGAGAAATGTGGTTACCACTACCGCAGGGAAAAAGGTCAAAAAGGGAAAACCAGGTGGTAACTGACTGGAAATGGCAAAACGTGATAGAAGGGCAATAATGAATAGCGCTAGCCCGACAAGATATCTATTTTTTTGTTGATAACGAAGGTAGCTCCATCGCGTTACCCAGCTAGATGATGAAGGCATTGATTCTTTATTTGAATTAGAAGATGTTTCAATGTTTTGTCTATCATCAAAAGTCATTATTTACATACCATTCTCAAGAGGAAATAATTTTTTTAATAATCTTGGTAATGCAATTATGGCTTCTTCTTTGGGTACTTGATAAAAGTTTGTCAGGGGCGCGGGTATTCGGTGTCCACTGCATATGATTCCAACGATACCAGGATGTTTATTAATCGCACTGCGCAGCAGGGATATTCCATCCATGCCAGGTAAATTTACATCTGCCAATATTACTTCAAATCGATCGGATAATAATGTTAGCTCGGCTGCCTCAGCTGAGTCTACGCCAAATGCGATCCACTGCTCGGTTTCCTCAACGATAGCGATGATCTCTTCCCGTAGAAAATCATTATCCTCCACTATCAATATTTTTTTAGGCATACTTAGATAAGAAAATAAGTTAATTTATATAAGAAAATTGTTCAAGATTGATATGTCAAGTTTCTTTGAAGTATTTTCAGCGACATTTCTAAAGCCCTGCTGATCTTTTTTCATCCTTTGCCAAAGGCGCAGCAAGATGGTAACGAATGTCAGCCTCTCCATAAAATATATTGCTTTTTCTTGCAGCGTATGGCAGAGCGGCAGAGATGCTTTCATCTTCCTGCCAGGCATTTGGTGGCATGACATTCTTTGTCATGCCACCAGTCCAACGGCCTTTGTCCTTTCCGACGGACTCTGGGCGGAATGACCACCTTGATTTAATGAGCCGGCAAAATATCAACAGAGACTAGCGTCTCGCTGGCACTGCAAATTTGAACTTTAGCGCCCTCAAGCGCTCGCAATAAAAAACTTCATCATAAAATCAATGGCTTCATTTCAGGGAAATTTTACCTTAAGGATCTACACGGAGCACAGTCTGACAGAGGGATTTCTCCTTGTCTGACACGAATACCCTAAAAATAACCGTACCATAGTTTTCGGACATTGAGACTAAAGACCTGAATGTTCATGCAGAAAAGTGATAAAAAATTTAAATATGGAGATTGAATACAATGAAGAAAATAGTAAAAAAGATCAATAAACTCTCCCAAAGTGAGCACACTCAAGCCACGCCACATGTCGGCATGGGCGCGTTGGTGCATTCTGGTGGCGTTGCTTTTCGGGTTTGGGCTCCCAATGCAAAAGCCGTAGCAGTGCTTGGTGATTTCAACGAATGGCAAGAGGATTGCCACCTTCTGGCTCACGAGGAGGATGGGTACTGGTACACAGATGTCCCCGCCGCTAAATCTGGGCAAGAGTACCGTTTTTTGTTAACCACCGAACAGGGTGAGTTGTCACGCATTGACCCCTACGCTCGTGAAGTGACTCATTCGGCCGGAAACGGGGTCATTCATGATCCTGATTTCGACTGGGGGAATGATGAATTTCAGTGTCCGCCGTGGAACGAAATGGTGATTTACGAGCTACATGTTGGTACGTTCAATGACCCGACACCAGATGATGATATGCCTGCGGAATTTCAGAACATCATTGATCGATTCGCGCATCTCAAGCGCCTCGGCGTCAACGCTCTACAACTGATGCCAATCGCCGAATTTGCCGGTAATTACTCCTGGGGTTATAACCCGGCAAACATCTTCGCCGTCAGCACCACTTACGGTGGTCCGAAAGCGTTCAAGAATTTTGTGAAGCAGGCGCATGCAAACGGTTTTGCTGTCATTCTTGATGTGGTTTACAACCACTTTGGCCCGTCTGACCTCGATTTGTGGCGTTTTGATGGTTGGAGCGAAAACGACGGCGGTGGTATTTATTTCTACCAGGATCATCGTCGGCAGACTCCTTGGGGCGATACGCGACCCGATTACGGTCGACCGCAGGTCAGGCAGTTCATCCGCGATAACGCCATGATGTGGCTGGAAGAATATCGCGTCGACGGTCTACGTATGGACATGACGCTTTATATCCGCAAAATTGATCCAGGAAGCGAGGATCTAAGTGACGGCTGGAGCCTGTTGCAATGGATTAACGGCGAGATTGCGGAGAAATTTCCAGGGCGGCTGACCATCGCAGAAGACTTGCAAAATGATGGCTACCTCACCAAAGAAGTCAGCGAAGGCGGGGCCGGCTACAGTTCTCAATGGGATGCCAACTTCGTTCATCCAATCCGTGAGGCGGTGATTGTCGCCGATGACGCACATCGCTCGATGCAGGCAGTCGCTGCGGCGCTACAATTCCGCTACAACATTGATTCCTTTGAAAGAGTAATCTACAGCGAATCGCACGACGAAGTAGCTAACGGCAAAGCACGCGTGCCGCACGAGATCGACGGTAACGATCCGGAAGGGTTTTACGCACAAAAACGTTCCACACTTGCTGCGGCAATGGTGTTTACTGCACCTGGCATTCCGATGCTCTTCCAGGGACAGGAATTCCTCGAAGGTGAGTGGTTTCGTGACAGCGTACCGGTAGACTGGGACAACTCGCAGGATTATCGCGGCATCATCCGGCTGTATCGCGATCTGGTGCGCTTGCGCTTGAACCGCCAAGGGCGGAGTCGCGGTTTGTGCGGTCAGCACATCCGAGTCACGCACTGCAACGATGCAGCGAACATGATTGCTTTCCAACGCTGGGATGTTGGTGGTCCGGCTGACGACGTGCTGGTAGTGGCCAACTTTTCCGCCGAAGTACGTAACGGTTACCGACTTGGCTTTCCGGCCGAAGGCCAATGGCAGTTGTTATTCAATTCGGATTGGCAAGGGTACAGCCGACTGTTCACCGGTTCGCAGGAGGGCGACATCGTAGCCGAAGCGCAGGCCTATGACGATCTGCCGTCTAGCGCATTAGTTTCAGTGGGCCCTTATAGCGTGCTGATTTTCGCCCAGCCGAAGGCTGAATCGTCCCGGGTTTCATAGAGGCCATTTAGTTTAAGTGGACAGCTCGGTACCTGGCTGCAAAGCGAGTTGCCGGTAGTAGTTTGCCTCAGCCTCGACCGGCGGGATATAGCTATAGCCAAGGAGTTCCTGCCGGCGGTGGTGGTTGAACCAGGCCACCCACTCGAGGGTCGCCAGTTCCACCGCCATCTTGGTTTTCCAGGGGCCACGCGGGTGAATCACTTCGGTTTTGTAGAGACCGTCGATGGTTTCCGCCAGAGCATTGTCGGCGCTGTCGCCCTGCCTGCCAACCGAAGGCTCGATGCCCGCCTCGTCGAGCCGTTCGGTATAGCGGATCGATACATATTGTGAGCCTCTGTCCAAGTGATGGATGAGCGCCTCCTGCCGTTCTGGCTGCCGGTCAGACAACGCCTGTGCTCAAGTGCATCCAGAACGAAGTCGGTACGCCTGTGGCGGCTGACTCGCCAGCCGACGATGTGCCAGGCAAAGACGTCAATGACAAAGGCGACAGACAGAACGCCCTGCCTGGTGCTGACATAGGTGAAGTCACTGACCCGCCGCGGATGGGGACGCTCTGCCAGGAATTGGCGATTGACCTTGTCCTGCGGACACGTCCGCGCGCCATATCCGGCACCGTGGTGCGCACGACCTTGCCGCGCCGTGCGCCTTGCAGGCCCCGTTGCTTCAGCAAGCGTTCGACGGTGCAGCGGGCGACAACGATCCCTTCGCGGTTCAATGGATGACAGACCGTGTCGGCGCCATACAGCCGCCGGTGGGTGTTCCAGACCCGCTTGGATTTGCGGTATCTAGTCCGCATCGCGCCGGGCGCGGGCACGACGCAAGGAGGGGTGCGCTTGTTGCCGAACCGGTCGGCAGTAGCCTGACGGAGCGATCTCCAAAACTTGACAGAGCGGCTCGACCCCGTAGATGTGGCGATGTTCATCCACGAAGGCTCTCATGGTTTGCATCGGCAATCGAGCCCCGTCTGGGCAGAAAAACGCGCTGGCCCGCTTGAGGATTTCATTGGCCCAGCTTCCCGCTCCAGCGCCTTGATGCGATCCGACTCAGCGCTGGTAACGCCGTCACGCATCCCGGAATCGATTGGATGCTTGCGCACCCATTCGTGCAAGGTTTGCGGCACGCAGCCGATCTTGGGGGCAATGGATTCGATGGCGGCCCGCAGAGAAGCGTAGTCCTGGCGATGCTCCTGCACCATGCGAACGGCGCGTTCGCGGACTTCGGGGGAAAACTTGTTGGGTTCGGGGGTTGGCTTGTTCATGGCTCCATTCTCTCAGGGTAAGGAGCCTCCACAAATCCCGGGGCGATTTAATTAAGAAATAGATTATTTGAGTCAACTATCCGTGTATACCATTGTGAAATTACGGAACGCGGGAGAACTGCCGTCTTTATGTTGATTGCGTTGCCAACTCGTTCGTACTTTCCAAGTGAATATCGGATGGTTTATTTGTCTTGACAGCAGCCATCGCTTCCTTGGCCATTGTTTCAAGCAAGAGCACTTCGCGGGGTGACAAGATCCGCGGTGTCTTATCAAGCAGGCACAAAGTGCCCAGGACAAAGCCATCGTCGGTACGCAGAGGGGCACCCGCATAAAATCGAATCTGGCGTTCGCGCAGCAGCGAATTGGCAGCAAAACGGGGGTCACGCGCGATATCGGAGACGATCAACGTGTTTTTCTCGGCGACCACATGTCCGCATATGGAATGCGTACGTTGCACACCCGCTTCCGGTGGTGCAGCTGTCTGGCGACTAGCGCTTGTCGAGTTGCCATGAGTCATTTGCATGTGTTCATCGATCAACGATACCAAGGCAAGTGGACAATCAAACACATCCGCTGCTCGTTTAGCAATCGCATCGAATATGCCTCGCATGCTTCCGTCGAGGACACCACTGTCTCGCAATGCCTGTAAACGCTGCTGTTCGTCGGCCGGAATTTCAGGAGGCATAAAACTATCGACTTTTTCCTCACTCAGCAACATACCTGTAAGTGTTATCACTTCTTCAAGCGAAATTGCCAAAGCTTCCGCTCCGCTGCGTTCAATCAAGCTGCCCTCATCAAGAGTACTTGGCGCATTCCAGATCGCCAGAATAATCCGCAGATCTGGCCAACGTGCTTTCAAGCGCTTGATGAAATGTTTGGCATGGATTTCGGGTTCCGTGTTGAAATAAGACAGGCAAACCACTTGGGCATCGGCAAGGTCCAGCTCGGCGATATGCTGGGCTGAGAGCATACCGATTTCAGTGCTCCGACTTGGATACCCGGCAATCGCCAGTGCGTGTGCGGTCATCTCTGCCGCCAGGGTATCGATCTGCCAGCGCGCACCAATACAGACAACTTGCGGCGGCAATTCTTTGTTTACCGGGTACTGTTCTTTGAAGTCGGCGATGAGTTGCTCCATCCCCAACACCAAGCGATGTCGGTGTTCGGCTGTAGCGACGGTACCATGTGCCGAGCCGGCCAAGCGTAATGCCGGGATGCCGGCTTTCGCATAAAAGGTAGTCGGCGAAGATTCTTCTGCGAAGTTGATGGCCAATTCCACCGCTTCTTCAATATCGTTGGCCAACAAACGTTGATACAACCGGGTCGGTGCATCCAGGGCTGGCTCGCTGCCAAGCAATACATTGAGGAAGTGTAATTGCGGCAGGTGTCGCCCAAGCACCAGCATCACCACGGTCAAGGGTGTCGACAAGATCAGCCCTCCGGGTCCCCACAAAGCAGTCCAAAAACTGGTGGCCATGATCAATGACAGCGTCGACAAACCGGTGCTACTGCCATACAGCCAAGGTTCAATCAGATTGTTGCTGACCAATTCCAGGGTAACGATCAGTCCAACGACCCAAAGCAGGGTACTCCAACCTGGGTCGACAGCAAAGGCTAACGAAACAGGAAAGAGAGCTGCTATCAGCGGGCCGACGTAGGGTACGAAACGTAGAACTGCGGCAAGAATGCCCCAAACCAATGCGCCAGGGACGCCAATAATCAATAAACCAACGGCCAAAGGTAAGCCGTAGGCTGCGTTGACGATAACCTGCATCGTCAGATAGCGGCTAATCCGGCGAGTCGTTTCGTCAAGAGCGTCTGTCGTGCGATGTAGATTGTCGCCAAACAATCGCAGCATGCGGTCACGCAAGTCTCCCCGGTCAAGCAAAATCAGGACCACGAACATCAGAACCACACTGAAAGTCACCAGCGGTGTGCTGATCGACTCGAGCCAAATACCAAGCTGTTGTAGCGGTTGTGGTGCCCCCGGTACGACTTCGACTCGAGTTGGCCGATCGATTTTTTGGCCGAAGGTTTGAGCCTGTTGAGCGTCCAGTTGCGTGGCGGCCAGTTCCGATTCAACCGTGCCGAAAACGCGAGATACCTGATCGACGACCCCCGGCTGTTTAAGGCTGGCCCGTATCGATTTGAATTTTTGACTGACGTTTGCCTGATAAACAGGAATTTCCTTACCCAATTCTTTCAATTGCGCATAGACGAAGACACCGGAAGCAATCGCCAACGCCAGAGTGGTGATCACGACGACAGCGATAGCGGACAGCCGTGGCAACCCCCAGCGCTTCAGTTGAGCGACGATCGGCTCAAGAACGAAACCGATCAACACCGCCAAAGCGAGCGGCATCAACAATTCCCGGCCAAAATAAAGTCCAGCAATGATGATCGCTGCGATAGTCAAGCCATGCGCTAACGACGGGAGACTGTTGTCCAACGGAACATTGCTCGCAGCCAGCAAATCGGCAGTTACCGTCAGTTCGGCGCTTTTACCGTTGCTTGCATTGTGCGCAGTCGATTTGCTGGTTATGTTGCTCAAGCGGGAAAAAAATGCGCTGCTGCCAGATTTACTATTAGGCATAGATCACTTCCAAAGAAAACATTTTCTTCAGCCAATACGACGTCTAAACGGACGGATGAAAAAGTTGTTGGTGCATGAATAGATTCTTTCCCGCTTTTTCTAAAATTTGCAGAAAATTACAGATTCTCCGCGACTCGGCGCTATCAAGATGCAATTTAAAGAATGGTGCTCCACCACACTCCGAGCAATAATGTTGATTTATGCACCAGCGTCGATAACCACATATAACGGCAATACTCGATGGATGATTGCTTTTCATGAATCAGGCCGTAGCCAGCGACTGGTAATGTTGTCCGCTTTGGATATTGGCACTGATATTCCCGGTCGGCTTGTCCTTCAGAGAGCCGAGAACGTGTGCATAAGACCAAGTTAGCTCGGCACCGAAAAGAAAAATTTGTGCTGAGTAGTAAACCCAGACCATGACAACGACGATGGATCCTGCCGCGCCGAAAGCTGAAGCGACACTGCTGTGCGCGATATACTGCCCGATTAAAGCGCGACCGAGCATGAACAAAATAGCTGTGCATGTCGCCCCAACGAGTACGTCACGCCAAGCAATGCGCACCCGCGGCATCCACTTGTAAATCATGGCAAACAAAATTGTGAGCAGGACAAAATTGATGGTGATATCCAGTGCCTGTCCAAGTAATTGCCAGGATGAAAACAAGGGAGACCATAGCGCGTTAAAAGCAGCCAATGCGGCGCTCATCACCAGCGAGACAATCAGCAGAAAACCAATACCAAGAATGAGTCCAAATGAAAGCAGTCGAGAGCGCAACAATGACCACCAGCTCGAGTTTTGCTCACGTGCTGGTGCTTGCCAAATGTGGTCGAGCGCATCCTGCAATTCGCCGAATACCGTCGTTGCACCAAAGAGCATCAGACTGACACCGAGCAGCGTCGCAAACAGACCTTTTTCTGGTTGGTAAGCGTTAGCAACCAAATCCTGAATCATTGCGGCCGCATCCGCACCAACCAAAGATGCGATCTGCCCAAAAATCTGTCCTCTCGCTGCTTCGATGCCAAAAGTCAGGCCGGCGACAGCGATGACGATCAATAGTAGCGGTGCCAAAGAAAATAACGTGTAGTAAGACAGAGCTGCACCCATGCTTGGCGCACGGTCAGTCATAAATGAAGCACCAGCTTGTCGGATGATCTGCCAGTAACTGGCCAGAGGCGCACGCACTCCAAGAGGCACTGTCGTCCCGTCAGCGCTCATCGCCGGCCTCGCGGAGCGAAAGGGTGTTCGACTTGTTCGACCTCCGCTGTTTCGATTTTTCTCTGGCGCCACGATTTCTTGTTCGAATCGAGCTGAGACAAGAAAAACGAGGCGAATATGGCTTGCGTTGCTGGTCTTTGCAGTTCGTTCCACAAAAAGTTACCGGCCAGTCGTCGCGTACGCAGCAAGCCTTTGGCAAAGGATGGTGAGCGCCAGGGTCGAAACCAGGCAATGGCTGCACCCGCCATGGAGGCCAGTCCAGCGGCTAGCAGGGGATGGCGACGCACGTGATCAGCCATCCGTTCATGTGCTTGTTCGCTGATTATTTCAGCAGGAAGCCGCAGAGGATGGTTATGCCACCAAACCCCTGCAGAATCAAAGAGCTTCCCAGTGGTTCCAGGCAGGCGGTCTTTCACGAACTGACATGCGCGGCTGAACAGGCTACTTGCGGTTGCCGTGTCGCGCAAGGGGCTGGCGGCGGGCTGGACCAGCTGCTGCCAGAGCCGGGCGCGCGATTGTTCCAGATTTGCCAAGGCGTCACCGACAGTCGGTCTTGGCTTGGCAAAGTTTGCTTCATCAAGTTTCATGTATTTACCTTCTGATGAAATAGGGCTGCATCAATCGCCACTTGTTCGCGCAGATACGAGAAGGGCGCGCGTCGTTTATGGCTGAGAAAGGCGCTGAAAGAAAAAACACTGATCAAAGCCGGAATCCCGGGAACCAGCCATAACAACCCCGGAGCATGCAGGTTTGCCGCACCGTATACTCCCCATGAGATCAGTGAAATTCCGGTGAAAAACAGGGCCAGCATGCCAGTCATGACCATAATACTTAGCCAGACAATCTGCATTTTGGCGTTACTCAGAATCGAACGAGCTTCGACATTAAACAGTTGTGCATAGCCTTCGATATGGTCTATCACCAGTTCGGGCTGAGTGATCAATTGGCGTAATGTTCGCGAAATCATCCTCTTTCCTGTGAGTAAATAGAATTTTCATGGTCTTCCTGCGGCGGTGGTCAAGCAGGTGTCTTGACCACCGTCTTGCCGCGAGACATTCAGTCGCGCTGCGAGCGACCGCGCAACAAAGCGCTGAGTAGTAGACCTGCTGCGCCGGCGATCAACATTGATTTGATCGGTTGGGCACGGATATAAGAAACCGTCGCATCGGTTGCCCGATCTGCGTGCGCACGGGCTTTCACGGAAGCGTCGCGATAACGATCCATGCCGCGCCGTGCCAAGGCGTCAGCTGTTTCAGCGGCTTTCGACAACGCCGAGGGAACCGTTTGCCGGACGCCATCGATGACCTCGTTGGCTTTGCGCTGAGAGTCGTCAAGCGCGCTGTTGATAGATGAAGCCGCTTGATCGGCCAAACGGCTGGCGTTGTACTTGACGCTGTCGGTGGTGGATTGGAAATCGTTCATTGCATACTCCTATATAAAAATGTTGAGTTTAGATTGCTAATAACCATGTTCAGGTGGGCAACGGTCTTTACGTAACCGGTCACGCAACAGCAAAACGGTGGTAGTGATGAAAAAAACTGAAAATGAAAACAGGGCAATAGTTTTGGTACCCATCGCGAAGCCACGCACTACCGCTAACAAGACTTCAGCAAAACTCATCATCGCGTGCCCCACTTATGATCAGGTTGCGCTTGACGGCGCTTTTTTAAAAATGCGGAGTTGTCCGTATTTCACACCGTCAAGCCATCTATACCAGTTTTTGGTCGAATGTCAGTTGTTTAGGAACGGTCGATCCATTGGTTGTCATAACGTTTTTCCCAGTTCTGAATCTGGGTTTCCGCTTCGTCTTTACCAATGCCGTAACGTTCTTGAATTTTTCCGGCCAACTGATCGCGCTTGCCGGCCAGGATATCGAAATCATCGTCGGTCAATTTGCCCCACTCTTCCTTCACTTTGCCTTTCAACTGTTTCCAGTTGCCTTCAATTTGATCCCAATTCATTTTCATCTCCTTGGGCGCATGATTGACTGGTAAGCCGGAATTCGCTTGCGCCAAAACGCGTCATTCCAGCAGCGAATCTGTTTTGCATCCGTCCGATGCCGCACAGAAGCGATGGCTGAACTTTAAAGAAACGTCGTATTGGTGGCTGTAGGAAAAGAGGAACTGTTTGAGTAGGAGCGCGCCAATCCTGTCCGGCTTCGTAGATTTTTTACTGACAAATTGCCGTAAGAGAGTCCAACTGCAAGTAAAAATTTGAAAAAGATTAATGCCTAAGTATTTGTATAAATTGAAAAATAAGACGGCGGTGGCGCGAGGGGCGTATTGAGCAGTGGATTTGTCAGCACAATAGGAAGAAAGCGCTGGTTGTGATTCAGGCGACGCAAGGGAAGGGGGAACAGCTTTTATGGTTGTGAAAAATTCATCTGTTCAATCCGTGCAGCCGGCAGCACTTCAGATAAGCGGACGGCCGCGCACTGGCAGATTGAAATAGTCGGCCAGCCGGGCCATGCTGTTGAGATCTGAGAATTTCAAAAATCCGTCCCGCAACTCATAAATGCCTGTAGCCTCAAGTCGTCGCAATGTTTTGTTCGTATGTACCAGCGACAACCCGAGTGCATCGGCGATATGCTGTTGTTTGATCGGCAAATACACGCCGTTCGCGCTGACCATGCTGACCGTGGAACAACGCTTGTACAGACTTATAAAAAGCAGCGTGATCCGCTCTGCAGCACTTCGCCGACCCACTGAAAGCAAATTTTCATCGACGATCAGTTCCTCGTGCGCGCTCAACCAGGTTAGGTCGTAGCCAAGGCCGGGGTGATTTTTGTATAAGTCCCACAGACGGTCGCGATGAAAAACACAAACACGAATGTCGGTCAGCGACTGAACGCCGTGGGGCGTGTTTTCGGCCATCTGCTGTTGCAAACCGATGAAATCGCCCGGCAAAAGAAAATTGAGGATTTGCCGACGTCCGTCACGCAGAGTTCGATAACGAAAGGCCCAGCCGGCAAGGAGGGTGAATAATATTTTGCCGGGCGGCGCGCCCTCGCGCAACAGATCGTCGCCAGCTTTGAGAAACATTTCTCGCGTCTTGAAGCGTTCGATGAAGTCGATTTCAGCGTCGGTGTTAGGAGAAAACGCCTTCTCTCGGCGTAACGGACATGTTCGGCAAGCGGTGATATCACTCATCGTTTATCCTGCTGGTCTCGCAAACGTTATACCATAAGCGACAAATCGGTCAGGGACTATGTCTTTTGACATTGTTGAATTGCCACGGTCTTGTCTACATTATCTGATATTCTGTTTTCAGCTTGGATGTTCACGATGACCATAAAACAACTGCTTTATGTTAGTGAGATGACCAGCAATGTTTCGTCAAGTTGCGTTGCTGACATTGTTCGTGTTGCCCGAGCACGGAATCTCAACCTCGGAGTGACTGGTGTGCTCATTTTCGACGGCTGGCGGTTTTTTCAATATCTCGAAAGCGAAGAAGGGCATATTGAAGAATTGATGTCTTCGATCAGTCAGGATCCGCGGCATCAAAAATTGACCATTCTGTACCAAACAACGCTTCTCGGGCTGCGGCGTTTCCCGCGTTGGAACATGGGTTATGCACTGATCGAGCAGGAAGAAGCGCTGAACGACATCAGCCGAAAGCAAGGTGAAGACGCCCTGGATTCGCTATTGGCGCTCATCCCAAATTTCGATCTAGATCCCTGAAAATCTTACTTTTTGTGGTTAATTTTTCTCCAGACGGCGAGCAACCTTTCCCATACGTTAATCGATCCGTTGCTCGAACGAATGGATTTCATAGCGCATTCACCGCGCGTCAATGATTTCGATGCGGATAGTATGGCTTTAACAAAACTATCCATTGCTACCAGTGCGCTGTTCTGGCCCAGCAGCGCCAGATGCAGTGATTTTACACGTCTAAAATGCGTAACAGGCACTGCAAAGTGAGGCTTTTTGGATCATAGAATGCATCAGTTTTTCTGTCTTCGAATCAGTATTTGAGTGAGACAACTTGCCCTTCTCCTCTATTTAATTGAATTTTCCAAAATGCCTGTGACCACTACTTCGCTACCGGAATAGCAATTAATATACTCTTCCATTCCGGTATGCGACAAGTAGGTAAGCACTTTCAGATAGCTATTAGCAGGGCCAGGGCTTCTCCATGGTTACCGAATTACTCACAGGCCCTTTTGTTGATAGCTCGAGTTCGTCGGTCAAAGCCGCTTGACCCACACCGAAACCGAACCTGAGTTACAACGAAGCTCTGCCCATCCCTGCTCGTCAGCGGTAATCGATTCGCCTATGTGTTCTGTCAAATCCACATAGGTGCAATTTGCAGCGGGTAGCCGCATGTGCTTGCTACCCTCACTACCATTGCTCATGATAACTGCCATACCCTCCGGGTGCTCAGCATCACCCATGCGCGTCCAGCCGATAGTGTTTGGGTGATCGAAGTAGTCATGTTGTTCACCAAAAGCATAATTTTGGCGCGCAAATAGCATTTTTTCGATCAATCCGCGATGACTGGCGAGAACGATTTCGTGTTCATTGCCGTCATTGCCTCGATCGCCGTAAGTCGCACCATAATAGTCGGCGTAAAAAATACACGGATAGCCTTGGCTGCGAAGAAGAATCAAGGCATAAGCCAAAGGTTTAAACCATGCTTCAACTACGGATTCCAGAGATTGCAGCGGTTGAGAATCGTGATTCTCGACCAATGTGACCGCTAATGCCGGTTGCTGCTGAACGAGTGTATTGTCGAAAATCTTTCGCATGTCGTAGGCATTGCCCTGCTTGCTGGCTTCACTAAAGTGATAGTGCAATGGAGCATCAAACAGCATGACGTCTCCGCCAGTCAGGGCGATAAAATGGTGCAAAGCCTCAACATCGTAGGACCAGTACTCGCCAACCGCGAACAGATCGCGCCCGGCATATTGGCGGCAGTGGTGCAGCCACTCGGGGAAGAAGCCTGCTTTGACGTGTTTGACGGCATCAAAGCGAAAACCATCGACCGATGTGGTGTCGAGAAACCATTCTCCCCAGCGCTTCAATTCGTCACGGACTTCAGCATGTTCCATATCGATGTCGCAGCCCATGAGGTAGTCGAATGCACCTTTTTCAAGGTCCACCTGTTCATCAAATGCTTTGTCCTTAAATAAAAAAACGGCCTTTTCCTGTTCATCGTAAGCGTTGTAATCGACGGCATCAAAATGCCACCAGTGCCACTCCATTGTCGAGTATTTTCCTTGCCGGCCGGGAAAAGTGAAATGTGTCCAGGTTTTTATTTTCTTCATCTCGCCGATGGCAAGATGACGATCGTCGGGGTGATAGGGGGTGGCATCGACTTCCTCCTGAAAATCGGCACCAAGCTTGTGGTTTAGAACCACGTCGGCGTAGACGCGTATCCCGGCCTCCCGAGCTGTCTGCACAGCAGCGATGAATTCTTCTTTGGTACCATATTTGGTACGCACGGAGCCTTTCTGGTCGAATTCACCCAGGTCATAAAAGTCATAAACGGCGTAGCCGACGTCGGTCGCACCCAGTGTTCCCTTGTATGCCGGGGGCAGCCAAACTGAAGTAATTCCTGCGGCAGAAAGTGCTTTCGCGTTATCGCGTAATTCGTTCCACAATCTGCCATCGGCAGGATTATACCAATGAAAATATTGCATCATAACACCGTTCAGGTCAGCCATAACTCATCTCCCCTATTAAAAAAGCCAAAAATAAGCACTTCGTCAATGAATGGAAAAATCTACTGCACAACAATCTACAAAAATATTTGCATGATATTGATTGATTCGTAGAAGCTCTACAATGCCGCTTGTCTAGCGATCCAGATTATTTATTTTTCATCCGTGTCATCGTTGGCAGCCCCTTTGTTGTTCAATTTACTGACAAGACCGATCTGATTTTCATCTTGTTTTAAAGTCACTATTTTAGTGTATTCGTCTCCCTGAACTGGAAAAATATTGATGCGTACGGGTCTAGTACGATTATTTTCAGTCGACGAAACGATAGAGACGACAGAGTCAAGCTTTTCAGCCTCTATGATTCTCTGTCCTTCCAGTATATTTTCTTCGTCGGGCAAAGGAGGAGGGGGCGGAGGAATACTCGGTGGAGGAGAAGGAAAGCGCCGGCTCATGTCAATCAGATTCTTAATGCCCGCTGTTTGTAGAAAATCTCCTACGACCAGCAAAGCATTGTTACCGCCTCGCCCCCATTGCGAACTGCGCATCGTCACTCGTTGATCGTTGAAGCCGACCCATGTGCCGACAACCAAGTCCGGGCGCATGGCAAAAAACCACCCGTCGGCATTGTTTTGCGTCGTGCCTGTTTTGCCTGCTACATCAGCGCGAATTCCGAAACGCGAGCGTAGTAATCTTCCCGTACCTTTGTCGACGGCGTCGCGCAACATGTCTATGAGCTGTATCGCCTGCTCCTGGGCAATCACTTGCCGCGGAGTGCCCGTGAAGCGCGCCACTTCCTGACCTCGACGATCGATGATTCGCTCAATGATTTGGGGATCACGTCGCTCGCCAAGTGCGGCCAGCGTGGCATAAGCATGCGTCATTTCCATCAAGCTGACCGGGCTGGTGCCAAGCGCCAACGAAGGCACGCTTTCCAAAAAGGCTTTTTGTACGCCCATGGCACGGGCATAGCTGATCACTTGATCGGAACTGATCTTTTGCATCACTTGCGCGGTGATCGTGTTACGGGAGCGGGCAAGGCCGGTGCGCATCGTCATCCACTGACCGCTGGATGTGCCCGCATCGCGTGGAGTCCATATGCGACCGTCGCCAAGCGGAATGTCCGTGGGCAAATCAAGAAAATAGCTGTCAGGACTGAGGCCGTTCTGCAGCGCGACGCCATAGACGAAAGGTTTGAATGTCGAGCCGGGCTGGCGCTGGGCTTGGACGACATGATCGAAGCGGTCGCGAACGAAGTCCCGGCTACCGACATAGGCGCGCACGGCACCGCTGTTCGGATCGAGAGCCAGGAAACCGGTTTCCAGCCGCGTCTTCGCGGCCATCAATTCTTGCAAAACCGAACGGTCCTGCAAGGCGTCGCGCAAGGCGGCAGCGTCCTGGATGCCACGGGCCGTCGCTTCTTGGTAACGTGGAGTTGTACGCACTATTGATGCCAACAGTTCTGGCTCGCGTTGCCAAAAATAGGCGAAGGGTGTGAATTGAGCATTTTTCGGTGGTGGGCCACTACGCAGAGCGGGTGAGCTCCATTCGTAATCGGCCACCGACTGCAAAAGGGCTGTTTGTCGTGCCACAGATGATTCGGCGACTCTCTGCAGTCGCATATCGATCGTGGTGTACACCTTGAGTCCTTCGCGCTGCAGATCATAGCCATTTTCCTCGGCCCATTGTCTTAGGTGTTGCCCGACCAGATACGTGAAATGTGGTGCGACAGGAGGTGTGATGTCCATTCGCATTAATTCGACGCCCAAATCTTGGCCCTGAGCATTGGCTGCTTCTTCGGCGCTCAGGGCGCCATCGCGCTGCATCAAGGAAAGAACCAGATTGCGTCGCTGAGTAGCGCGATCAGGGGCACGCAATGGATCAAACTGAGCTGGGCCGTTAAGCATTGCTACCAGCAATGCCGCCTCGGCAGCGGTCACCCGGGCGGCTGATTTGCCGAAGTAGGTACGAGCTGCCATTTCGACACCAGTCACGTTATAGAGAAAGTCGACGTGGTTCAGATACATCGTCAAAATTTCTTGTTTTGTGAAGGCGTTCTCTAACTTCACGGCCATCACCGCTTCCCGCAATTTGCGCCACAGTGAGCGTTCTTTGCCGATACGTTGTGGGAACATATTGCGCGCCAATTGCTGACTGATTGTCGACCCGCCCTGGGTAGTGCCCTGCGCGGTGCGCCAAGTAGCGGCGAGAATACGCTGAAAATCAAGTCCGAAATGGGAATAAAAACGTCTGTCTTCGGTGGCGATCAGGGCGTGGATGATATGCGGAGAAACTTCCTCAAGAGTTACTGGCTTGCGTGCCCGATGTCCGATCAGATCCAACAGTACACCATCAGCAGAAAAGACTTGAGTTGGCGCGGTCTGCGTTTTAACCAGAGCATCCGCAGTTGCCGGGGTTGTGCGCCAAAGGTAGGCGAAACCGCCGATGAACAGACAGATTGTGCTGAACAATAGGAATATAAAACCGAATAACCAAATGCGCGAGGAGCTACCTTGTCGCTGAAGAAGACTTCTTTCTGCGTTGCTCCGTTGGAAATTTTTTTGCATTTTTATCTCCCGTGACATGTTTGCTATGACGCGTAACATGATCGGGATATGTCGCAAATCTGTCATTCAGAGACGGCCGCATCATTTTGTCAGTGCTGGACTACAAAGACCCCTGTAGAAATATAATTAAATTAAATTATTCATTTATTTTTAAAACAATTAGTTTTATAGATGCGGCATTTTATGATTTTATTCATTATTTAGTCTATTGATTTTGTGTTTGATTTACCTAGTATTGAAAAAGCTTTCGATAGGTTGTGCTTCAGGAAGGATGTAAACCACTGCCTGTTGCCGACCAAATACAGGGTCGATGTGTTTATCATAAAAAGATTCTGGTACATTGATGCAGCCATATGAGATACGGTTATCTTCAGGGGTCATAGAAGCTAATCTTTGCAGACGTTTTTCTTCTGGGCGACTGACCCGAACGCGATGTAATGAAATAGCGGCATCGTAATCGATCCAAATGATTTCCTCATTCTTAAGATTTCTTCCGGGTTCAGTTATGAACCGACCAGCAGGCGTGGTTTTTTCGTAATCTCTAATCTCCGATAGTTTACGTTTGCCGATTCCTGGAGCGCTGTAATCACCGATTGCCGCACCCAGTAAAACCGGACTTGAAGCAATCCATACCCCATCAGGATTAAATACGTGTAACTCGGCAGATTTTTTATCAATGATTGCAAAATAATTCTGTAGATGATCGTTATTTTTTAGTATCCAGCGCAAAAGAATTGAGACGGGTTTATAGCTCTCAGATTCTGATTTTTTATTCGAATTTAAAAAAACTGACGACGGATAAAAAAGTAAAATTCCAAAAAATAGGCATATTAAGACTGCCTGAGAAAAATTTGTTTTGAAATTTTTTAAATCGTTAAACATGCGGAAATAAATTTTATTGCTCTCAGGTAAAGTTTAACGACGGAGATAATATGGATTGATATTTTTTGATGAAATAAATTAAATGCAATTCTTCAAAAAATATGGATTTATTTGGCCGCTCATTACCTGAAACTGGTAATGAGCGGACTATTAATAAAGGTTAACGAAAGTAGGCAAGTTGTGCGTTATTATGTGACCAAGCCTGCTCCAGGTATTGCGCGTCTTCAGTGCTCTTTGCATGAACACCGAGCAAAATGCCACCAGATTTAATGGCTTCTTCATAGGATTGAACACGGTCTTCAGGTATTTTCCAGCCAATAAGTGCCCCAAGTAATCCACCGCCGGCTGCGCCAACACCAGCTCCTGCCGCAGCGGCGGCAAGTGGGCCGGCGATCACCAAGCCTAGGCCAGGTAATGCCAGACTGGTTCCTACAGCAGCAATTGCAGCCAACACTGCGCCTACCGTTCCCCCGATAGCACCGCCAACACCAGCACCTTCCGCCGCTTTGTGTCCTAGATCGGTGCTATCAGAGACCTCGTCATTGGGGAAATAGCGTGCTTTCGTATCGTCTGACATGACCATGTCAATATCGTCTCGGCTGTAACCACGCGCATAAGAAGCTTGAATTGCCGCTTCAGCCGATGAACGATCTGGAAAAATGGCAGTGACTAGATTGTCAACGTTAGTTACATTTGTGTTCATTTAAATTTCCTTTAAAGTGATTTGATGAATCATTGTTGATTAAACATAATTTTCTTAATTCCGGTCTGCACGACGCGGACGATAAACTATGTTTGATTTTTTCTCGACAGCAGAAGCCCTCGCATCAGGAGCAGGCGAAAAAACTTCCGTGTTTTTTGAATTAGTCGTCGCCTGATTTTTAGCTGGTTTATCAGTGCGAACGACAGTTCCAACATCGCTTCGCGGAATAGCTTTTTCAGTGGCTTCGACCGCAGTTTGTTTTGTAACACCAACTCCTTTCGGGTTGACTTCATTCGTATTGATGGCTGTTCCCATTGTTTGAGAAACTGCATTACCGGCACTGAGTCCGATCATGGCAAGCAAATAAAATGCTCTTAAGGATTTCTTTGTGAACATATAATGTCTCCAAGTTTGTTGAATTAAATTAATCAACAGCTTCGAATGTTGATTGTCTTTAGCCGATTGGCATTCGGCGGAAAGTTTAGGTATGAAATTTATTCATAAAAATAACTTCCTAATTCTTTCCGATATATACATACTTACCAAACGACATGTAAAAAATTATCACACTATCGAAATTGATGTGCAACGTAAGATTTACTCATCAAGATGTAGGATAATTCCTTCTTCAGGTATTTCTGTTTTATATAGTTTTAAAAATAGTGTATGAATTTTATTTTAGACAAGTGCTTATTTTGTAAAGACGCCGAATGCTTTAAGCTAGATAAAATCGCATTCATTCATCATTTCTACAACTGCTTTGCCAATTAATGCGGTTGAAGTAGTGCAAATGATTTGGCTTTGGTGAAGTATGTTGACATAACGTTAAGCCTAGCTGCTCTGGGCAGTGCGGGGAGACGAGTCATGGCGCTGAAAGTCCAGCCAGACAGTAGAGAGGTGGGTACAAAGCAACGGTACCGGGTCACGAACTGGTCCGCCTATGATCAAGCCTTGG
>CAYRXO010000037.1:0-22746 GCA_964428215.1 uncultured Candidatus Accumulibacter sp. | reverse complement strand
GTAAACGGCTCATTTTTACCCGGTTCTCGGCGCGAATAGAACAACTATTCGCTTGAAACCCGTGAAAAACTGATCTCGTTTCCCACCTTTTTCGCTTCGACCCATCAAGTCCGACAGGCGGCTAGAGATGACGCCCATCAAAACTCGCTGTACAAGATAAAATCGCCATCCGTTCGCGTCAGTCGCAGCGCGCGCCGCATGCTGCTGGATAGCGATGACGCTCACGCGATTGTCGGGGTTCACCGGTGAGAATGCGCAGGCAAGCGGTGAGCACCGACTCTGTGTCAAGATCCGCGCCTGAATCTCTCCCCACAGGAACAAACATGACTCTGCCGCAGAATGATTCTGAAGCCGTCTTTTCGTCGGCGTCGCTTCGCTGGCGTGTCGCCGCGGTACAGATGGTGTCCACGCCGCGCGTGGCCGACAATCTGACCTGCGCCGCGCGCCTGATTGCCGACGCCGTCGCTCAGGGTGCGCAACTGGTGTCCCTGCCCGAATACTTCCCGCTGATGGGTTTGAACGAGCGCGACAAGGTGGCGCAGCGTGAAAACGACGGCGAAGGCCCCATGCAGCAATTTCTTGCCGCGACAGCACGCGAACATGGCATCTGGCTGGCCGGCGGCTCCTTGCCGCTGGTCGCCAGCGTCGCCGACAAAGTGCGCAACGCCAGCTTGGTGTACGACCCACAAGGCCGGCGCGTCGCCCGCTACGACAAAATGCATCTGTTCGGCTTTCGACAGGGCGGCGAGCGCTACGACGAAAGCGCGACGATCGAGCCCGGCACCCAGGCGGTCGCTTTCGACACACCGGCCGGCCGCGTGGGTCTGTCAATCTGCTACGATCTGCGCTTTCCTGAGCTGTACCGCGCGCTTGGTCGCGTCAGTCTGCTGCTTGTTCCGGCGGCTTTTACTGAAACGACCGGCCGGGCGCATTGGGAAATCCTGCTGCGTGCCCGGGCGATCGAAAACCAGTGTTACGTTCTCGCTGCCGCGCAGGGCGGCAAGCATGAAAACGGGCGCGAAACGCACGGCAACAGCCTGTTGATCGATCCCTGGGGAACGATCATCGACCGCAAGGCGAAAGGACCGGGAATCGTCATCGGCGATGTCGATCAGACGACGCTGAGTGAAGTCCGTGCCGCCTTGCCGGCTCTACAGCATCGAGTCATCTGACGTTCAGCCATCACGGCCTACCTGGAAACCACATGTCCCAAACCAACGCCCAACTTCTGCTCGACCAAGCGTGCCACACCTTGCTCACCCCGTATGGGCTGGCGGTCGCCGATCTGACGAAAATTTTCGCGACGATCCGCACGCATCAGATCGATTACGCCGACCTCTATTTTCAATACAGCCGTTCCGAGGCCTGGAGCCTCGAGGAAGGCATCGTCAAAGCCGGCAGCTTCAACATCGACCAGGGCGTCGGCGTACGCGCGCTGGCCGGCGAAAAAACCGCTTTCGCCTATTCCGACGATATCAGCGCCGCGGCGCTGGCCACCGCGGCGAACGCCGTGCGCTCGATTGCGCAAAGCGGGCAGCGACGCCGTGTGCCGTTGGCGAAAGCGCGACAGGGCCACCAGTTATACATGCCGCAGGATCCGCTGTCGTCGCTGTCGGCAGAGCGCAAGGTGCAACTGCTTGAATCGCTCGAGAAGATGGCCCGCGCCGAAGACCCGCGCGTGACGCAGGTGATGGCGCATCTGGCGGGCGAATATGAGGTCGTGCTGATTGCCGGCAGTGACGGGCGGCTGGCGGCGGACATCCGGCCGTTGGTGCGCGTGTCGCTGACGGTGATCGTCGAGGAAAAGGGCCAACGCGAGCAGGGTTCCTCAGGCGGCGGTGGGCGCGTCGATTACGCCTATTTCAGCACCGACGTCTTGCAAAGGTACGCCCGCGAAGCGGTACATCAGGCGCTGATCAATCTGGCAGCCCGGCCAGCACCGGCGGGAACGATGACCGTCGTCCTCGGCCCGGGCTGGCCGGGAATCCTGTTGCACGAAGCGGTCGGCCATGGTCTGGAAGGCGATTTCAACCGCAAAGGCAGCTCGACCTTCGCCGGCCGCATCGGTCAGCGCGTTGCCGCCGAAGGCGTCACCGTCGTCGACGATGGCACGCTTCCCGGACGGCGCGGTTCGTTGAACATCGACGATGAGGGTACGCCGACTCAACGCACGGTGCTGATCGAGAACGGCATCCTCAAAGGCTATATGCAGGATACCCTCAACGCCCGTCTGATGGGGGTAGCGCCGACCGGCAATGGCCGTCGAGAATCGTTTGCCCATCTGCCCTTGCCGCGCATGACCAATACCAGCATGCTCAACGGCGACTTGTCTCCCGAGGAAATCATCGCCTCGGTGAAAAAAGGCTTGTACGCGGTCAATTTCGGCGGCGGACAGGTCGACATCACCAACGGCAAATTCGTCTTCTCGATGTCTGAAGCCTATCTGATCGAAGACGGCCGTGTCACAGCGCCGGTCAAGGGTGCGACGTTGATCGGCAACGGACCGGAAGCAATGCAGCAAGTGACGCTGATCGGCAACGATTTGCGACTCGATGCCGGCGTCGGCACCTGCGGCAAGGACGGACAAAGTGTGCCGGTCGGCGTCGGTCAGCCGACCTTGCGCATCGAGGGGCTGACCGTCGGGGGGACTGCCTGACGGCCGCGGAAGAACGAAAACCGCATGCCGCCCAACAAAAAAGCCTGCTGGCGAGATCTCCAGCAGGCTTTTTTCCGACCGGCAGAAGCTTCAGCCGGTGATATATTTCTCCATTTGCGCGATGATGAACTGCTGGGCGGAAATGGTTTCCTTGACTACATCACCAATCGAGATGATGCCGATCACCTTGTCGTCTTCGAGGATCGGCAGATGGCGGAAATGCTTGTCGGTCATGATCGCCATGCATTCCTCGATCGAGCGGTCAGGCGTTACATAGAGCACTTTGTCGCTCATCACCTCGCGCACGAGAGTGTCTTTCGATGCTTTGCCGTGCAATATCCCTTTGCGCGCATAGTCACGCTCGGAGAAGATGCCGACCAGTCTGTCCTGTTCGAGAACGAGCACGGCGCCGACGTCGTTGTCGGCCATCACTTTCAGGGCATTGAAGACGGTATCAGCCGGCGCCACACAGACGGGCGAGCGATTCTTGCTGGCGAGCAATTGCCTCAGAGTTTTCATTGATCATCCTTTCGGGGCAGAGGTCAGCAGACGCTGATATTACAGGCACTGGCCGGAAAAACGGTGTTGCCGCGAAGAATTTCCGGCGCAGTGATCAGTCTAGCGCAAGCCGGCGGCGTACTCGGCGACAGCGCTGATCTGCCGGTCGGAAAGCTTGCCGGCAATGACGCGCATCACCTTTTCGGCATCGTTGGCGCGTTCATGCGTGCGGAAGGTTTTCAGCTGCGTGGCGGTGTATTCGCTGTGCTGTCCGGCCAGACGGGGATATTGCGCCGGCAAACCGGCGCCCGCCGGGCCATGACAGCCGGCGCACGCCGGAACCTGCTTGTTGAAATCGCCTTTACGCCACAAGGACTGGCCTTCGGACAGCAGTTTCTCGTCCTTGGCGACGGCGGGTTTGATTTTCTGCTGCGAGAAATAGGCGGCCAAGCTGCGCATGTCCTCATCGGTTAGCGTAGCGACCATGCCGGCCATGACCGGATTGTTGCGCACTGCCGGCTTGCCGTCGGCCGCCTTGAAGTTGCTCAACTGCTTGTAGAGATACTCCGAGCCCTGGTTGGCCAGTATGGGATTGGCGCCTATCTGGCTGTTCCCGTCGGCGCCGTGACAGGCGACACAAACCCCCTCGGCAATTTCCTTGGCCTTGGCCAAGTTCACCTGCGCTGGTGCCTGTTCCGAAGCGGTGGCGGAAAAACTGGCGGCCAGGATCACCGCGAGTGCCGTTATACGAATCATGTCCAAACTCCCGTTGACAACGATGACAAAGCTTTGGCCGGAGAAGCAATCCCACAAACCTGATATTCTATCGCAGTTTGTCCTCGCGGCGGACGCCCGCCCTCCTGCCTTTCTGCCGGTTTATCGATGCCACTCTTTCGGACAGCGGTTTTTCACACCACAGTCGCCGATCTGCGCGATCTGCCTGCGGATGCGCAGCATGAAGTCGCTTTTGCTGGCCGTTCGAATGCCGGCAAATCGTCGGCGATCAATACCTTGGCCGATCATTCGCGGCTGGCTTTCGTTTCCAAAACGCCTGGCCGGACGCAGCACCTGAACTACTTTCGTCTGGCTGACGGCAAGTACTTCGTCGACCTGCCCGGTTACGGTTTCGCCAAAGCGCCCGAAGAAGTGCGCGGACAATGGGAAGGGCTGCTGGCACCGTATCTGCACAAGCGGTCGGTCTTGCGCGGACTGGTGCTGATCATGGATTGCCGCCATCCGCTGACCGAGCTCGATTTGCAGATGCTCGGCTGGTTCGCGCAGACGGGCAAGCCGGTGCATGTGCTGTTGTCGAAGGCGGACAAACTGAGCTGGCAGGCGCAATGCTTGGCGTTGCGCGCGGTCGAGCAGGCTCTCCGCGCGTTCGGCGACCACTGCAGCGCCCAGGTGTTCTCGAGCCTGAAAAAAATCGGCGTGCAGGATGCGGAAAAAGTGCTCGCCAGCTGGCTGGAGATGGTGCCGGAGGTGGAAAAAACAGCGCCGGCAGGACTGCGTGTCGCGAAAACCGCCCGCGTCCGTCCGCGTAGCGCCGTCGGCTGGGGTGCCCGGCAGAATGCAGCCAAACGTTGACAAAAAGGCCCCCGGTTATACGGTGCCGGGGACAAGTTGCGTCTTGCGTCGCGAGACCGGCAAGACGCCCGCTTTCAGGGAGAAGAAGCGGGAGACAGCCTGACTGTCCCGCCGCTGAGAGTCGGATTTTCGCTAAAAATTTCATTGTCGAAAGTTCTTGTCCAACAATTTTTCGAGCTTCCAGTCCGCCATGAGCTTGCAAACCACGACTTACCGAGCCGCCTTCCCGGCGACCCGTCTGCGGCGCATGCGACGCGACGATTTCTCGCGTCGTCTGATGCGCGAATCGCATTTGACTGCCGACCATCTGATCTATCCAGTTTTCGTTCTCGACGGAGCCAAACGACTGGAAACCGTCGCTTCGATGCCCGGTGTCGAACGGCAGAGCCTCGACCGGCTGCTGAAAACCGCCGAGCGCGCCTGCCGGCTGGGCATACCGGCATTAGCGCTGTTTCCGGTCATCGACGCCGGCAGCAAGAGCGAAGATGCACGCGAAGCGTACAACCCCGAGGGACTGGTGCCGCGCGTCGTCGGCGCGTTGAAAAAAGAGTTTCCGGAATTGGGCGTCATCACCGATATCGCGCTCGATCCTTATACCAGCCATGGGCAGGATGGCTTGATCGCTGCCGGCGATTCGCGTGCCTACGTGCTCAACGACGAAACGCTGGAGGTGCTGGCCCTTCAGGCGCGGGTGCATGCGCAAGCCGGCGCCGACATCGTCGCTCCGTCGGACATGATGGATGGCCGCATCGGGCGCATCCGCCAGGAACTCGAGCGCGCCGGGCAAACGCACACCCGGATCCTGGCCTATTCGGCGAAATACGCGTCGAGCTTCTACGGTCCGTTCCGCGATGCCGTTGGCTCGGCGGCCAATCTCGGCAAAGGCAATAAATACACTTACCAGATGGACCCGGCCAACAGCGACGAAGCCTTGCACGAGGTGGCGCTTGATCTGGCCGAAGGCGCCGATATGGTGATGGTCAAGCCCGGAATGCCTTACCTGGATATCGTCCGTCGTGTCAAGGAGACCTTCAAGGTGCCGACCTATGTCTATCAAGTGAGCGGTGAATACGCCATGCTCAAGGCGGCAGCACAAAACGGCTGGCTCGACGAACGGGCCTGCGTGCTCGAAAGCCTGCTGGCATGCCGGCGCGCCGGCGCCGACGGCATACTCAGCTACTTTGCTCTCGCTGCGGCGGAATGGCTTGCTTCAACGGCTTGAAGAGTATTTCGACTGTCAAATCGCCTGCGGGATGAGCGTGCACCAGCCGCAGGAAGGGGAAAAACTGGCACCAGTGCGACGGGTGCGTCATTCGACAGCAGAAATTTAATCGCTTGATATACTGAATATCACTGCCTATTTCAGGGCGGTTTCCGCTTTCGCCCGGATTGTTCGGTTTATCTTCGCGAAGGAGTCTGTCGTGCAATCGCTGTTTAACCCGGCCATTTTCCTGCTCAACCGTTTTGGCTATACCCGGAAATTCGCCATCATGGGTGCTTTGGCGCTGGTGGCGATTGTCGTCTTGCTGGCCAGCCTCTACCACAGTCTGCACCGGGTCATCGATCACTCACAGCGCGAATTGGCCGGCATCGAAGCGATCAAGCCGTTCTTGAACAGCGTGCGACAAATACAGATCCATCGCGGCCTGTCGTACGGTGTATTGAACGGCAACAACGAGATGAAGGAAAAACGCGCCGCCAAGGAAAAGGAGGTCGCCGCCGCCTTGCAGGCGATCGAGAGCAAACAGCCGGAACTGCACGATCATCCCGCCTGGAACAAGATCAAGGAAGGCTGGGCAAATATACAAAAGGACGGTCTGGAATGGCTGGGACGCGAAAATTTCATGGCTCACAACCGACTGATCGAGGATATTTTTCATCTGCAAACCATCGTCGCCGACGAATACCGACTGACCAACGACCCCGACATTGACATCGCCTACCTGATCGCGGTATCAACAAGAAACTTGCCGGAAGCCATCGAAAGCATGGGCCAGCTACGTGCGCTGGGAACCGGTGCGTTGACGCGCGCCACGCCGTTGCTTCTCGTTCAGCAAGTTGAATTTTCAACGGTATTGGCGCATCTCAATTCGGCGACCAACAAAGTGCGCACCAATCTCGAAAAATGCGTGCATTACAACCCGGGCCTGGGCAATTCGTTCCATGAGGTGTCTTCGGTATTCAGCGAAGCGGCTGGCAAGGTGACCGATGTGGTCGATAAGGACATCATTTCCGGTGTGTTCGCCACCGAGGTCAACGCCTATTTTGCTCTCACCACCGCTTCCATAGAAAAAGGCTATCAGGAACTGTCGGACAGCTTGTTCCCGTCACTGCAAAAGCTGCTGCAGAAACGCATCGATCAGGCGCAGCATGATTTGAACGCCGCCATCGCCATCGCCTTGCTGATGTTGCTGCTTTACGCCTATGTCTCGATTGCCCTGTACTACGCCACCGTCGCCAGCGTTGGTCAGCTGGCCGACAAGACACGGACGATCGCCACCGGCGATCTCGCTGTGCGCGTCGAATTGCAAACGCGTGACGAACTGAAACGGGTCGCCGACAGCCTGAACGAAATGGTCGATGGCTTCCGCAGCGTGGTACGACAAGTACATCAAAGTGCCAGTCAGGTTTTCGATGCCACGCAATCATTGTCCGGTTCGGCCGGAAGCATCGTCAGCGACAGTGACCAGCAACGCCGGGCAGCGGCAAACATGTCCTTGGCCATCGAACAGATGAGCGACCAAATCAACCACTTGGCAGGCAGTGCGCAACAAGCGCACCGGATTGCCAGCCATGCCGGCGAACTGGCGAACAGCGGCTGTCAGGTGGTCGGACAGGTCGTGCAGGAAATTCAGCGCATTGCCGAGGTGGTCAATCAGTCGTCGGCGATCATCGTCGATCTCGGCGAACGTTCCGAAGCCATCTCGACGATCGTCGCCGTGATCAGGGAAATTGCCGACCAGACCAATTTGCTGGCGTTGAATGCGGCCATCGAAGCGGCACGCGCCGGTGAATCGGGACGCGGCTTTGCCGTCGTTGCCGACGAAGTGCGCAAACTGGCCGAGCGGACGTCACGTTCGACGCAGGAAATATCGACGATGATCACCGCCATCCAGGGGGGCACCCGTGAGGCGGTGAACAGCATGAAACTCGGTGTCACACGCGTCTCCGAAGGCGTCGCCCTGGCCACTCGGGCCGGTGAGTCGATCAAGGAGATCGGCGGCAACGCTCAGCAGGTTGTCGAACAGGTGGCCAATATCTCGCATGCCCTGCGCGAGCAAAGCAGCACCAGTTCCGAGATTGCCCGCAGCGTCGAGGATGTGGCGCGCATGGCCGAGGAAAATTGCACCGCGGCGAACGGCAACGCCGCCACCGCCGAAAGGCTGCAATCGTTGTCCGGCGTGCTGGAGCAGGAGGTGCGTCGCTTCCGGCTGGCTTGAGGTTGAAAAGTTGCATGCCTTGTTCGGCAAGTCGTGCGCGTGATGGCGGAAATCTCTGCAAGCACAAATGGACGCGCTCTTGCGGTCAGGCGAAGTATCTGGCGCCGCTCGAATAGCGGCCACCGTGGGAAGTGATGGAGCGCTGCCAATCGCCCGCAATGGCCACTCAGGGCCCTGTCGAGGTCCGGGCCAGTCAATTAAACCGGTCACGCACGATACGTTCGGAACGATCGGTCGCCTTCAATATCGCCACATTTCGCCAGGCGCCTGGCGATACCCGCGCCGCGCTCTCCGAATTTTGCTGCGTTTGCCTAAAGTTTGCCGTCAGCCAGCCGCTATTGGCTGGTAGGCGCCGTTCAGGATGCAACCAGACGTCAACAAAACGGCGAATTTATCCTGGTGGCACGAGATTTTCGTTCCTCCCGGAAAACTCGCACGACAAGTCCTCCCTTTTTCCCGGCATTGGTCTGATCAGCCAGCCGGGATTTTTTTGTCCGTCGCCGGCTGGTCTGCTCAGAAGCCGATATTGGCCCAGAAGAAAAGGATGTTGCCGTTTCCCTTTCCACCGGGAAGGTAGGTCATGCTGACGCCGTTACGACGGTAATTGAGCGAAGCCACTGGCAGGATGCCCGGAATCGGCAAATAATGGGCAATGTCCGAGCGGGCCGTGATGAACGCGGTGTAGCCGAGACCGGCATGGACGCCATCGACATCGCCGAAGTTCCAACGATGCGCATAACCAATAATTGGTTCGAACTCACCGTGTGAATCGCGAAAACCCATGGCATAAAGAGAATCTGAATTGCCGCGTTGATCATAGCGCGTCCGCCCGTAACCAATTCCCCAGGTATTCTCGACGAAGCTGTCGATCTTTTCTCTCGAATATGCGAAACGCAAATGATGTGTGTGGAATGGCACCAGAAAATCGTCCTTGCCATTTTTCCAGGTATCAGAAAACGTTTTGCAGATGCCACCAAAGAAAGTTGCCGAATCTTCACACGTGGCATGAGCCGAATTGGAGAGGGCTGAAATCATGGCCGCCAGTAAAACGCGGCAGGCGTTGATCTGGGACGATTGCAGCCAGCTTTGATCCGCAAGGAGATGCATGACTTTCGATTTCCAATCTGAGCAAGTGGAGAATCCTAGCGTGAAGTGGCTTCCGACGCCAGAGTGCATGGACAGAAATGACTACTGATCAAGGGAAAACTGATAAATGGCTGTACGGTCGAGTCACGACGTTGTGCGCAGCTCGCCAATTCGGCTTTCGATTTGGTCTCTTTCGCTGTCGGCGCACTGTGTGCCAGGCGCTTCGTCACCCGCAGCCATTTTCCAGCGCAGATCAAGGTTTACGCTGTCGCCGCCGTGGGCTGGCTGGCGAGCTACAATAGGACGGACTCGGGGAAGTGGGCTTGAGCAAGTCCTTTGTCAATTCTAATCGGGAGAAAATGCATATGGAAACGCGTAAGGTGGCGATTGCCTGTCAGGGGGGTGGCATGCACGGTGCTTTCACCTGTGGTGTTCTCGACCGGCTGTTGCGGGCCAAGGAAAGCGAAGAGAACGGCCAGCCGGACGCCGGCGCACAGCGTCGATTCGAAATCGTCGGTCTGAGTGGCACTTCGGCGGGGGCGCTGAATGCTTTCATGGTCTGGTATGGGCTGTTGAACCATCGCGGTCAGACCGGAGCTTTTGCCGCTGCGCGGCAGGCGCTCAATCGCTTATGGGATACCTTTCAGGTTAACAAGCTTGGCGAAGCCGGCATTAATACCCTGACGCAATATTTCTATACCTTGTCTGAATCCGGTATCAGCGTCAAACAGACGCATCCGGGGGAATTTAACGATTGGCTGAGCAAAACACTGGACAGTTGGTCACGCATCGAAAATCTGCTGGCCCCGAAACTCGATTTCGGCGAAGTTCGCCCGGAGTTTTACGATTTCATGGCCTTGCTGCAGACCTGTGCGCCGAATTTCCCCGGTTTGCAGTCACAACTGGCCGAAGTGGCGCGCCAGCACGTACCGCCGCGGCTGCTGCTCGGCGCGGTGGAAATTCTCAGCGGCGCGTTTGAAGCCTTCGATTCGTGGAGCGATCCCGATCTGCCGCCGGCAAAGCAGAGGACGATCAGCTACGAAGCCGTTGCCGCTTCGGGAACATTGCCCGATCTGCGCCGCGCGCAACGCATTCCTGGGCTGAAAAACAGTGAAGGTCAGGACGCGCTGTACTGGGATGGCGTTTTTTCGCAGAACCCGCCCGTGCGGGAATTTGTCGCCAATACCTGCTGCGCAGAGACGCCCGACGAGATCTGGGTCATCCGCATCAATCCCCGGCAACGCCGCTGCGAACCGGAGAAACTGGCGGCGATCGACGACCGGCGTAACGAGTTGTCCGGCAACCTGTCGCTGTTCCAGGAGCTGCGTTCCATCGAAACGGTCAACAAATGGCTGGCACGGATCGCCCAATGTTCCTCCATCGATAGCGGGCTGTGCGCAGCTTTTGCCGATTACAAGCCGGTCAGCGTGTATATGCTGACCATGGACCCGCAACACGCCGAACTTGGTCTGGCATCGAAATTCGATCGCAGCCCGGCCTTCGTGCAAGAGTTGCGCGCGCATGGCACGGCGCGCGCGGAGATTTTCTTACCGTTGTGGCTAGCGGCGTCGCCCCAACTGTTGACTTGGCCAAGCGGTGACGCACTGTCCGGATTCGATCACTGAAGGAGAGCCAGTTTAATCGGCTGCGCGAGTGTCGCGGCGTGCGCATCATCGCGAGCAGCCATTTTCCGGCACTGTCGGAACTGACGTACTGCCCGACGGCCAAGCCCTTACTCGCTGCACGCCGCTTGTTTTCTCAGCTCGACCAACGGCACGATGCCGGGGAAATCGAAACGCGGCCGATCCGGTTCGCAAGCCGTCAGCGGATCGGTTTCGCACATCGTCGCCAGCGAGCGGCGGGTCAGCTGCTGATAGATCTGCGTCCCTTCGCTCTTCCAGGTCATCTCCTGATCGCTGAGTGCGCGCAACACTTTCGCCGGCACGCCTGCAGCCAGAGAGCGTGGTGGAATCGTCATCCCCGCTTTGACGAACGCGCAGGCGGCGACGATCGACGACTCGCCAAGTACGGCGTTGTCCATGATCACCGCATTCATGCCGACCATTGCGTTACGTCCGACCCGGCAACCATGCAGCACGGCACCATGGCCGATATGACCGTCCTCCTCAATCACCGTGTCGGTGCCGGGAAAGCCATGCATCACGCACGTGTCCTGCACATTGACGCCCCGCTCGAGAATCAAGCGGCCGAAATCACCACGCAGGCTGGCACAGGGTCCGACATAACAGCCCGGGCCGACGATCACATCGCCGATCAGTACGGCCGAAGGATGGACATAGGCGCTCGGGTCGATCACCGGAATGATGCCGTCGATGGCAAAAACGCGTACTCGGGTCATGCTGGAACTCCTGCGGTGAAAATTGAACCTTTATCCGGTAGCCACTTACGAAACCGGCAGGTGATGGCTGCCTATTGTAGAGCAGCCGCTGTCGACGTCAGAGACCAAGACTCCGCGCTTGCAGCATTACATTTTGCCGATTGGTTGTCAGTGTGCAGTCGTAGCGAAAATATGTAACGAAGTGTCCGCCGTGTCGCACCGGATGCGCTTTGTTGCGTTGATCGCTCAACCGGCGTCAGTCGTCGGATCATTTTGGATCGAAAATCATGATTACTTTTCACATCACTCCAGCTTACCGGCCAAGGTCACTGGTCGCACTGCTGTTCAGCTTGTTGTTCTCGTTGTTGACGACCGCTTCGGCGAGTGCTGACCCCGCTGGCCGGGTAGGTCGTTTGTCCTGGCTATCCGGCACGGTGACCTTGAAAAGTCACGACAGCGACGACTCGACGGCCATGCTCAACTGGCCGCTGACCACCGGTCATCGCCTGATCACCGGCCCGGACGGTCGCGCGGAAGTGCAGATCGGTTCGACGATGTTGCAGCTGGCTTCGCGCAGCGCCGTCGAATTCGTGCAGGTGGATGATGAGCGGGTACGACTGCACCTGCTCGACGGGAGCCTGACCGCGCGACTCTATGCGCCGGAATCGGTGCATGAATTCGAAATCGTGACCCGTGATGGCAGTTTTCAGCCCTTGACCGCTGGTTTTTTCCGCGTTGATGTCGACCGTTTGAGCAGCGCGGTGACGGCGTACAGCGGTCGTCTGCGTTTTCTGGCCTTCGACCAGATGGTGACGGTCGACAGCGGCCAGCGCGCGCAATTGTGGTACGACGGGCGGACACAACACCGTTTCCTGCTGCCGGAAAACGACGAGTTTTCCCGCTGGGCCGCCGTGCGCGACCAGCAGTATGGCAGCCCGCTGCAAGCCCGCTACGTATCGGCGGAAATGACCGGTGCCAGTTACCTCGATGCCTACGGCCGCTGGTACGACAGCCCCGAATACGGCGCCGTCTGGTTTCCGCAGACCGTGGCCACAGACTGGGCACCCTATCGTGATGGACGTTGGGCCTGGATATCACCCTGGGGCTGGACGTGGATCGGCGTCGAAGCCTGGGGATTTGCCCCGTTCCATTACGGCCGTTGGGTGTACTACCACAATGCCTGGGGTTGGGTTCCCGGACAGCGCGTGCATCGTCCGGTTTATGCGCCGGCCTTGGTCGCCTGGACGGGTACGCCGGGCAACGTCGCTGCGCCCATCGGCTGGTTTCCACTTGCGCCTCGGGAAATATATCGGCCGACATACCAGATCAGCGAAAATCATCTGCGCGCACTCAATGGACCGCATGTGCCGGGGAACTTCAATTACCGCGCTGTCCTGGCCAATCCTGCGGCCGCCATGCCAGTCCGTTACGAGTACCAGGGGCAAGCGCGGGCCGTGACGATGGTGCACGCCGACTCCTTCGGGCATCGTCGTCCAGTCGGCGAGGCGATCATTGCTGAACGCGATCGTCGCCAGTGGGCCGGTCAGCCGGTGCAAATCCAGGCACCGGCAGTTGCACCGCAGATGAACCGGCGGGAAGGCGACCGGCGGGAGTACGACCGGCGTCTGGAAAGCGAACAACGGACAGCGGAGGATCGCCGTCAACAATTCGACCGTCGCCGTCAGACCGAACGTCCTCTTGAGCAAAGCGGCCCGCGGCCGAGTGAAAACAGCGTCCTTCCAGCAACGGGAAGCGGACGCGAGTTTCGTCAGGCGCCGCAGCCTGAAGCCGCTCCTGTCTCGCGTCCCGCCTTGGTGCGGCCGGAAGCGGATCGTCAGGCAACGCTGCCCCGTCCCGAATCGACGCGTCCACCCGTCAGCAGCGCGGTGGTCGATCGTCCGGGAGCGGAAACGGCACGTCCGTTTCCCAGACGTCCGGAGCGTGTCGAGCAACGTTCGGCTGTCGTCACACCGGTACCTGTCACACCGCGCATCGAACGACCGGCGGTGGAAGTTCGCGCCGCCGAGCGTCCGGAACGACACGATGTACCGCAGGGACGGCGGGAAATGAATGTCGAGCGCCCGCAGCCACCCCGGCCGACTCCGGCTGCACCTGCCGCAGTCAGCTCGCCGATGCCTGTCGAGCGTCCAGTCCGTCCCGAGGCGGAGGGACGTGGCGGCCGCGATCGTCGCGACGATCGACGCGGCCCGGGCAATCCTGATCGGCCGTGACAGTAAGAGTTTTTACTGAAAAAGCAGCAGAAAGAGTCGAATAGAGTGTGCGCTGAAAGCTGGCTCGGGAATCAGGTCGTCTGAATTGAAAATGGCGACTTGCCAGCGCCGTCGTTTCAGACGAAGCAGGGCAAGCTGACGTTGTGAGGCGCGCTTCATCGATTTCCTGCCGAAACTTGCGAAGCGGCAAGTGCGAAAAAGAAGCGCGCCGGGCACAGCTACTTTTCAGTCCGGCGACGCGGTCTAATCCTGCCTGCGTCGACTTGCTGCTGACCGACCATTCACCCGAGAAACCCCCACGACATTTTCACGGCCAGCACGATCAGAACGCCGGCGAAGAGACGTTTCAGCGTTGCCACCGGCAGACGATGCGCCAGACGGGCGCCGATCGGGGCCATCAACATGCTTGCCGGGACAAGACAGAGGAGTGCCGGCAGATAGATGTAACCGACACTCCACTCCGGCAAGCCGGAGTGTTGCCAGCCGTTGTAGATGTAGCCCAACGAACCGCCGACGGCGATCGGGAAACCGACAGCCGCCGAGGTGCCGATGGCGTTCTGTACGCGGATGTTGCACCAGGTCAAAAAAGGTACGGTCAACGAGCCGCCGCCGATGGCGACCAGTGCCGAGATGGTGCCGATGACGGTACCGGCGACAAAAACGCCGACAGTTCCCGGCAATTCCCGCGTTGGTTTCGGTTTCAGATTCAGAAACATCTGCACGGCGATGAGACAAACGAACAAGGTGAAGAACAACGCCAGCGGTCTGGCCGGCACACGTGAGGCAAACAGGGTGCCGAGTACGGTTCCGAGAAGAATTCCCGGTGTGATCTGAGCCACCACTTTCCACAGTACGGCGCCGTGCTGGTGATGGGTGCGCAGGCTGGCCAAGGCGGTGAACAGGATGGCTGCCATCGAGGTTCCCAGTGCCAGATGCAGGACTTCTTTTGCCGGAAAGCCGGCTTGCGCGGCAAAGAGCATCGTCAGTGTCGGGACCAACACCAGTCCTCCGCCGATGCCGAGCATGCCGGCGAAGATGCCGGCAAACAAACCCAAAGCCAGGTAAGCGAGCGACCAAATCATCGGCAACCTCCAACGGTACACCAGGGAAGGACAACGAATTATCGATCATCGCATCGTTGAGTTGTCCACTGCCGTTTTCCCGCAGGAATTTTCATCCGGCGCGGCTCGTCGGCCAGCCGCGACTCGGCCGCATCGGCTCTCTTCAAAGTCCCTCGTCTCGTCTTCCCCCGTCTTCAGGCAGCAAGACATTGTGCACACGAAAAACAGAATTCGCGCTGATCCTCCCGATCCACTCCGCGTCGCCCAGCTTCGGTGGCGAGTTTTTCTCCCCCGCTCGTCCAATGGGTTTACCTTGGCCTGCCTCTCTTCAATTTGAATCGCGCTTGGCGGCTGTCGGCCACTGTTTCCGCCATGTGCTCCCTGCTGCGGCGCACACTCCGCGGCAGTCCGTGCAGATAGCGGCCCCCCCCCCCAACTGCCGAACGGGTTTGGCCTTGAAAGCAACGAACGGAGGAGGGGGTTGCGAATCGAAGTGTTCAAGCGCCGAGTCGATTCGGTCATGATATGTTATCGCAATGTTCAACTTGGCGTTGATGTGATCAACTTCATGAAGATATGAAACAATTTAGTTGGTGCAAGCCTGAAAAACTGGAAGAAGGCCTATTTTCAGGGTGCATGAAAACAGTGACGTATTCAATTGATAGTGAATAATTATTAATTTTTTGTGGCGTTTGCGTCAGCGGGAGGCCTGGAGAATACGTGTTGCAGTGAGTCGCCGTGTTGTTTACATGCATATTGGTCCTGGATATCATCATCGGGCATCTGTAAGAGCGCCGGGGAGCTACACCAACGCGGAGCGCTTTAGTTCAACGTGAAGTGGTGGACAGCAATATTGCTGGTTTATGACCTGATTGACATCCATATTGGCACAGCACATCTCTGTAATCGTCCTTATCATCTGGTATTTCGTGTTCATACTGTCGATATGAACAGCGCTAAATATTCGGTCAACCCCTGCAAGCCTGCCGACAGACCACCGCTCAAATCGGTGTGCCCACTTGATCAGGAGCGCAAGCGTACGAGCACGGGTAAAACCCTGTCACGTCATCAAGAACCTCTTCCATCACCAAAAGACACGCTACCGGGGATGGGAGAAGAGTCCTACGCAGGTCGTCATGCTCTTCGCCTTGGCCAATCTGTACCTGGCACGGGGAAAGTTGCGCCCGTAGCGCGGGCAATCGGCCAGGAATGGCCGCAGCGGGGCGTCATCGTGACCCCGAGCAAGTAAAACCTGCCTCGGAAGGCGCCTTTGGGGTGGGAGGTTACCCTTCCGGGAAGCGAGAGGTCAGCAAGCGCAGCCGAATTCTTGCAGCACAAGAATTGTTCTGCGTTTCCCAATGGGACCATGCCACCCCGTAACCGACACTTAGACTGGTCTTCCGGACTGCTTTGGACTACTTCGGAATGCTTGCTGGTGCCCAGGAAGGGAATCGAACCCCCATACCTTGCGGCGGCAGGACCTAAACCTGCTGCGTCTACCAATTTCGCCACCTGGGCTTGACCGTGTCGGTCAGTTTGACTGTGCATTGTGCACGCTGCCAGACGTACATTCTAATCGCCAGCACCCTATACTGTCAGCCCATACGGCCATCCTTGAAACATGAAAGTCACAGGCGAGTGATATGGTTTGCCCGGTGTCTTGCCGATGAGGAGCGAGGATGAAGCAGGCTTTCACCGTTGGCGGTGGATGGAACGAGGTTATTTCCGTTGGCCGATTTAATCCCTTCGCCGTTGAATCGGCACCAAATCATCACCGCGCTATTCTCCCGAACGTGCCTGTCGATCATTACGAGAATTTCCCGGTAGCCTCTTTGCTGCTGCCACGCCAGTTGCGTCGTCCGATTGAGACGATCTATCGCTTTGCGCGCGCCGCCGATGACATCGCTGATGAAGGTGGGGCGGCAGCCGTCGAGCGTTTACAGGCTTTGGCCGTGTATCGGGATGAAATCGAACGCATCGCCAGCGCTCGTCCGCCCGTTCGTGCCGAATTCAGCGCCTTGTCGCAGGTGATCGCCGAATGGCGCTTGCCGCCCGAATTGTTTCTCGCTCTGCTCGACGCCTTCGCGCAGGACGTGCGGCAAACCCGTTATGCCGATTTTGCGCAATTGCTCGACTATTGCCGACGCTCGGCGAACCCGGTCGGCCGTTTGCTGCTGCATCTGGTCGACCGCTGTGGCGACGAGGAACTGCGGCGCTCGGATTGCATCTGCACGGCGCTGCAACTGGTCAATTTCTGGCAGGACATCGCTATCGACTGGCGCAAGGGACGGGTTTACCTGCCGCAGGAGGATTTGCAGCGTTTTGCGATCGACGAAGGACAAATCGCCACCGGCGTCTGGAGTGAGCAATGGGCCGCCTTGCTCGCTTTCGAGATCGCCCGCACGCGTCAACTGATGCTTGACGGGGCGCCGCTCGTCCATCGATTACCCGGACGCCTGGGTTGGGAAATCCGCCTCACCGTGCAGGGCGGATTGCGCATTCTCGAACGCATCGCCGCCGTGCGTGGCGACGTCTTCCAGCGGCGGCCGGTGTTGCGCTTGGCGGATTGGCTGCGCATCGGGCAGCGTGCCGTGGGCATGTCATTCGTGTGAGAATGCCGCTCTTGTCGATCTGTCGAGAAAGCGCATGAATCCCGACGACTATTGCCGGCAAAAAGCGGCGAGCAGCGGTTCGAGCTTTTATTACAGCTTTTTGTTTCTGCCGCCGCAGCGGCGGCAGGCGATCGTCGCTTTGTACGCTTTCTGCCGGGAAGTCGACGACATCGTCGATGAATGCCCGGATGCGCACGTGGCGGCGACCAAGCTGGCGTGGTGGCGGCATGAGCTGAGCGCTCTCGAAGGCGGCACGGCGCAGCATCCGGTGACGCAGGCCTTGCTGACCGCGCGCGCCAGTTTCTCTTTGCCGACCGAGCAGTTGCTGGAAATCATCGACGGCATGGAGATGGATCTGCGGCAAACGCGCTATCTCGATTTCAAGGCGCTGTCACTCTATTGCTATCGCGTCGCCAGCATCGTCGGCCTGCTGGCGGCGGAAATTTTCGGCTACCAAGATCGGCGCACGCAAAAGTACGCCCACGATCTGGGAATGGCGTTCCAGTTGACCAACATCATCCGCGATGTCGGCGAGGATGCCCGCCGCGGCCGCATCTATCTGCCGATCGACGAACTGCAGCGTTTCGAGGTACCGGCCGCCGACATTCTCAACGCACGTTACAGCAACAATTTCCGCCGTCTGATCGAGTTTCAGATCGAACGCGCGGAAAAATTCTACGCGCAGGCGTTTGCCGCCTTGCCGGCCGGCGACCGGCAGGCGCAACGACCCGGACTGGTGATGGCGGCGATCTACCGCACGCTGCTCGACGAAATCCGCCGCGATGGCTGCCAGGTACTCAGCCAGCGTACGTCGTTGACGCCCTTGCGCAAGCTGTGGATCGCCTGGCGCACCTGGATGCGTGGATGAAGGTGGCGGTCATCGGCGGCGGCTGGGCCGGCTTGGCCGCCGCTGTCGAGCTGGCCGCGGCCGGCGTGCAGGTCTGCGTTTTCGAGGCGGCCAGACAACTCGGCGGCCGGGCGCGCCGCGTGGTGCTCGATGGCCATGTGCTCGATAACGGGCAGCATCTGTTGCTCGGCGCGTATCGCGAGACGCTCCGCCTGCTTCGCTTGGTCGGCGCCGATCCCGAACGACTCTGCCAACGTTTGCCGCTGACGATCGATTTTCCGGCAGGGGAACGCGACGCGGCGTTCCGGCTGCGCCTGCCGCGCTTGCCGGCGCCTTGGCATCTGCTCGTCGGCTTGCTGCGCGCACGCGGCGTCGGCCTGCGCAGCGTCTGGTCGACGCTATGTTTCATGCGTCGTCTGCAAGGCCAGGCATACCGGCTGCCCGACGATGAACCCGTCAGCACGCTGCTCGACCGTTACGCTCAACGGGGCGCCCTGCGGCATTTTCTCTGGGAACCGCTCTGTCTGGCGGCGCTGAATACCGCGCCGGAACAGGCCTCGGCGCAGGTCTTTCTGCACACCTTGCGCGACAGCCTGGGCGGGTCGCGGGCGGCGACCGACCTGCTTCTGCCGACGGTCGATCTCGAAAGTTTGTGGCCTGCCGTCGCGGCACGCTTCATCAGCGCACACGGCGGTGCGATCCACTTGCGCAGCCGCGTGCAGACGATCGACGAGCCGCTGGGTGTCGCCGGCGAACGCTTCGCTGCGGTGATTCTGGCGGTGGCGCCGCAACACGCGGCCGCCTTGCTGCAAGGGCACCCGCTCAGCGCATCGACGGCCGAGCTGCTCGCTGCCTATACGTACGAACCGATCGCTACGCTGTATTGCGCCTATCCGCCCGAAGTGCGCTTGCCGACCGCCATGCTCGGCCTGGCGCCGTATGGCGGCGGTACCCTCGGGCAATGGGTATTCGATCGCGGCGCCCTGTGCGGAACACCCGGGATGTTGGCTTTCGTGCTCAGCGGCAGCGGCGCCTGGCAAGCCGTCGATGAGGCGACGCTGGCCACCCGTCTGCATGGTGAGTTGCGCGCAGCGCTACGCCGACCTTTGCCGGCGTTCACCTGGAACCGGATGATCCGCGAGCAACGCGCGACCTTCGCCTGTCGCCCGGCGCTGTCCCGGCCAGCGGTGCGCAGCGCACGTCCCGGACTGTGGCTGGCCGGCGATTACGTCTGCGCAGAATATCCGGCGACGCTCGAAGCCGCCATGCGCAGCGGTGTGGCCGCCGCTACGGGAATCCTGCGCGAACAGCAACGCTGACGACCGGCGTCAGAAACTTTCTTCCAGTTCGCCGGCGTGCATGCGCAGGCGCCGCGAGCAGCGCGCGGCGATTTCTTCGTCGTGCGTGACGAGAATCAGCGTCGTCGCGCGTTCGGCGTTGATCGCAAACATCAATTCGATGATCTGATGGCCAGTCGCCGCGTCGAGGTTGCCGGTCGGTTCATCGGCGAGCACCAGTTGCGGACCGGGAGCGAAAGCGCGCGCCAGTGCGACGCGCTGTTGTTCGCCACCGGAAAGATGCTTCGGATAATGGCGCAAGCGGTGTTCCAATCCAACCCGGCGCAGCCAGAACTCGGCTTCGCTGCGCGCGTTGGCAGCACCGGCCAGTTCCAGCGGCAGCATGACGTTTTCCAGCGCGGTCAGCGAGGGCAGCAACTGGAAGTTCTGGAAGACGAAACCGAGCAAGCGGCCGCGCAGGACGGCGCGCGCGTCCTCGTCGAGACCTTCGAGCGTTTCGCCGGCCAGGATCACCGTGCCGCTGCTCGCCTGGTCGAGACCAGCAAGCAGGCCGAGCAGCGTCGATTTGCCCGAACCGGAGGCGCCGACGATGGCCACCGTGTCGCCATTGGCGACGGCAAATGAAATCTCGTGCAAAATGGTTAACGGCTCGCCGCCGTTATCGACCCGTTTGCTCAGCGAGCGAACCTGAAGAACCATTGCAGACTCTGTGACCATGCGTACTTACCCGATCTTCCGTGGCTGGCTGTGCGGCTGGCTATGCACCGTTCTGCTGTCTTTGGCGCCGCCGACGCAGGCCGCGCCGCCGACGCTCCTGGTCTTCGGCGATTCCTTGTCCGCCGGTTATGGCCTGCGCCAGGATGCCGCCTGGCCGGCGCTGCTCGCCAAGCGGCTGCAGGAAAAGAAATATCATTATAACGTGGTCAATGTCAGCATTTCCGGTGAGACCAGCCGCGGCGGCGTCAGCCGCATCGACCCCGTGTTGCACAAACATGCGCCGCGGGTCGTCATCGTCGCCCTGGGCGCCAACGATGGACTGCGCGGCCTGTCTGTGGACGATTTGCGTGCCAACCTGAGCCACATCGTCAGTCGAGCGCAGGGGCAGAATGCCCGCGTGCTGCTCGTCGGCCAGCGCATTCCGCCCAATTACGGCCGCTACGCGCAGCAATTCCAGGCCGTGTTCGGCGAGGTGGCCAGGGCGCGCAAGACGGCTCTGGTCGATTTCATGCTCGCCGGCATCGCCGCCGACAGCAAATATTTTCAGGCCGACAATCTGCATCCGACCGCCGAAGCGCAGGGCTTGATCCTCCAGACGCTCTGGCCCGCCTTGGAGCCCTTGCTCAAATAGACCCGCGCCGCACATCGGATCCGCATGAAACAAGAAACCTACACACTCGATCATCTCGACGCGCTGGCGTCGTTCGACGAGATCATCGACGTCCGCTCGCCGAGTGAATTCGCCAGCGATCATTTGCCGGGATCGGTCAACTGCCCGGTGCTCGACGACCGGCAACGCGCCGAGGTCGGCACGCTGTACAAGCAGGTATCGCCCTTCGAGGCACGCAAGATCGGCGCCGCCTACGTCGCGGCGAACATCGCCGGCCATTTGCAGAGTCGCTTTCTGGATCGGCCGAAAAGCTGGCAGCCGCTGGTCGTCTGCTGGCGCGGCGGCCAGCGCAGCGGCTCGCTGACGCATATCTTCCGCCGCATCGGCTGGGAGGCGCAGCAGCTCGAAGGCGGCTACAAGACGTACCGCCGGCTGGTGATCCAGGAACTGGCCGAACGACCGCGCCAACTGTCGTTGCGCGTCATTTGCGGCGCCACCGGCAGCGGCAAGAGTCGCGTGCTGCAGGCCATCGGCCGTCTCGGCGAACAGGTGCTCGACCTCGAGGAATTGGCGTGCCACAAAGGCTCGGTGCTCGGCGCCTTGCCCGGTTGTGCGCAGCCGACACAAAAACGGTTCGAATCGTCGCTGCTCGCCGCAATACGCCAACTCGACTGCCAGCGGACAGTGTATGTCGAAGCCGAAAGCCGAAAAATTGGCAGCCTGCATCTGCCGGAAGCCTTGATCGCAACGATGCGCGCCGCACGCTGCATCGAAATTTGCGCCGGCTTCGACACCCGCGTCGATTTCCTGCTTGCCGACTACGCCTACTCGCTGGCGACACCGGACTGGCTGCGCGCGCGCCTGCAGACCTTGCGCACGCTGCATAGCACGGAAACGTTTCAGCGCTGGGACGATTTCCTCGGCCAGCGTCGCTGGCGGGAACTGGCGCAGGAATTGCTGTCTCTGCATTACGACCCGCTGTACCGCCGTTCGCAAAGCCAGAACTACGCCGGCTACGCCGCTCCGCAGACAGTGCACACCGACGATCTGAGCGTTGCCGGCATCGACAGGCTGGCGCGGGAAATCGTCACCTTGGTTCGCTGATCCGTCAACACACAACACACTGCACTGTCGGCGGGCGTGGCTGTTCGCTGGAAACCCCACCCCTCCAGGCGCCTCGCCGAGCTGACAGCGTCTCTGACCATGCCTGAGAGATGAGGGACTTGTGACAACGGAATTGCACGAGTGGAGCGTCGGCGCCATCAGTCATCGGTGTTCGATTGGCGGCACTTGTCGATTGTCTTAGAATCGCGAGCTCGTTCCATGAGAAAAACGTGATGAACAGCGAAGATGTCGATTGGTTCTGGCCGGTGGATGTAACACCATGGGTTACCCTGACGCTTTTTGTTCCGATGGTGATCACTTTTTTCTTCGCTGGCTTGCAAGTCCTGCGCGTGCTCGATCTGTACGCCCTGCTGGCGCACTTCTCCCGCGATTGGCCGTGCTTGAAGACGGGTATGCACCGTATCAGTCACGGCGCGAGAGGCCCGTCGCAGATTATTGCGGCTTGCTTGCACGGCCATTTTCTGTCCTGAAAGCAGGGCATGAAACCTTTGCTTGTGCGTGCGTTATTCGGCTGTCAGGCGCTGGCCGCCGTCGCTTTGACCGTCACTGCGGTCGTTGCCGGCGAGTGGCTACGTCTGCAAGCCTGCCCACTATGCATTTTTCAACGATTGGTCTATCTGCTGATCGCCTTTATTGCTTT
>CAYRXO010000036.1:0-22883 GCA_964428215.1 uncultured Candidatus Accumulibacter sp. | reverse complement strand
TGGCCGGGCGGTTTTCTCTGCCCCTGCCACGGTTCGACCTTCGACTTCGCCGGCCGCGTTTTCAAGAGCAAGCCGGCGCCGGACAACCTGGAAGTGCCGCCGCACATGTATCTCTCGGATACACGCATTCTCATCGGCGAAGACAAGAAGGGGGCATAAGCAATGGCGGCGAACACCAGTTTCGAAAAATACAAGTCGGATGGCAGCTTGCAGGGCAATCTGCTCGAGTGGTTCGATGCCCGTTTCCCGGCGACTTCGATGTGGCGCGGCCACCTTTCGGAGTATTACGCACCGAAGAATTTCAATTTCTGGTATTTCTTCGGCTCGCTGGCCATGCTGGTGCTGGTCATCCAGATCGTCACCGGCATCTTCCTGGTCATGCATTACAAGCCCGATGCCTCGCTCAACGCCAACGGCATTCCGGTTGCTTTCGCCAGCGTCGAGTACATCATGCGCGACGTATCCTGGGGCTGGCTGATCCGCTACATGCATTCGACCGGTGCATCGGCGTTCTTCATCGTCGTGTACCTGCACATGTTCCGCGGCCTTCTCTACGGTTCGTATCGTCAGCCGCGTGAGCTGATCTGGATTTTCGGCTGCCTGATCTTCCTCTGCCTGATGGCCGAGGCCTTCATGGGCTACCTGCTGCCCTGGGGTCAGATGTCGTTCTGGGGTGCGCAGGTCATCGTCAACCTCTTCTCGGCCATTCCGCTGATCGGCGAACCGCTGTCGATCTGGATTCGCGGCGACTTCGTCGTCGGCGACGCGACGCTGAACCGTTTCTTCTCCTTCCACGTCATCGCCGTGCCGCTGGTCCTGCTCGGCCTGGTCGCCGCGCACATTCTGGCGCTGCACGAAGTCGGCTCCAACAATCCGGACGGTATCGAGATCAAGAAGAAGAAAGACGCCAATGGCATTCCACTCGACGGCATCCCCTTCCACCCCTACTACTCGGTGAAGGACATCGTCGGCGTGGTCGTCTTCCTGATGGTCTTTTCGGCGATCGTCTTCTTCGCGCCGGAAGGCGGCGGTTACTTCCTCGAATACAACAACTTCATTCCTGCCGATCCGCTGAAGACGCCGCCGCACATCGCGCCGGTGTGGTACTTCACGCCGTACTACTCGCTGCTGCGTGCGATGGTCTGGCCGCTGTTCGGCATCGACGCCAAATTCTGGGGTGTCGTGGCGATGGGTGCCGGAGTGGTGATTCTCGCCTTCCTGCCGTGGCTCGACCGCAGCCCGGTCAAGTCGATCCGCTATCGTGGGCCGATCTTCAAGACCTTGCTGACCTTGTTCGTCATCGCTTTCGCCATTCTCGGTTTCCTGGGGACCAAGCCGCCGTCGTACGCCTTCTTCGACGTCATTCCCAGCGCGCCGGTGGCGCAAGTACTCACCGCTTACTATTTTCTGTTCTTCCTGACCATGCCCTGGTGGTCGAAGATCGACAAATACAAGCCGGAACCCGACCGCGTGACGATGTAAAGGAATGCAGACCATGAAAAAATTGCTTTTGGCATTGCTCTTTGCACCGGTTCTCGCGTTGGCGAGCGGTGCGGCCGTTCATCTCGACAAAGCGCCTGACGTGCAGGGCGACAAGGCGGCGCTGCAAAGCGGCGCACGTACCTTCGTCAATTACTGCATGAACTGCCACGGACTGAGCTATGTGCGTTACAACCGGCTGACCGATCTCGGACTCTCCGAACAGCAGATCAAGGACAATCTGATGTTTACCGCCGACAAAATCGGTGAACAGATGCGTGTCGCCGCCCGTTCCGACGAGCAGAAATTGTGGTTCGGTGCCGCGCCGCCCGACCTGTCGCTGATCGCCCGCTCGCGGGCGTCGGAAGAGGCGAGCGGCGCCGACTGGCTGTACACCTATCTCCGTTCCTTCTACCGCGACGAGAAGCGGCCGACCGGCTGGAACAACACTGTTTTCGAGAATGTCGGCATGCCGCATGTCTTGTGGGAATTGCAGGGGCAGCAGGTGATGAACAAGGATCATCATCTCGAACTGGCCGTTCCCGGCAAACTGGCGGCGGCTGAATACGACAAAGAAGTGGCGAATCTGGTCGGCTTCCTGGTCTGGGCGGCCGAGCCGACGGCGGGCTTCCGCAAGAATCTCGGTCTGGGAGTGCTCGGTTTCCTGGTCCTGCTGTTCGCGGTTGCCTACCCGATGAAGAAGAATTACTGGAAAGACGTCAAATAAAAGACGTCTGAACGCCGGGTCCGAGACCACGGCATCGCTGGCAAGAGCGCGCAAGCGCTCCTGGCCACGGCGGTGCCGATTCGTTTTTGGAGGTATTGATTATGATGAATCTCTATTCGGGAACCACCTGCCCGTTCAGTCACCGTTGCCGTATCGTTCTCTACGAAAAAGGCATGGACTTTCAGGTGATCGATGTCGATCTGTTTGCCAAGCCGGAAGACATCGCGATGATCAATCCCTACGGGCGTGTGCCCGTGTTGGTCGAGCGCGACCTGATTCTTTACGAACCGAACATCATCAACGAGTACATCGACGAACGCTTTCCGCACCCGCAACTGATGCCGGCCGACCCGATCATGCGCGCGCGCGCACGGCAGTTGCTGATCACCATGGAGCGCGAGGTATTCGCGTATATCGAAGCGCTCGAAAAGGGCAACAAGAATGCCGAGCGTTCGCGGCAGCAGATTCGCGACCGGCTGACCGAGATGGCGCCGGTGTTCGTCAAGCAGAAGCACATGCTCGGTGAAGACTTCTCGATGCTCGACGTGGCCATCGCCCCGCTGCTCTGGCGTCTCGATCATTACGGCGTCGAATTGCCGAAGTCGGCGGCGCCCTTGATGAAATACGGCGAACGGATTTTCAGTCGTCAGGGATTCATCGATGCGCTGACGCCGTCCGAAAAAGCGATGCGCAAGTAACAAGCCGGTTCCCGCTGTCGATGACCTGCCGATCAACCCAGTCAGGGAGCAATATTTGTGTCGTTGCCGTCTACCAAACCCTATCTGATCCGCGCAATTCACCAATGGTGTTGCGATCATGGTTTTACCCCGTATTTGTCGGTGACCGTCAACGCGCGTACGCGGGTGCCGCGTGAGTACGTGCGCGATGGTCAAATCGTGCTCAATGTCGGCTATGAGGCGACTGGCAATTTGTCGATCGCCAACGATGGCATCACTTTTCAGGCGCGTTTTGGCGGTGTCGCGCGTGATATCGCCATCCCGATCGGCGACGTCGCCGCGATCTACGCGCGTGAAAACGGCGCCGGAATGGCCTTCGATCCAGAAGAGGATGCTGTCGATGATGCGGACTTGCCACCCGAAAGCCCGCTCAATGAACCCGAGCCGCCAGGCAGCAGCCCGCCGAGTGGACGCGCGCGCCTGCACCGCGTCAAGTGATCCATTGTCGCTGCGCTGACTGAAGTTTTTGTGGCCGAGGGCTGACAATTCATCGACCGCGAAAGATGCCGGCACTATCCGTTTCAGCGCGCTTGCGCCGATTTTTTTTCAAGAGATCAGGCAAGCCGCCGCTCGGCGGCAATTTCCTTTTTTCTTGGACGACAGCATGCGTTGCCTGCCGGCAGTAGCCAGTGCGTGAGGTGCTGTCCTTGCTCAGACGCGAGGCCGAATATTTCTTCGGTGCGCTGCGTTTTTTCACCCGCTTGCCGGTGCCGGCCTGGGTAGGGCATAGCGCCGAGGCGCTCGACCGTTCTACCCGCTATTTTCCTGCCGTCGGTTTGCTGGTCGGCGGATTGTCCGGCATCGTTTTTCTGCTCGCTGCGCGCTTCTGGTCGCCGCCGCTGGCGGTTATCGCGGCGATGGTCACCTCGCTGTGGCTGACCGGCGCTTTCCATGAGGACGGCTGGGCCGACATGGTCGATGGTTTCGGTGGCGGTTGGGAAAAGGCACAGATCCTGACGATCATGAAGGATTCGCGCATCGGCAGCTTCGGTGCCATTGCCCTGACGATGCTGCTGTTGAGCAAATTCTGTCTGCTGATCGAATTCGACCGGTTCGAGATGCCGCTGGTCTTGCTTGCCGGCCATGCCGTTTCACGCTTCGCCGCGACCTGCATGTTGCGAGCGCTGACCTACGTGCGCGACGAAGGCAAGGCGAAACCGCTGGCGACGCGCATCAGTGCGGCTGAGCTGGCTTTCGCTGCTGCGACCGCGCTATTGCCACTGTTGTTATTCGACCCGCGCGAAGCTCTGCAAGGCTGTCTGGGCGTCGTTCTGGCCAGTGGCTGGCTGGCGCGCATGTTTTATAAACGCATCGGCGGCTACACCGGCGATTGCCTCGGCGCGACGCAGCAACTGGCCGAGGTGGCTTTCTATGCCGGATTGTCATGCAGCTTTTCCTGATTCGCCACCCGCGGCCGCTGATCGGACTCGACCGCTGTTATGGCCAACTCGATGTCGCGGCAGAAGACCCGAAGCCAATTGCCGAGCGTCTGCACCCCTTGCTCGGCGGCGAAACCCCCGTTCTCTCCAGCCCCTTGCGACGTGCTCGCGTGCTGGCCGAAGCCTTGCATCCACAGCCGCGCTTCGATGACCGCTTGATGGAAATGTCTTTCGGAGACTGGGAAGGCATGCTCTGGAGCGACATCGATCGATCCTTGTTCAGTGCTTGGGCGGCCAATCCGCTGCATTTCGTTCCGCCGGGTGGCGAGTCGGTGGCGGCACTGCAAGCTCGCGTTCTCGAATGCCTGTTCTGCCAGAACGATGAACGGCTGGCCATCGTTGCGCACGCCGGCGTCATTCGACTGATCGCCGGACATTGTCAGCAATTGTCTTTCCGGGAATGGTGCCAGCTGCCGCTCGATTTTGGCAGCTTGAGTCGCCTGGAAATCGACACCGGCGAGCGCAGTGCGACTGCCGGTCAACCGAGCGGGCGTGTGCTTTATCTCAACCGCTGAATACTTTGCCGACGACGGCGGTTCATCCGCGCGGGTGGTGTTCGGCGTGCAGCGCTTTCAGTCGTTCACGGGCGATATGCGTATAAATCTGCGTGGTCGAGATGTCGGCGTGGCCGAGCAGCAATTGCACGACCCGCAAATCGGCGCCGTGATTGAGCAAATGGGTGGCGAAGGCGTGGCGCAGCACGTGCGGTGACAACCGGGCCGGGTCGATATCGGCGACAACGGCGTAGCGCTTGATCATCTGCCAGAAAGCCTGCCGGGTCATCGCCGCGCCACGAGCGGTGACAAACAGATCGTCGCTTTGCCGTCCGGCGAGCAAGGCCAATCGGGCGTCGCTCAGATAGTGACGAATACGGTCGCCGGCTTCCTCGCCCAAGGGCACTAGCCGCTCCTTGCTGCCTTTGCCGAAAACGCGCAGCACGCCCACCTCGAGATTGATTTCGTGCATTTTCAAGCCGACCAGTTCGGAAACGCGCAAACCGGTGGCGTACAGTGTTTCGAGCATTGCGCGGTCACGCTGGCCGAGCGGGTTGTCGTCGGCCGGCGCGGCCAATAGCCGTTCGACCTGCGATTCCGAGAGCACTTTCGGCAGACGCGACGGCTTGGCCGGCATGGCGATTTTGGCTGTCGGATTGGCAGCCAGCTGACCGCGGGCGCGCAGGTGCCTGTAAAAGCGGCGCAAGGTGGACAGATAGCGGGCTTGCGAAGAGGCGCGAAGCGTCAGGGACAATGAGGCGATATAGCGCAGCAGGGTCGCCTCATCGACGGCGAGCAGTCCGCTGGTCGCATTTGCGCGCAGCCAGGCAGCGAATTGCAGCAGGTCGCTGCGATAGCTGGCCAGCGACGTTCTGGCCAGGCCGTCTTCGAGCCACAAAAGATCGCAGAAAGCGTCGATTTCTGCGAGGTCGGCCGCATCGCCCGGCCTTTCTTCAGACGCCTTCATGTGTCAACAGCCAGCGCTTGACGTCGAGAAGAAATCCGCCGCCCTGGCGGGCAAAACCGCCCAGGCCGCCATGTGCCGCCAGCACGCGGTGGCAAGGGACGATCACCGGGAAAGGATTGGCGCCGCAAGCCTGTCCGACCGCGCGTGGCGCATTGACCAACTCGCGGGCGATGTCGCCGTAACTGCGCGTGCGGTGCACCGGAATGGCGGCGATCTGCTGCCAGACGCGCCGTTGAAAGGGTGTTCCCACCGTGCGCAACGGCAGCTGACAACGATATTCGGCGTCCTGCAGATAGGTGTCGAGTTGTCGGGCGGCTTCGGCAGCCAGTCCGCCGGTCGCCGCCAGCGCCGGACGTGGCGGCAGAAAGACGATGCGCTCGATCGACTGTTCATCACAAAGCACGCCGAGAGCGAAGCCGGGCGCTGCGACGACGGCCTGGAATGTCGTTTCCCCGGCGAGTCTTGTATGCGGGCGAGAGGTGTCTGCAGAATGCATGCTCATTTTCCCAGCAGCGCCAGCTTCAGATCATCCTGCACCGGCTTGTTACCCAGCCAGATTTTCAGCAAAGCTTTGAAAAAATCTTCGCCAGCGATGTCCTTGCCTTTGCTTTGGCCATTGACCAGCAGACGGGTAGCGCTTTCCGGCTGCCAGTCGATAACGATATTGCTGCCGTTACGTGCCTCGCCGATTGCCAGCAGCGTGTCGGATAATTGTTTCAGCCGGTCTTTCAGAGCGGCCATTTCCACTTCATTGTGATTGCTGGCGATTCCTTCCTGTAATGCCTCGACGAACTGTTGCGCCGACAGGTCGCGCAACAGATGAATCGCGATGCGTTTGGCACCCTTGCTGTTCAGTACCGCATCGGCCGTTGCGTGCTTCTCAGGCAGGTAAAGTGCCATGGCATAGACCTTGAAAACTGCCTTCTTACGAATTCCGGCACCGTTGATCGTCACTTCGGCGTTGCCGATCCGCGCTTTGTCGTCGAATTTGACGCCGCCGATTTCGAGTGCGTACGCCGAATGCAGAGTAATAAAAGTCGCGATGACGAGTAGCAGCTGTTTCATGGGCGTCTCCTTGGTTGATATTGATCGTGCTCTGGGCTTCGCAACGGGGAACGGGGGCGAGGCCGAGGCAGCCCCGGTTTGATAGAAAATAAAATGCACCTGGATACGTGGAGTCCGGCCAGTTGCGCTGTGCCGACGGGTTTGGCGCTTGGTTTTACCTTTCCGGATTCTATAAAAAACGAAAACCGTCCGGTGGAGCTTGTGGGCGAAGGAACGCCGCTTGGGAAAGTCGACAGACAATGACACGGCAAACAGCCCGCGGATCTCCCTCTGCAGCGGAATCCAGTCGCGTTGTGACGGCATTCTCGCATCGTATTCGATCTCGTCGAAATTGATCCGTTTTCGCTGAGCCTGTCCCGGGGAATCAGTCATCGAGACGAAAGATCGATCGATTCCGGCTTTGCAAAACCCCGGTCGACGTGCGGTAAGCGCGCTAAACTGATAAACAATATCTTCCGGGAGTGAAATATGGTCAATCAGGACAAACCGCTCGACGACGACGAACTGGCCAGCATCGCCGACCGTCTGGCCGATCTGCCGCCGGATACCGCCGAGTGGGTGGATCGGCTATGGCGGGAAGTTCTCCGTTTGCGCGCGCTGGTTAACACAGCGCCGTTGCCGGCGAGCGGCCCGCCGTCGGCCGAGCCAAGCGACGACAGCGATCTCGACGAACACGTTGCGCAAGTCGCTCTCGATACTGCGGAGTGGCTGAAAACGCTGTGGAACGTCGGCTACATGGGCGCCGGCAGTTTCCGCGCCGAACCGCGCTCGAACTTTCCGAGCATCGATCTGGAAGATGTACGGCGTTCGTCGCTGTTCGCGCGCATCCGGCAAGGCAAGCACGCGCTGCCCTTTCCGCCGCCGACCCGTCAGGGCTCGCCGTGGCACGAACTGGTCGAAGACGCTGCCGGCAGCGTGCCGGTCAACGCCGAAGTCATCCGCGACGAGACCGGCACGCCGTTGGGAGCAATCGTCGAAGGCTGTGCCGATTGGGACATCCTGGAGGAAGTGAATGACAATCGCGAGTTCATCGTCCAGCATCAAGGCAAAGGACCGAAATACCGGCTGACTATCGACGACGCCCTCCAGGCCAGCCTGCATCGTGAACCGCCGCAAACCGTGTGCACCATCCATCTGCACAACCACGGCGGCTTGACCAGCTACACCCTGGACTGGCCGGCGAAGAACGGACGTCGCCAATTGATCCCTCTGCGCGCGGCAACCTGGGGTAGGGCGGCTGCCGAAGCCGACTACTGGCTGGCATCAACGCATCCCGAGCTGTACGGACAGGTCCGTTTCGACAAGCATGTCGATTGATCGGCCAACCCGGGATCGTTTCCGATGCTGATCAGATTTCCGGCAAGCAACGCCGAGTTGCCGCAACCCGACGCCGATGCGCTTGCCAACAGTCAGGCGCTGGCGCAACGTATCGTCGACGAAATCGTTGCCGGAGGGGGATGGATCAGTTTTTCGCGCTATATGGAACTGGCGCTGTACGCTCCGGGGCAGGGCTATTACAGCGGCGGTGCCCGCAAATTCGGCGCCGAAGGAGATTTCGTTACTGCGCCTGAATTGTGCGCCGTGTTCGGTCAGACGCTGGCCCGGCAAGCGGCGCAAATCCTGGCGCTCAGTGCGCCGCAGGTGATCGAAGTCGGTGCCGGCAGCGGACAACTGGCGGTCGATCTGTTGCTTGAACTCGAACGGTGTGCGGCTTTGCCCGCGAGCTATGCCATCCTCGAACTGTCCGGCGAACTGCGCGCTCGGCAGGCGCAGACTCTCGCCGCCCGTGCGCCACATCTGCTGGCGCGGGTGCATTGGCTCGACCGTTTGCCGGAGACCTTCGACGGTTTGCTGCTGGCCAATGAAGTGCTCGACGCCATGCCGACACAGATCGTTCGCTGGCAGGCCGCGGCGATCGTCGAACGAGGCGTCGCTGTGGTCGATGGCCATTTCGTCTGGAACGAGCGGCCGGCAGAGGGGGCCTTGTTGGCGCAGGCGCTGACCTTGGCTGACGCATGTGCCATCGGTGCCGGTTACATCAGCGAGATCTCGCTGGCTGCGACGGCCTGGGTTGGTGAATGGGCTCGTCGGCTCCGACGTGGCGCCTTGCTGCTGATCGACTACGGTTTTCCGCGTCACGAGTATTATCACCCGCAGCGCGACGGCGGCACGCTGATGTGCCATTACCGCCACCACGCGCACGGACAACCTTTTTATCTGCCTAGCTTGCAGGACATTACGACACACGTCGATTTTACCGCCATCGTCGAAAGCGGCTGCGCCGCCGGTCTGGATTTGCTCGGATACACTTCGCAAGCCGCGTTTCTGTTCAATTGCGGCTTGACCGATATTCTCGAGCGCACACCGGTCGATCAACCCCTGCGCTACCTGCCGCTGGCCAGCGCGGCGCAGAAACTGGTTTCGCCAGCGGAAATGGGAGAGCTGTTCAAGGTGATGGCGCTCGGCAAAGGTATCGACGCTCCGCTGATCGGTTTCGTGAGCGGCGAACGCAGCGCAACGCTGTGAGCGATCAACTGCGATTCCTCATGGTAGGAATCATGTCGCAGTCGAAGGATGCGGTGCTGAACGAAGCACATCAATCGCGCTGATAACCGCTCACTCCGGAAAACGTCTCACAGGCCTGGCGCCCGTTTTCAGTCGCCGCGTTCGACGGCCATAATGGCGTGAACCCGAGAGAATCCTGCGTCGGTCGTCCGCGTCCTGAGCGATACTGCCAACTGCTTATGCGACAATCTGCGCGGACTTTTTCCGGCTCGTTCACTCGCCATGTTACCGCCAACGCTTCAAGAGGTTTCTTCCGCCCATGCCTGATCTCGTTTCGCCAGCCTTCTGGGCGGCTGTCTTGCAAATCATTGCCATCGATATCCTGCTTGGCGGGGACAATGCGGTGGTCATTGCGCTGGCCTGTCGAAAGCTGCCGGAAAAACAAAGGAATCAGGGTATTTTCTGGGGTGTCATCGGCGCGATCCTGCTGCGCGTGGTCCTGATATATTTTGCCTTGCAGTTGCTGGAGATTCGCTATCTGAAAATCGTCGGCGGCATTTTGTTGTTCTGGATCGGCGTCAAGCTGATTCTCCCCGAAGATGAAGACGGGCACGGTTACGTTGCCTGCAGTACCAGTTTGATCGGCGCAATCAAGACGATCATCGTTGCCGATGCCGTGATGAGCCTCGATAACGTCATCGCCGTGGCCGGCGCGGCGCATGGTTCGATCGTGTTGGTGGTCTTCGGAATCGTCGTCTCGATTCCGATCGTTGTCTGGGGCAGCAAACTGGTGCTGACGCTGATGGATCGTTTCCCGCTGGTGATCACTGCGGGCGGCGGTTTGCTGGGCTGGATCGGCGGCGGGATGCTGATTACCGATCCGGTGCTGCCTGACGCCTGGCGCCAGTTCATGCCCTATCAGAACCAGATCGTCGCGGCGCTTGGCGCGCTGCTGGTGATCCTGATCGGCAAGTTGCTGGCCAGCCGGAAAGGCCGCCAGAAGGCGTCGGATGCAGCCAGTGACCGCGCGGCCTGAACCGTGCTGGCAGCCGACCCGGCCCGGCTAGGTACGGACCAAGCCGGGTCGGCTGCGAAAATGGTTTTCCTACAACACGTAACGGGATAGATCTTCGTTCTGCGCCAGATCGGCCAGACGGCTATCGACGAAACGCGCGTCGATCATCACGTTCGATATACTGCCTTTGCTGGCCGAAAAAGAGACTTCCTCGAGTAGCCGTTCCATGACGGTGTAAAGGCGGCGCGCGCCGATGTTTTCCGTACGTTCGTTGACCGACCAGGCTGTTTCGGCCAGGCGTTTGATTCCATCGGCGGAAAATTCGAGGCTGACGCCTTCGGTGGCCAGCAGCGCCTGATATTGCTTGGTCAGGCAGGCATCGGTCTGCGTCAGGATGCATTCGAAATCCGCTACCGACAAGGAATCGAGTTCGACACGGATCGGGAAACGTCCTTGCAATTCCGGAATCAGGTCCGACGGTTTGGCCAGATGAAAGGCGCCGCTGGCGATGAACAGGATGTGGTCGGTGCGGATCATGCCGTACTTGGTCGACACGGTGGTCCCTTCGACCAGCGGCAGCAAGTCGCGCTGCACCCCCTGGCGCGATACGTCAGCGCCATGTGTTTCGCTGCGCGAAGTGATCTTGTCGATTTCGTCGAGGAAAACGATGCCGTTCTGTTCGACATTGCGCACCGCCTCGAGCTTGACCTCATCGTCGTTGACCAGTTTTGCCGCTTCCTCGTCGATCAGTAGCCGTTGCGCTTCGGAAATCTTCAGTTTCCGCGATTTTTTGCGGCCGCTGCCGATGTTCTGGAACATGCCCTGTATCTGTGCCGTCAGTTCCTCCATTCCTGGCGGCGCAAAAATTTCCGCCTGCAGCGAGGTTGCCGCGACGTCGATTTCGATTTCCTTGTCGTCGAGCTCGCCTTCACGCAGCTTCTTGCGGAATTTCTGCCGTGTGTTGTTGTCTTCGGATGACTGGCTGTCGTTGAAGAAATTGCCGCGCGGTGGTGGTAACAGGCCGTCGAGAATCCGATCCTCCGCAGCATCTTCGGCGCGTGCCTGCACGCTTTTCATCGCTTTTTCCCGACCGCTCTTGATAGCGATTTCGATCAGATCACGAATGATTGTTTCGACATCGCGACCGACGTAGCCAACTTCGGTGAATTTGGTCGCCTCGACCTTGATGAACGGTGCTTCCGCCAGCCGCGCCAGCCGACGGGCGATTTCGGTTTTGCCGACGCCGGTCGGTCCGATCATCAGGATGTTTTTCGGGGTGATCTCCTGGCGCAACGGTTCGGCGACCTGCGCGCGCCGCCAGCGGTTGCGCAGGGCGATCGCAACCGCTTTCTTCGCTTTGCCTTGTCCGACGATGTGTTTGTCGAGTTCGTGGACGATTTCCTGCGGAGTCATCGACGACATGTTTATTCCAATTCCTCAATCACAAAATTCCGGTTGGTGTAGATGCATAAATCGCCGGCGATTTCCAGGGACTTGCGAACGATGTCCACCGGCGCCAGTTCGCTGTTCTCGAGCAAGGCACGCGCGGCCGATTGGGCAAAGCCGCCGCCTGAACCGACGGCGAGCAGCCCGAGCTCCGGTTCGAGTACGTCGCCGTTGCCCGTGATGATCAGGGAATTTTGGCGGTCGGCAACGGCGAGCATCGCTTCCAGTCTACGCAATGCCCGGTCACTGCGCCAATCCTTGGCCAACTCAACTGCCGAACGCAGCAGATTGCCCTGGTAGAGGTCGAGTTTGGCCTCGAAACGTTCGAAAAGAGTGAAGGCGTCGGCCGTACTACCGGCAAAACCGGCCAAGATCTGGCCCTGCCGAATACGCCGCACCTTGCGCGCGCTGGCTTTGATCACCAGATTGCCCAGGGTGACCTGACCGTCTCCGCCCATGGCCACACGCTGGCCGCGGCGAACTGACAATATCGTCGTGCCGTGATACGGCTCCATTAAAAACTCCTGTCAAACGGGGTGTGATAGCGAATTATTGCTTGGCCAGATCGATTTCGGCCAGAGCGGTGAGGCCGACGACCCGGAACAATTCTGCCAACAAGCGGTGTGGGTGGCGGAAAATGACTTTTCTGCTGGATGCCTTGATCGAAGTCAGCACATTGAGCAATGCGCCGGCGCTCAGAAAATCCATGCGCGTGACTGCCGAGCAATCGATGATCACCGGGTCATTGGCGGCGGCAAAAACCAGCAGATCGGTGAATCGGACGTTCTTGACCTCGCCTTTGATCGGGTACATATCGCCCTTCAAAGTCTCCGTCGTTTCCGGGCTCTGCAGCTTGGAGGGGGTCTTGTCTATCCGGCCCGGTTCCCAGGAAGGGGGGGAAATTTCAAAAGTGACTGCATAGTTGATGGCCAGATCTTCAAATTCTTCCATCTTGTTCTGCAGTTGACACAATTCCAGTTTCAGAATCCAGCATCCCCGGTCTTGTGCTTTACCCAGGACGATGCGTGGATCGACGAGCGCCTCGAGTTCCCTGCCGCCGAGCAGTTCGATTTCGCGACGGTATTTCCGTGCCTGGACCAGCAAATTGATCAATCTTTCGCAGCCGTCCGCATCGAGCGTCCGAACTTTGGACAAATCGAGACGAAGCTGCTGATGTCGTTCGATGGCCTCGCGCAAGCTCGAGAAGCCCATGTCGTTGGCCGCCAGCAATTCGCCTCTGAATTGAGCACTGGCGATCGTTTTGGCGGGTGGGGATGGAGTTTCCGTATTCTGCCGCCACATCGGCGGAGATTTTTCAAAACTGGCGGCATATTCGAGTGACAAGGCTTCGAATTCTTCCGCTTTGCCGGTCAAACGGTAAAAATCGAACAACAGCAGCCATAAACGCTCGCCTTGTACCGAGTTGTTGAAGCGGATGGCATTTTCCAGGCTTTGCTGAACAGCCCGATCCTGACCATTGGCGTACTGCATGGCCACTTCCTCGGCCTGGGCATTGATCGGGTCGGCTTCGACCTCGATCTGCAGATCAGAAGCGGTAAATTCGCTGAAAATGAATTCACTGACTGTCAGCGGACCCCCCGCGTCATTTTCATTGGCTTTTCCCTGGCCATGAATCCCGCCGGGGGGCAGACCGGCAGGTAACGGTTTGAGACGCACACCGGGCTGGGGGGAGATCGCCGAGGATTTGTTGTTTTCCTGCGCACGCGGTACGGCTGCCGGTTTGGCAGCCATCTTCTTTTCAGGCGTTTTCTTGAAAAACGAAAATACCATGGGCGATAAGAATGCGAAATTGTTCTGCGTTGGAAGCACCTTGTAACACAACGTCCAACGTACTGCAATTTCAATTGGGTAACGAATGGACGTGATGAACAGCGATGAACGGCTGTCGTTCCTTTACCGTTGACCCATATGGACAGGGCTGGCTATCACTCTGAGGGCGATGCGGCTGCGGCAGCGCTTGATCAGAAAATAAATGCCTATTAAAGCTCGTCATTAGAAAAATGCTCCCGGAAGCGTTCGCGTATGGCTTGGATCTCATCCTGCCGTTTCAGAAACACTTCGACGCAGTTTCCATCAAAGTGTTTATTGACCCTCATTTTTAAATAGGCGAAAGCTTGGTCGTCGGGCCATGCCCGTTTGTAAGGACGTTCGGAGACCAGGGCATCGAACACATCGGCAACGGCGACGATGCGACCACACAAGGGGATGGCCGATCCTGCCAATGCGCGCGGATATCCCGAACCATCGAATTTTTCATGATGCGAGTAGGCGATCAAGGCACCCATCTGCAGGACCGTCGATTCGCTGCCGTCAAGTAAATCGAAGCCAAGTCGCGCATGGCCTTTCATGACGGCATATTCCTCCGGGTTGAGCCGGCCCGGTTTGAGCAGGATCGAATCCGGAATGCCGATTTTGCCAATGTCATGCATCGGGGCCGCTTTGAAAATCAGATCCTGCTCCTCGGGAGACAGTCCGAGATCGCCTGCGATCAGACGGGAGAAATGAGCCATGCGCTGAATGTGCGCTCCGGTTTCCGGGTCGCGATATTCCGCGGCGCGAGACATGCGGAAAAGCAATTCCTGTTCCCGGGCATGCACCGTTGCCGTTGCTTTGGCTACTTCCTCGGCCAGCCATGTGGCACGGTCGGCCAGATGGCGGCGGCTGGTGTTCAGCGCCAGCATATTGCGTACCCGAGCCGAAAACTCCATGCGATCAACCGGTTTGGTCAAAAAATCGGTTGCGCCGATCTCGAGTGCCCGGTATCGGACTTCACGATTGTCATTGGCGGTGATCATCAGGATCGGCAACTGGTCGCGTCCCGGGAGTTGTCGGAGACGGTGAACGAAGTCGAGACCATCGAGTTCGGGCATCATGTAATCAACAATGACCAAGTCGGGAAGATTGTCTGAACACCACTGCAGGCCGCGGCAGGATTCCTGGAAAAGCAGGGCTTCACAGCCACCGAGTTTGGCGACCAGGGCGTTCAGCAAAGTCAGATTGATATCGCTATCGTCAATGATCGCAATCCGGTGCATGCCAGGTCCCCAATATGTACAGGGCAGTATAGCAACTGGTAGCCAGACTTGCCGACCAGGCCAAGGCATTCATCTGTCGAGGGAAGTGCTGACGCCATGCCGTTGCGGCAATGAAATCGCTGCAACGGCCTTTTCCACCTGGCCAACGGGCAGGGTGTTATTGCAACCCTCCCGAACGATAAAACCCTGGCTGCTTCTCGCTTTTCCGCCCTTTCCCCTAAAGGGTCAAAGGGGAATCGGCGAGTGCTTGCCGGCTCTCAAGATCACGAGCGGCGGGAAAGATCGACGTGGTCGTAAATAGGGAATCTCTTTCGCAGCGTCAGAGAAGCAAGACCAGGATCGATCCGATTTGACAGGAGACCATACAGTCAAAGTTAATACAGCAGGCGAATCGCTTTAATTAATGAAAATTTATTTCACTTTCCCCATTCTGCTTACTTACGGGAATAATTGTCAGGCAGATGGAATGGTAATCCGGGGGCTTAGTTTTCTTGATCGTAGATGAATAATGCCGTAAAGGCAGCAATGGCTACCAGGAGAAGCGATTCCAGATCGGGAGTCTGACCAGTGCCTGCCAGAGCGGTTATCGGGACACTTAAGCAAATGAGAACGAGGGCTATATTCAGCATGGCAGTCTATCGAAAAGTCAGCTGCAGGGTTGTCGAGTGTGTGCAACATTCAAGGTGAGTGCGTCTCTTCTTGAAATGATGTACCGGTTGTGACATAGATCCATGGTTACGGCGCAGTAGCTGTTTGCAGCATTGAATCCAGGTGTCTTGTAATCCATGGCCCGATCATATGAGTCTGCTGCTCAACTTGCCTAGAGACGTTAATCGAGTTTTACAATCGTGAATGTTGCATGCTCAGCTTGTCTTTCCTTTGAACGGACTGGATCGGGGCGGTCGAAATGGCAAAATGTTGCCATGCTTCGTTTTCTCGCTGACCGGCATGGCATGTACAACGTTTGTTTCATGCGATTTTTTCCATGATTTCGGAAGGACCCTGGGAGAGTCGATGACCCGCTGGCCGGATGCCCAGTTGAGCACCTTTGTACGTTTCGTCGCTTCCGAACAAGCGGGCGGCAAGCTGTTGATCGCGTGTACCTTGCTTTCCCTTGCGTTGACCAATTCGCCCCTTGGTGCCGACTACTTTGCATTATGGAACAGTAAGATCGGTCCGCTTACTCTCGAACACTGGATCAACGATGGCTTGATGGCGATTTTCTTTTTGTTGATCGGCCTGGAGCTCGAACGTGAACTCTATGTTGGTGAGTTAGCCAATTTCCGCTCGGCTTTGCTGCCCGTTTTCGCCGCCTTTGGTGGCATGGCGATGCCGGCGCTATTGCACTGGCTATTGAATGGTGATTCGCCAACCCAGGCAGGCATTGGTATTCCGATGGCCACCGATATTGCTTTCGCGCTGGGTGCGCTGTCGATCCTCGGTCAGCGAGTACCTTTGTCGTTGAAGGTGTTTGTCGTCGCTTTCGCAGCGATGGACGATCTGGGGGCGATTGTTCTCATCGCTGTCTTTTATACCATCGAGCTTTCGGTCGGCTATTTGCTCGGCGCGTTGGGCGTCTGGGTGTTACTACTGATGCTTAACAAATTTCTGCGACTGATGACGCTGCTGCCCTATCTGATTGGAGGTGTCGTGCTGTGGATCCTGCTGCTGAAGTCTGGTGTTCACGCGACCTTGGCAGGAGTCTTGCTGGCCTTTGCCATTCCGTTTTCGGCGGTCGACGGGGATGCTGATTCTCCGTCGCATCGCCTGGAACATCTATTGCAACGGCCGGTCGGATTGTTGATTCTGCCGATTTTTGCGCTGGCCAATACCGGGATCGTCGTTGGTAGCGATTGGCTGCAGCAATTGTCGAGCTCGAACAGCGCGGGTATTGCGGCTGGTCTGCTGATCGGCAAGCCGTTGGGAGTGACCATTTTTTGTGCGATTGCTGTGCTCATTGGCGTAAGTCGTTTACCGGCCGATTTGCGCTGGGGGCATATCTTTGGTGCTGGTTTGCTTGGCGGGATTGGTTTCACAATGTCGATCTTCATCGCTAATCTGGCCTTTCCGGATGATCAGACAACTGTCAATGCCTCGAAGATGGCGATTCTGTCTTCATCGTTGATAGCAGGGATTCTGGGTTATCTCTGGCTCAAATTTTACGACCGCAAAGCGGGTCGGGCGTCCAGCAAGGGCGCGTGATCAGCAGAATATCGCTCAGAGTGTAAGACATTTGACAATTCGATAACGAAGTGCAGAAAGCATAGAGACGCGATGCGAAAATGTTGCCTTGTGGAGCGAGTGCAGGGGAGTGTCGATGGGGCAGGAAATTGGCGGACAGGCGGTTGGACCCGACAATCCGGCTCAATTTGAGCGGTATCTGCGTATAGAAACGAAGGACGCGTGTGCTGCTTATGCCCGTGGTGAGTTTTCGCGGCACGGACCGGTGGCCGGTTTCGAACTCGAAGCTTGGCTGGTCGATCAGCAACTGCGCCCATCGCCACGCAACCTCGAGTTTCTGCAAAATCTGGGCAGTGCGCTGGTCGTTCCCGAACTGTCGCGCTTCAACGTCGAGTTCAATGGTACGCCGCGTCCGCTATGCGGATACGCTCTCTCGGAGCTGGAAAACGGACTGCTCGCCACCTGGCTGCAGGCGCAAAGCGTTGCCGCTCGCAGTGGCCTGACGTTACTGGCGGTCGGTGTGCTGCCGACCTTGTGCCAGAGCGACCTGACGCTGGCCAACATGACGCCCTTGCGGCGCTACGCGTTGCTCAACGAACGCGTGCTGCAATTGCGCGGCGGACGACCTTTGCGCTTGTCGATCAACGGGATCGAACAATTGTCGACGATGCACGCCGACGTGATGCTCGAAGCGGCGGCGACTTCTTTCCAGGTTCATCTGCAGATGCCGGCGCAGCAGGCGGCACGCGCCTACAATGCCTCCCTGCTGCTGGCGGCACCTTTGGTGGCGCTGGCTGCCAACTCACCCTTGCTTTTTGGCAAGGCGCTGTGGCACGAAACGCGCATTCCGCTCTTCGAACAGTCCGTCGATTGCCGCCATCCCGATTATCCGGACAGGCGGCGCGTCACTTTCGGCACCGGCTATCTCGCCGAGCCGACCGACGATTTTGTCGAGAATCTGCAGCACTACCAGGTGCTGCTGCCGTTTGTATTGCCGGAGCCGTCCTCCATTTATGCGCATTTGCGTTTGCATAATGGCACCATCTGGCGCTGGTCGCGCATGCTGATCGGTTTCGACGACAACTCGCAGGCGCATTTTCGCATCGAACAACGGGTGATGCCCGCTGGACCGAGTGTGATCGACATGATTGCCAATGCGGCATTTTTTTATGGCGCGGCCTACCTGTTGGCCCAACGGGAGGTTGCACCTGAATCGCAATTGTCGTTCGCCCAGGCGCGCGACAATTTCTATCGTGCCGCTCGCGATGGTTTGACGGCGCCGCTGCTCTGGCTGGACGGTCATCGACGCAGTGCGGCCGAACTGCTGCAACAGCAACTGCTGCCGCTAGCCAGGGAAGGATTGGCCGCGCTGGGAATCGCCGCAAGCGATGGTGAACGTTATCTGTCGGTGCTCGGCGAGCGTTTGCACACGCGTCGCAACGGTGCCGCGTGGCAAGTTGCACACTTTGCCCGTCATGGTGATCTGGCCCGCCTGACGGCCGACTATATTGAACAGCAAAACCGCCAGTTGCCGGTGCATCAATGGCCGCTTTGATCAATTGTTCCGATTTTCATGTTAACCATTCTTCACGACACTTTTCCCAATCAATTGCTGCATACGCCGGCGTGCGAGTTGCATCGTCACTTGTCCGGGCCGACTTTGTTCCACCTGCCGGGTCGTCGTTTGCGGCCCTTGTTCGTCTCGGTGTTATTGCACGGTAACGAGGATTGCGGCCTGGTTGCCGTGCAACAGGTATTACGGCGTTACGTCGGTCAACCGTTGCCGCGCGCACTGTCGATCCTCATTGGTAACGTCGCCGCAGCCCGGCAGGGTTTGCGGCGTCTTGACGAGCAGCCCGATTACAATCGTGTCTGGCCGGGCAACGTCGAGCACGGCGGCACTGTCGAACAGGCCGCCATGTACGAGGTCTATCGACAGATGGCCGAACGCGAGGTCTTTGCCAGCATCGACATCCACAACAATACCGGTCTCAATCCGCATTACGGCGTGGTCAACCGACTCGATGCCGACGTGCTGCATCTGGCACGCCTGTTTTCACGCACCGTTGTCTGGTTCAAGGGGTTACCCGGCTCGCAGACCAATGCCTTTACATCGCGCTGCCCGTCGGTGACGGTCGAATGCGGCAAGCCGGGTGTCGCGGCCAATGAACGACACGCCACCGATTTTCTCGATGCCTGCCTGCATCTCGACCATTTTCCCGGACAGCCGCCGAGTCATGCCGATCTCGACGTTTACCACACTATCGCCACCGTCCGCGTTGCGCCGACGGCGAGTTTTGCCTTCGGCGATCCGCAGGCAGAGATCGATTTCGCTCCGCGCCTTGATCATCTCAATTTTTGTCAGATCGCCGCCGGCACGGTTTTCGGCCGCTCGCGCTTGCCGCGTCCGCTCGACGTGCGCGACGAAGCCGGTTTAGACGTCAGCGATGACTTCTTTTCCTGTCCCGATGGCACATTGCGTCTGCGTCGCAGTGCCACGCCGGCGATGCTCAGTCTCGATGCGCGCGTCGTGCGCCAGGATTGTCTGTGTTATCTGATGGACAGGTTGCCGATGCCGCGGACGGCGCAAGTGGCGCCCGCGCTATGTACGGATGCCTGACAACGGGCAGAGCCGCTTGGCCCGACGGGGAGGGCAATGAGTCACATCGCCGCATTGTCGGAAGATGAAATCGAGGAACGTTTCTGCATCACCGCTCCGCAAGCGATCCGCTTCGTCCTGAACAGCCTGATTGCCGCTCAGGAACGCATTGCGGTGCACGTCGTCACGACCGGCGAACAGTTCCTGACCATTCTGCTGGCGGTGGACGCGCGGCAGATGATCATCGATTGCAGTATTACATCGCTTTTCGCGAGCACCAACGCAAAGAACCGGGTTGAGTGCGGATGGAAAGATCAGAGAGCGGCGATGAAGCGTCGCAGTTCATCAGCGACGATCGACGGTTGTTCAGCCATCATCGCGTGCCCACAGTCGGCGATTTCTCGTTCGACGACCTGCCGGAGCGCCGCACGCAAGGGAGGCAGATTGCGGCGCGGCGTCATGCGGTCGCGGCGGCCGACCAGCAGAAGAGTCGGGCAACACACTTGTGCCGCGGCGCTCAAGCCGCGCTGATAATTCTGACAATTGGCCAGATCGATCGCCAGCACACCGCGCGGGCTGCGGCGCATGATCGCCAGCACGGTGCCCGGACCCCAGACCCCGTGTCCGCCACCGCCGCGCAGTTGAAAGCGCGGGGTCAATGAATAGTCGGTGATCAGACGGTATACGCTGTCCGGCTGGCTGGTGGCGCGGCTGAGCAAGGCCTCGGCGACCGGCATCGGCGCCGAACTGCCAAGCAGTCCCAGACCGCAAACCCGTTGCGCATGGTGGGCAGCGCATTCCAGGGCGACCAGCGAACCCATTGAATGACCGGCAATCACTGCTTTCTCGATGTCGGCGGCGTCGAGCAGTGCCACCAGCCAGTCGGCCAGTTCCTCGATGCTCGCCAGCGGCGCAGCGGTGGACAGACCATGGCCGGGCAGATCCGGAGCCAGAACGTATTGGTTCGACGCCGCCAGTTGCGCGATCACCGTCCGCCAGGCGTCGCGATCGTTGGCTGCGCCATGGACCAGCAGCAGCGGAATCCGGCCGGAAGACGAAGCAGGCGTACCCGTGCTGAGCAGCCGGCAGCGCTGGCCATTGACGATCAGTTCCACGGCGATCGACTGGCGCCCTGCTCAAGCCAGCACGTTCGGTTCCAGCAGATGTTCGAGTTGGGTGATGCGGTCCTTGAGCAGCAATTTGCGCTTCTTCAGCCGGCGGACGAGCAGATCGTCGGCTGGCGGGCTGACCAGCAGGTGCTCAATGACCAAGTCGAGGTCGCGGTGCTCGACATGCATTTCGTTCAGGGTGTGACGGGCATCTTCAATCTGCTCTTCGGTCATCATGATCGGCAATATCCCCGAGTGCTGAGTTGACTAGCTTGACAGGGCTTGCAACGTCCACAAGGCCAACATGCCAAGAACGAGGGTAGGCAAGGCGCTGCGGGTTCGCCAAGCCACTACGGCGGCCAGAGCGGCAGCGGCGCCACGCGGCAGGTCGAACGCTATGGTAGGCGTGCTCCCGATAAAAAACAACGGCGGCGTGATGATCGCGGCCATGACCGCCGCCGGAACGTAGCGCAACGCACGCTTCAGCCAGCCGGGCAGTTCGCCGCGCCCGAGAAAGGTGATCGGCCAGTAACGGATGAGGAACGTGGCGCTGCCCAGGCCGACGATCATTGCCCATACGCGCCAGTCATTGGGATTAACCACGACGACGTACCTGCCGCTCGACAAACAGACCGACGCTGATGCCCAGCAGCGCGGCAACGATCAGGTTGAGCTTCAGCGGCAGCACCAGAAAGACGGCGGCCAGACCGCCGGCGATTGCCGCGCAGATCAAGGCCAAGTCCGTGAGCAAAGGGACGAGCATGGCGATGAAAGTCAATGGGACGATGAAATCGATCGACCAGTTTGCCGGGACCAGATTGCCGAGGACGATACCGGCAACGGTCGCCGTTTGCCAGCACAGCCAGGTTGCCGCGCCGAAGCCGAGATAAAACCAGTGCAGATGCCGTGGATCGCTTCGTCCGCTGGCGTGGACGCTGGTGACGGCAAACGCCTGATCGGTCAGCAGGTAAGCGATCAACGCCTGTTGGCGACGTGCGAGCCTGCCGAAGTGTTGAGACAAGGAGGCGGCGTACATCAAAAAACGCAAATTGATGATCACGCCGGTGGCGAGAATCACCAGCCATGGAGCACTGTTAGCGTAGAGCTGACTGGCGGCGATCTGCGCCGAGCCGGCAAAAATCAGGATACTCATTGCCGCCGCCTGCAGCGCGTCCATGCCGGCAGAAACGGCTGCCGCGCCACAGACGATACCGAAGGGCAGAATGCTCATGCTCGTCGGCATGAATGCACGAATACCGGCAATAAACTCGGCGCGAGCTCCCTGGACTTGCGGCATGGAGTGATTTTGCGAATAGAATAGAGGGTCGTCATGTTACCTCGGATACCTGCGGGAGGAGGCAGATGGTCTACCACGTTATTGTTGCGTTCGCCCGGGAGCGGCAGTACGAATTCAAATTCACCCCGCCGGATTTGCTCCGCCACTCGCACGACGAAGCCCGCCGCTGGTTCGACAAGGAATTCGCCGACCTCGAGTGCGAGCCGAGCAATCCGATGGGCAAGGTATTGATCATCGACAAGATTCTCAACGTCGCCCGCTACGGGGGCGAACAACGTTTCATCGACCGCAAGGACTGGGCGCTCAATTTCGCGCTTTATACGGCGCTGGCTTTGAGTCGGGATACCATCCGCGTCGATGTCGGGGCGTTCAACATCGGCTATTGATTTCTGATCCGAACCTGTACCGGCGCGGGAACTTCCGCGCCGTTTCTTTTTATTGACCACCATGAACAAGGCGTTCATCCGCGCAGCGGACGACGACGATCCGGAAACGAGCAACGCGGAAAGCGGCGGCCCGCAGCCCTTGCCGGCCGGATTGCGTAACTATCTGACGCCGGGCGGCTATGCCCGTCTGCGCGACGAACTCGAGCACTTGGTACGCGTCGAACGACCGCAGGTGGTCAGCGTCGTGCAATGGGCGGCGTCGAACGGCGACCGTTCCGAAAACGCCGACTACATCTACGGCAAGCGCCGGCTGCGCGAGATCGACCGGCGCATCCGCTTCCTGAGCAAACGCGTCGAAGTGGCTGAAGTCGTCGATCCGGC
>CAYRXO010000035.1:0-22894 GCA_964428215.1 uncultured Candidatus Accumulibacter sp. | reverse complement strand
ATGATCGTTCCGCTTGGCCGCCGGTCGCTTGGGTCTGGCTCGTCGAAGGTCGTATGCTCGCGATTAGGCTGGCAGGGTAATTATTTTGTTTACACCCTCTAAACAACAACTCCAGAATAATAAGTCTCAGTCGTTGCTTCCGGTCACCGCGACATAGCGCAGATAAAGCTCGTGTAATTGGGTCTGCAGAGCTTTTCTGGTCGGCAAGTATTTGTGGTAGTTGGCGACCTGCGCCGGTGACAGACTGCGTTCGAGCGAATAGTCAACGGTTTCTCCGTTTTTATCGGCGCACAACAGAACGCCGATGGTCGGATTTTCGTGTGGTTTTTTCACTTCCCGATCAAGAGCGGCAAGATATTCGAGGTGCATTTGCAGCATGTTCTCAGGCCGGCTATCGAGTTGAAATTCGATCGCCAGCAGACAATTCAGTCCGCGATGCAAAAAAAGGAGGTCGATCGTCGCGTCCCGACCGACCAGCGGCAAGGGATATTCGGCGCCGACAAAGCAGAAATTGACCCCTTGCGCGCTGAAGAAATTTCGCAGCTGATGCAGCAAGCGGGAACGGATCTCATTGACCAGTGGATCGGTTGGCAGATCGAGAAATTCGAGCAGGTAGGCATCGTCGGAGAGATCGAACAGTGCCGTTGTCTTGGCTGTCGAGAGTGACGAGGCGCAATCCTGCGTGTGCTTGCAGTGCGCGTAAAGATTGGCCTCGATCTGTCGCTCGAGTTCGCGACTAGACCACTTCTCGCGTATGGCCATCCGCAGATAAAACTCGCGTTCATCGGCGCGGCGCGAACGGTTGAGAATGATCCGGTGGTGCGTCCAGGGTAATTCGGCCAGCGTCGATAGCGAAATCCCCCGATCGCAATAGCATTCGTAGAATTGTCGCATGCGCTGCAGTTTGCGCCGGCTGAAGCCGCGCCAATCCGGTTGTACGCGTGCCAGATGTTCGGCAAGCTGGCTGATGACACTGTCGTCCACCCAGTCACCATCCTCCAGTCGCCGGCTGATGCTGGCGCCGATTTGCCAATACAGCTCGATCAGCGCCGTGTTGGCGGTCTGCAACATGCGTTGTCGGGCGCTCTGCACCAGTCTGACGAAATCGACAAATCCGGGATCCGGCAGGGTGCTCATGCGAAGAACCCAGATAATAGCGTCTTTCGCTGCCATGGCGAGCGATTGTCCGCAAAGCCTGGGCAGCCAAGCAGGCTCTGCAAGGCTGGCGTACAATTCATAGATTGATCAATGGCTTGAAAAATCCAGTGCATGAAGTGAATCTCTTGTCGGATGGCTTTCTTTTTTGTCGATCGGACAATCAATTTGCCAATGGCGCGATGAAACTGGATGATTGTTTAAAAAATACTTCAAATCAACCCGGAATATCCATCAATTTTCTGGATTTTATCGTGACTCTTCCTCCTCGCGACATGGGCGAACAGCGGCTGGCATTCGAAAATAAAATCGTTTCTCCCGATGAGTTCCCGGACCGCTTGGCCGGTTTGCCGCGTCCGCTGGTGTTTACCAATGGTTGTTTCGACGTTCTGCACCGAGGGCATGTGACCTTGCTGGCGCAAGCACGGGCACTGGGTGCCGCGTTGGTCGTGGCTTTGAACAGCGATGCGTCGGTAAAGCGACTCGGTAAGGGCGATGATCGACCGGTGAATGGCTTGGCCGACCGCCTGGCGCTGATCGCCGCGCTGGCAGCGGTCGATCTGGTCACCTGGTTCGACGAAGACACGCCTTTGGCACGCATACGCGAATGCCGGCCCGAGGTGCTCGTCAAAGGTGGCGACTGGCCGGTCGACAAGATCGTCGGCTATCGACAGGTTAGCGATTGGGGCGGACGGGTATACTCCGTACCCTTTGTGCATCAGACCTCGACGACGGCCTTGCTGGAAAAGATACGCCGCTTGTGATCTCATCGGCCGGGAACGCGGCTCGATTGCAACGATTGGCAGGATTGCCGGAGCTGCTTGGCTTTTTTCCCTTGCCTCGACGGTGTCGGAACGGCCGAGTTCATGCAAGTGCGCTTTTCAGTGAGGCGATGTCTTCCGCCGATTCGGCCATCAGGGTAGCTAGCGAGCCGGATTCGAACCAGCGCGCGAAGAGATTGGCGTCCGGTTTGACGATAAAGGCTTCTTCACGCCAACTCTTGCGCAGGTTGGCCAGTTGGTTGGCGACGAAAAGGATGTCACCGATGCTTTTGAAGGCGCCTCCCGGACGATCCTGCTCGTGTTCCAGGACGGCAGTCAGGATTGCCTCGGGTAATCCCATTGCCGACAGCAGCGCGTGGCCGATGTTATCGTGCCACTGGACGAGCAATTGTTGCAGCTCGTGACCGTCGGCGACCAACGCGGGGAAATTGACCGCGCGCGAGAGCAGGTAGAAGACGCCGATATCATGCACCAGCCCGGCGAACATCGCTTCGTCGGGGTTGATGCGCGTCATCCGGCGGGCGATGACACGCGACATCGCCGCCACATCCATGGTGTGTTCCCAGAGCCGGCGCGACAGCGTTTCGAACGGCGCCATTTTCTTCGAGTTCAACAGTTGTTCCATGGCCACCGCAAACGAGATGCTGCGCAAGGCTTCCATGCCGACGCGGGTGATGGCTGTCGTCAGGTCGACGATTACCTTGCCGGAAGTGTTCAGCGCTGCCGAATTGGCCAGACGGATGATTTTGGTACTCATCAGCGGCTCGGCGCTGACCAGTGCCCCCAATTGCGCGCTGGTCAGGTCCGGTTTCTTCAGCGCCGAGCGCACCTGAAAGGTGATATCGAGGAAAGTCGGAAAAGAAACCACCTCACCGGACAGATCTCTGGCAATGTCTTGCAGAAGTTTGTAACTGTGTTGCTCGCTCATCTTGGCTCAGGCCGCCGTATCCGGCAATGTTGTGGAATGACATGACGATCGAACCGTCGAAGCGAGGAGAAATATCGTGGCAGGCCGGCACACCGGAAACAAAGCGTTGCTCAGTCGTGTTTCAGCAGGTCTTTGAGGTTGGCAAACGGTTGTGACGTGGCCTGGGGTCTGCGGTGGCTGGGCAACGAATCGAGTCCTGCCTGGCGCGCTGCTTCGGCATCGCGTTGGCGCGAATGTTCGTTGTCATGACAGTATAGGCACAACAATTCCCAATTGCTGCCGTCCGCCGGGTTGTGCTCATGATTGTGGTCGCGGTGGTGTACGGTCAGCTCGCGCAGATTGTGCACGGTGAACTCGCGTGCGCAGCGGCCGCAGATCCACGGATAAATTTTCAAGGCCTGCTCGCGGTAGCCCGCATCGCGCGAGTTGCGCTGACGGATTGCTTCGGCGATCAGCCGATCGGTTTTTTCGCGTTTGGCATCGTCGATAGCCATCGGGCAATCTCCGGCAGTGGGATGAACAGGCAGCGCTCAGATGAACACCGCACACAGCGGCACGCGCATTTCGCTGTCGCTGATGCCGCCATGTACGCCGAGCATCGCGTAATGGCGCTCGCCCGGCAACCAGTCCTTGATCGTCCAGTTGCCTTTGCCGACCAAAGTGTAATCGCCGACCCGCTCGGCGAGGCGCGGATGATACGGTGGCGGGCCGAACCAGCCGGCGTCGATCAAGTAGCGGCTGTCGTAAAGATGCACGGCCCGACTGAGGTGACGACGAACATAAGCCTCGAACGTTGGCCGATTGTCCGCGGCGACGTAGCAATAAGCGGCCCGGCGTTCACCGCACAGCGGACGCTGCAGTAGCTCGACCAAAATCGGATGCTCATTGAGATTGACGACATGGCGATGCGGCGAGTCGATGAAGCCATGATCGGCGGTGACCAGCATGCAACTCTGACTGCCACGCGACTGTTCGATCAGGCGGCCGAACAGGGCATCGAACTGGCTGAGCGCCTGCAGGGCTTGTCGGCTGCCGGTGCCGTACTGATGCGACAGAGTGTCGAAATCGGGAAAATAGGCATAGACATAGCTTGGATGGGGCGAGGCCAGCAGTTCGGCCAGTTGGCCGAACATCTCGGGCAGGGAAGCATAGGCGGCGATCTGTGCGCCACGCGCATGCCGGACGTTGAACGGACTGAAGGCAATGCTTCGCGGCGCGACGACCCAGCATTCGCGATCGAGGGCTTCGAAGAGGGTCGGATGATCGAACAGTTGCGCCGGCAAATTTTCCGGCGGATGCAGCGCCGGTCCGACACGCGGGAGCAGCGGCAAAATGGCCAGCGTCTGATCGATTTCCTGGAGATACATGTGCCAGCCGGTCAGACCGTGTTGCGCCGGCGCCAGACCGGTCATGAACGTCGGGATGGCGCTGGCGGTCGTCGACGGAAATACCGAACTCAGGCTGCCGAGCAAGTGGCGCCGCAAATGCGGACTGCCGGTATGCCGCAGCAGCGTCCGCTCTCCGAGTCCGTCGATGACGCAGAGGACGATATGACGCGCTGGCGCCAGCCGGCTGGCCGGCAGGATGCACAGTGGCCGGTAGGCAGGACGCGCATGGCCACAAGCGGTGGCGATGCTCTGCATCAGGCCGAGAATGCCAGTTCCGTCGTAGTCGGGAAGCGATTGTGAGCGCATGATCTGCTCATTCTACGACAAGCGGGTGAATGCTGACGCAGGCGGAGAGCCGTCGCTGGTGCGCTCGATGCGTCAATCGCGCGCGTAACGGCCGGGAGCCTCTTCGATGCTGCGCAGTTTGCTTTCGCCGGGCCAGCGTGCGTCGACCTGGCGATCGTCCTGCGCCAGCAACCAGTCGCGCCAATCGGTCCACCACGAGCCTGGGTGATGGCTGGCCGCGGCGAGAAAAGCCTTCGGGTTGGCCGGTAGGTCGCCAGCGGTCCAGTAGCCATGGCGACCGGTGGCCGGCGGATCGACGATGCCGGTCAGATGTCCCGATCCGCCGAGGACGAAACGGAACGGGCCGCGTGGCAGGCGTGTTCCCAGGTAGACGCTGGACCAGGCGGCGATCTGGTCGTCGATCGTCGCCAGAAAATAACAGGGTACTTTCACTTTGCGCACGTCCAGGTCGACGCCGGCCAGCGATAAGGCACCCGGCTTGGCCAGCGCGTTGTCGGACTGGAATCGACCTTGATGGAAGGCGTGCAGGGCAGTCGGCAGGCGGGTGACGTCGGTGTTCCAGTACAGCAGATCGTCCGGGAAAGCTTCCCTGCCGAGCAGGTAGTGATTGACGACGAAGGACCACAGCAGATCGCTGTTGCGCAAGCGCTGACTGGCCTGCGGCGCGTTCGGCAAGGGGTGGTCGGGCTGTCCGGTGGTGGCGGAAAAGTCGAGCGTGCTGGCCAGGAAGGTCGCCGAGGCGGCGCGGTAATCGCGTTTGGCCGCCATGTACGCCAGCGTGGCCATCAGTAGCGCGCCAGCGAGACAATAGCCAGCCAGATGAATCTTTCTTTCACCGGTGACTTGCTGTACCGCGCGCAGCGCGGCCAGCGTGCCTTGCGTCAGGTAATCGGCAAACGTCCGCTCAGCGAGCGCGGCATCCGGGTTGACCCAGCTGATGATGAAGGTGGTGAATCCCTGATCGGTACACCATTTGACGAAGGAGTGGTCGGCGCGCAGGTCGAAGAGGTAATACTTGTGCAGCCACGGCGGAATGATCAGCAGCGGCTTGGCGAACTGTTGTGGCGTCGCGGGCGCGTACTGGATCAGTTGCAGCAACTCGTTTTCAAACACCACCTGCCCGGGCGTGTTTGCCAGGTCGATACCCAGTTCACGCGCGTGTTGCCGCGGCAGTGCGTCGGTCTGCAGATCGTTGAGCAGTTGCTTCAGACCTTTGGTCAGATTCCGTCCGCGGCTGTTGACCGTCTCCCGCCACACGGCTGGATTGGTTAGCGCGAAATTGCTCGGCGACAATGCATCGAGATAACGATGGGTCAGCGTGTCGAGCTGGCCGCGTGTCGCATCGTGTATTCCGTCAGCGTGGCTCAATGCTTCGTGCACGTGACGGCTGGTGATCAGGTACGACTGTTTGAGGAAATCGAACAGAAAATGGTTGCTCCAGGCCTGGTCGTCGAAGCGCGGATCGTCGGAAGCGGGTGTGGCGATGTCGCGGCTGGACAGCCCCATACTTTTCAGCAGCGAATGTTGTGCCAGCCGCAGATGGTCGCGCATCAATTCGATCTGCGTACGCGCCAGACGGAAGGGATTGCTCAACAGATGCACCGAGAGGTCCATATACGCTTTGGCGACACCCAGTTCGCCGGTCGACAACACCTGTCCGGCGCGGGCACGACGCTTCATGTGCCGGGCCAGCAGACGCGAAGCCTGTCTGGCGACGTCGAGATAGAGTTCGGCAAAGTCGGCCGGCGTCGACGGCCAGTCTTCCTCTGCCAGAGAGGTCGAGGGTGTAATGATCATCTCTGCGCTTCCGGGGATGGTGGCTGGTGACCGCCGCGGTGCACGAAACGGACGACCCCGCGGCCATCGTCGACGCGCTGCAACACACCGCTACGCTCGAGACGGTTGAGATGCGCAATCGCTTCGCCCATGGCAAACATCGTCTGGTGCGTGTCGAGGTCGCGCGGGAAAAGCGTCGCCAGTAACTCGGTGGCGTTACGCGGTTTTTCGCAATGAGCGGCCAGGAGTTGCAGACGTTCCTGGTGGTGGTCGTGCAGCGCGCGTACGCGGTCAGCGATGCCCTTGAACGGCAGGCCGTGCGAAGGCAGCACCAGCGTATCGGCGGGCAGATCTAGATAGCTGTCGATCGATTGCAGATAATCGGCCAGTGAATCGGCGAGCGGAGTGACGGCGAAGACGCTGATATTGGTCGAAATCTTCGGCAGCAGCATGTCGCCGGAAATCAGCACGCCGAGTTCGGCGCAGTACAGCGAGACATGTTCCGGCGAGTGGCCGTAGCCGATGCGCACCTGCCAGTGTTGACTGCCGATCGCCAGCCGGTCGTCGGCGAACAGCCGCTGGTAGCTGACGGGCAGGGTGGGGACGCCACGATTGTAAGTGCCGCTACGCCGTTCGAGCGCTGCGCAACGTTCTTCGTCGAGCCCGTGCGCACGGAACTGGCGCAACATCGGTTGATTGCCGTGCCCGCCGATTTCGTGCCAGACCGCGTGCGCGGTGAGGTACTCGCCGACCGACATGGCCACCGGCGCGCCGGTACGCTCCTGCAGCCAGGCCGCCAGACCGAGATGGTCCGGATGGAAATGAGTGACGATGATGCGGGTGATACGGTCGCCGCGCGCTGTGTTTGCCAGACGCGCCAGGATCTGCAGCCAGCAGTCCTTGACCATGTCGAGGGCAAAGCCGGTATCGACGATCACCCAGCCGTCATCATCTTCGAGCAACCAGAGATTGATGTGATTCAGCGCGAAAGGCAAGGGCATGCGCAACCAATGCACGCCCGTTGCAACTGCGCAGGTTTCAGCGGCGGCCGGTGGCGCGGCAAAAGGATAGACTGGAAGCATCGCGAATCCGATCGTGACCAGCGGAGGTCGATTGAAAATGGCCTTGAAAACGGTACACTGCGCACTGCAGCAGCCGATGGCTGGTGTAGGCAGGGATGCCCCCATTCTACACGCGATCCTCTGCCGCCAGCCGCAAGGCGCAAGGCGGCAGAGCAGTCAGCCCCGATCATTCCGCCGGCAAATAGTGAAAATGCATAAAATCCAGGATCCGCATTTTGCCGAACGCGTGCGCGCCAACTTCGCACGCCAGCAGGCCATGACGCTGATCGGCGCGCAAATGCTGGTCGTCGAACCCGGCTACACCGAGATCCATCTGCCGTTCAAGGCCGAGATTTGCCAGCAACACGGCTATATTCACGGCGGGGTGGTCGGCATGATCGCCGATTCGGCGGCCGGCTACGCGGCTAGCACGCTGACCGCTGCCGACACGGCGGTGTTGACCGTCGAGTACAAGATCAACCTGCTGGCGCCGGCCGCAGGTCAATGGCTGATCGCCGAAGGTTCGGTGGTTCGCCATGGCCGCACGCTGATCGTCACCCGCGCTGAAGTCTTTGCCATCGACCAGCAGCGGCGGACCGTCTGCGCGATCATGCAGCAGACGATCATCGCTGTTCCCGAAACGCCAGCCGTCGACCGTCCTGCCAAATAAGGAGAATTGCGATGGAATATCCCGGTCTCGGTTTCGCACACGGCGAAACCATTGCCATGCTGCGCGACAGCGTGCGTGCCTTTGCGGCGGCTGAAATCGCTCCGCGTGCCGCCGACATTGACCGCGACAACCTTTTTCCCGCTGACTTGTGGCGCAAATTCGGCGACATGGGGCTGCTCGGTATCACTGCTGAAGAGGAATACGGTGGCAGCGGGCTGAGCTATCTGGCGCACATCATCGTCATGGAAGAGATTTCACGCGCCTCGGCCAGCGTCGCCTTGTCCTACGGCGCGCATTCCAATCTCTGTGTCAATCAGATTCGTCGCAACGGCAACGCCGAACAGAAAAAGCGTTTTCTGCCGAAGCTGATCAGCGGCGAACACGTCGGCGCGCTGGCGATGTCGGAAGCCAATGCCGGTTCCGACGTCGTCGGCATGACCCTGCGCGCCGACGCGAAAGGCGACAAATATGTGCTCAATGGCGGCAAGATGTGGATCACCAACGGCGGCGACGCCGACACGCTGGTGGTGTACGCCAAAACCGCTGCCGACGCCGGTCCGAAAGGCATCACCGCCTTCATCGTCGAAAAGGGTTTGCCGGGCTTTTCCTGCGGCAGCAAGCTCGACAAACTCGGCATGCGCGGCTCGAATACCTATCCGCTGTTTTTTGACGACTGCCCTGTGCCGGCCGAAAACGTCCTCGGCCAGGTCAACGGCGGTGTGCGGGTCCTGATGAGCGGTCTCGATTACGAACGCGCCGTTCTCGCCGGCGGTCCGCTGGGCATCATGGCGGCAGCGCTCGATCTGGTGCTGCCCTACATCCACGACCGGCGGCAATTCGGTCAGCCGATCGGCGAGTTTCAACTGATGCAGGGCAAGATTGCCGACATGTACACCACCTTCAACGTCTGTCGCGCCTACGTCTATGCGGTCGGTCAGGCCTGCGACCGCGGCGAGACGACGCGCAAGGACGCGGCCGGGGCGATTCTCTACGCTGCCGAAAAAGCGACCTGGATGGCCGGTGAGGCGATCCAGATTCTCGGCGGTAATGGCTATATCAACGATTACCCGGCGGGCCGGCTGTGGCGCGACGCCAAACTGTACGAAATCGGCGCCGGCACGTCGGAAATCCGTCGCATGCTAATCGGTCGCGAACTGTTCAGCGAAACCCTGTAAATCTTTATTGTGAGAAACCATTGACATCATGAACTGCACACTGCGTGTCCTGACGGCCGACGATACGGAAGGGATTGCTCACGTCAGGCAATTTTTCCGCAACTATGCCGCCTGGCTGGGCGTAGACCTGTCTTACCAGAATTTCGACGAGGAAATGGCCTCGCTGCCGGGCGCGTATTCGGTACCTGGTGGCCGCCTGTTCTACGCCGAACGCGACGGACAGCCTGCCGGTTGCGTCGGCTTGCGGCCCTTTTCGGACAATCTGTGCGAATTGAAACGGCTGTACGTCGAGCCTCGCGAGCGCGGTTACGGCATCGGACTCGATCTGGTGCTGGCGGCAATCAAGGCGGCGAAGGAGATCGGTTACCGCAAACTGCTGCTCGACACTTTGCCGGCGATGCGCGTCGCCGTCCGTCTGTATCGTGAACTCGGTTTCAAGGAGACGCCGGCGTATTACCAGACGCCGCTTGAAGGAACGATGTTTCTCGCCCTCGATCTGGAAAACTGGTCGGAAGAGGAGGTGGCGAACGAAAACCTGTTCCACCTCTTCGATTTCAATCGCGCCTGGTCGAGCCGGATGCAGGAATCCGATCCCGACTACTTCGTACGGCTGTCCAAATTGCAGACACCGGCGTATTTATGGATCGGCTGCGCCGATTCGCGCGTGCCGGCCAACGAAATCGTCGGCCTGTTGCCGGGCGAAGTTTTCGTGCATCGCAACGTCGCCAACGTCGTCGTGCATACCGACCTCAACTGCCTGTCGGTGATCCAGTTCGCGGTCGATGTACTCAAGGTACGGCACGTGATGGTCGTCGGCCATTACGGCTGCGGCGGCGTCAAGGCGGCGCTCAACCGCGACCGCGTCGGGTTGGTCGATATCTGGCTGCGTCACGTCGTCGATGTGCACGAAAAGCATCTGGCCAGCGTCGACGCACTGCCTGAGGAGCAACGTCACGACCGGCTCTGTGAACTCAATGTCCTCGAGCAAGTGGCCAACGTCTGCCAGACTTTTGTCATCCAGGATGCCTGGCGCCGTGGGCAAGCGCTGACCGTGCATGGCTGGATTTATGGCCTGAAGGACGGCCTGATGCGCGACCTCGGGTTCACCGTACATCGCCGTGAAGACCTGCTCGCCAGCTACCAGGCGGCGCTCGAGACCCTGCGCTGAGTGCTCGTCACCGCAACAGGCCGGTCAAGGCCAGCGTGAGCGTCGTCTGGGCGATGTGCCGGTGACGCGCTCGCAGACTTATCTCAAGCTGATCGCTACCGCACTGATCTGGGGGGCGACCTGGATCGCCGGACGTGTCGCGGTCAGCGAAGCGGCGCCGCTGGCGGTGGCCAGTTGGCGCTTCCTGCTTGCTGCCATCGCCCTGGGCGCATTGCTCATCCAGCGCGAAGGCTGGCCGCGCTGGAGCAGGCGCGAAGCGCTGATTTTGCTCGCGCTCGGCTGCAGCGGCATCTTCCTCTACAACCTCTGTTTTCTCTACGGGATGACCCTGATCGAAGCCGGGCGCGGCGCGCTGGTCGTCGCGCTGACGCCGGCGCTGATCGCTGCCGGCGACTGGCTGCTCTTCGGCGTGGCGATGTCACGCCTGAAAGGGCTCGGCATCGGCATCGCCATGTTCGGCTGCCTGCTGGTGGTGACCAACGGCCAGCCGGCGCAACTGCTGCACGGCCGGGTTGGCGTCGGCGAATGGCTGGTCGTTGCCTGCAGCTTCCTGTGGGCGATTTACACCTTCGTCGGCCGTCGCGGCACGCGCACGCTGTCGCCCTTGGCGATGACCTTCGGCGCCAGCCTCGCCGGCTGGCTGCTGCTGACCGTTGCGGCTTGGCTGCAAGGCAGTCTGTTTGCGCTCGACGCGCTGAGCTGGCGTGGCGGCAGCGCCATCGTTTTCCTTGGCCTGTTCGGTACGGCCATCGGTTTCACCTGGTACGCCGAAGCCGTGCAACACATCGGCGCGACACGCTCCGGCGCGTTCATCAATCTGGTCCCAGTCAGCGCGGTGCTGCTCGGTGCGCTCCTGCTCGGCGAACGACTCGATGTGGCGGTTCTGGCCGGTGGTGGGCTGGTCGTCGCCGGGGTGGTGCTGACCAATCGTGCAGCGGCAAAGATGGTGGAGAGGGGCTCGTGATGAACAAGCGGCTAACGGTGTGGGATTTATTTCAGCCTGATTGCAGAATGAATGCCTGGTCCGTTTCCCGCATTCCTTCACCTCTTCTGCAGGGGAACGGGGAGATTGGAGAGTTGCCTGTCAGCTTGGTTGTTAAACAGCGATGCACCCTTGTTTTCAGAAAACTGCAGCCAACGGTCAGCACTGATTCATGACGGATTGAGCAGACCATAAATGCTCAGTCCCCAGAGAATCAGTCCACAGGCAATCCAAGCAAGATTTGCGCCGGTAAAGTGGTCGTTGCTCGTTCTCCGTGCTTCGCCACAAGCACAGTTGATGGCCGCCTGGGCCTTCAGGTAGGCGAAAAGCAATGGAACCATCAGCGCAAGCGAAACATATTCAGTCAGAGGGTTGCCGATTGATCTCATTGACATTCTATCGAGGATGTTGGATAGAAGGAGGAGAATCACCAGCAGGGTGGCGTGCGCGTTGGCAGACCACGGAAAGTTGATGCCGCGATGATCAAGTTCTGCCTGAACTTTTCTGAGCAGTGAATGGGTAAAAATATCTGGAAAAATCCGCGCAAGATTGGAATCATTTTTTCGTTGGATGCAGACTTGTAGCTCTGTCAGTTTTTATAACCCAATACAGGCCATAAAACCCGAACGTGGCGATAAAAAGCACCGCAAATTTCCGTTTCGAGACGACGTAAAACACATGTTCATCGCTGAACGGAACATCGGTCAATTGTTTCGACTGTGGTGCTTGATAAGGATTATTGCTCACTGGATCGATTTCCAAGCATGAAGTTGCCGGTCACATCCCTGCCGATCAGTCGAAGTAGGATCGCGCCATCTCAAAACGCTGCGCGAAGTAGCTCGCGCCGAGGCGGTCGATGCGCACGCGGCCTCTCGACGACGGCGCGTGCACGAAGCGGTCGTCGCCAATATAGATGCCGACATGCGAGGCGGGGAAGTTGCGCGTGTTGAAGAACACCAGGTCGCCCGGGCGCAGACGCTCGCGGCTGACGGCGCGTCCGCGTTTGGCGATGTCGGCAGCGCTGCCGGGGACTTTGACGCCCGCTGCACGGCCATAGATGTAGGTGACCATGCCGCTGCAGTCGAGGCCGGCTTCCGGGTTTTTGCCGCCGAAACGGTAGCCGGTGTCGATCAGACCGAGCGCGAACATCACGACGTCGTTGCCTTTGGCGCTGCTCGCCGGACGTTCGGCGGTTGCGTGCGGAGCGTATGTCTGTTTCGACGGCGTGCTGCCGCAGGCGGTCAGCAGCACGCTGAGCGCCAGGAGCAAGGGCCGGACACGGTTGCACTGGACAGGCATGGCTGACAGTATAAACTGGTCTTTTTTTACAGGTCAGGAAATTGACATGCCATTTGCCGAACCGCGCCTGCTGCATTCACGTGCCTATATCGACGGAATCTGGGTGGCCGCCGACGATGGCCGGATGATGCCGGTGCATGATCCGGCGAGCGGCGAGACGATCGGTCAGGTGCCGCTGCTCGGTGCAGTCGAAAGCGAGCGTTCGATCGATGCTGCCGCGCGCGCGCTGCCGGCCTGGCAGGCAAAAACAGCCAAGGAAAGAGCGCTGCTCTTGCGCCGCTGGTATGAACTGATTCTTGCCGAGAGCGAGAGTCTGGCGCAGCTGATCACGGCCGAATGCGGCAAGCCGCTGGCCGAGGCGCGTGGCGAAGTCGGCTACGGTGCGTCGTTTGTCGAATGGTTCGCCGAGGAAGGCAAGCGTGCATACGGCGAGAGCATTCCGTCGCCGACCGGCGACCGGCGTTTGCTCACCCTGCGACAGCCGGTCGGCGTCTGCGCGGCGATCGCGCCGTGGAATTTCCCCTTGGCGATGATCACCCGCAAGGTGGCGCCGGCGCTGGCCGCCGGTTGCACGGCGATCGTCAAGCCGGCCGAACAGACGCCGCTGACCGCGCTGGCGCTGGCCGAGCTGGCCGCCGCCGCCGGTCTGCCGGCCGGCGTGTTCAATGTGCTCACCGGCGATCCGGCGATCATCGGCGGCGTGCTCACTGCCAGCCCGCGGGTGCGCAAATTGTCTTTCACCGGCTCGACCGAAGTCGGTCGTCTGCTGATGGCGCAATGCGCGCCGACGATCAAGAAACTGTCGCTCGAACTGGGCGGCAATGCACCGTTCATCGTTTTCGACGATGCCGACCTCGACGCCGCCGTCGAAGGAGCGATCGTCGCCAAATATCGCAACACCGGCCAGACCTGCGTCTGCGCCAATCGTCTGCTGGTGCAGGACGGCATTTACGACGCTTTCGTCGAGCGGCTGGCGCAGGGTGTGCAACGCCTGCAGGTCGGCCCCGGTCGCGAGGAAGGGGTGACGCAAGGGCCGCTGATCGATGCCGCGGCGCTGGCCAAGGTCGAGGCGCATATCGCCGATGCGCTGGCCGGTGGCGCGCGCGTCGTCGTCGGTGGGCGAGCGCATGCGCTCGGCGGGCAGTTTTTCGAGCCGACGGTCCTTGCCGACGTCACGCCGGCGATGCGCGTCGCGCGCGAAGAAACTTTCGGACCGGTGGCGCCGGTTTTCCGTTTCAGTGACGAGGCCGAAGCGATTCGGCTGGCCAACGACACCGAATATGGCTTGGCGGCCTATTTTTATACTCGCGACATGGCGCGTTGCTGGCGCGTCGGCGAAGCGCTCGAATACGGCATGGTCGGCATCAACACCGGGCTGATTTCGAACGAAGTGGCGCCGTTCGGCGGCGTCAAACAGTCCGGCCTCGGTCGCGAAGGCTCCCGGTACGGACTCGACGAGTATCTGGAAATCAAATATCTGTGCTTCAGCCTCGGCTGACGCGGAGGGGGTGCTGCGGAAGTCGGTGTCAGTACGGCGGGCCGCCAGCTCGCCGGGTACATCGTCTCGTCTTTTCAGACGCCGTGCTGTTTGAACCACGACTGCAGGCGACGCCAGCCATCTGCGGCTTCTTCCTTGCGGTAGCTGGGCCGGTAGTCGGCGTGAAAAGCATGCGGGGTATTTTCGTAGACGTGGATCGTCGACTCCTTACTCGCCGGATTGGCGGCCAGCGCAAGCGCCTGTTGCATCTGTCCGACCGTCTCCAGCGGGATGCCCTGATCGGCGGCGCCGTATAGTCCGAGTACCGGGGCGTGCAGTTTGCCGGCGATGTCGAGCGGCTGACGGGGTGTCAGTTCATTGCTCGGACCGACCAGTCGTCCATACCAGGCGACTCCGGCTTTGATCTGCGCATTGTGCGCCGAATAGAGCCAGGTGATCCGCCCGCCCCAGCAGAAGCCGGTGATTCCCAGACGGTCGGTCTGGCCGCCGTGCGCTTTCGCCCAGGCGACACAGGCGTCCAGATCGGCCATCACCTGCGCGTCGGGGACTTTGGCGACGATCTTGCCGAGGATCTCCTGGAGATCGGTGTATTGCCGCGGGTCGCCCTGTCGGGCATAGAGTTCCGGCGCAATCGCCAGATAACCGAGCTTGGCCAGTCGCCGGCAGACATCCTTGATGTGCTCATGGACGCCAAAAATTTCCTGTACCACCAGGATGACCGGGAACACGGCCCCATCGGTTGGCTGGGCGCGGTAGGCGGGCATTTCGCCGTCCGCCGTCGGCACCTTGATCTCGCCGGCCAGCAGACCGATGCTGTCGGTGCTGATCGTCGTCTGTCCGGCGGCCGGTTGCACGGCGAGAGCGAAACCGGCGCCGAGCGAAGCGACGATGAATTTCCGGCGACCGAAAGGAATGGCGGGGAAGAGGCTGTCGAAGTCGTCAGTCAGGGTCACGATTCACTCCTCAAAGTGCGTATGGGTTTGTGTATCATGCCACGAACGCCCGCTCTGATGGCAGCGCTCGAGCGGGGCAGGCATGCGCATGCGGCCTCTGGTGGCAAAATGTGGCGACGCAATGACCGCTGGGTGGCCTTGTCATCGCCCGGCGAGCATCCAGATGGCGGCAGCCGTTCCGTAAACAAGGCATGTGGCCCTATCTACTTGAGGCATGTTTGTCATGAAACCTTCGATCAGTCGTTTCCCCGTTCCGGATCTCGAGCAAATGCCCGCGGATGTCAGTGAACGTATCCTTGCCGTAGAGGAAAAGTCGGGATTCATTCCCAACGTCTTCCTGACCCTGGCACATCGTCCGGACGAGTTCCGGGCGTTTTTCGACTACCACGACGCCCTGATGGAAAAACCGAGCGGTCTGAGCAAGGCCGAACGGGAGATGATCGTCGTCGCCACCAGCGGCGCCAATCAATGTCAGTATTGCGTGGTCGCGCACGGCGCGATCCTGCGTATCCGCGCGCGCAATCCGCTGCTGGCCGATCAGGTGGCGGTCAACTACCGCAAGGCCGACCTGAGCGATCGACAGAAAGCGATGCTCGACTTTGCCGTGAAAATCGCCTTGCATTCCGCCGAAGTGGGCGAGGCCGATTTCGCCGCCCTGCGCGCGCACGGTTTCTCCGATGACGATATCTGGGACATCGGCGCCGTGGCGGCCTTTTTCGCCATGTCCAATCGTCTGGCGAACATGACCTCGATGCGGCCGAATGATGAATTCTTCAACTTGGGACGGCAGCCGAAGAATTGATCGGTCGGAAGTCGGCAAGAAGCCATTCCGCGATGGAGGCGACAATGGCCCGCGGGACACCGATGACCTCGTCTGGCCTGAGAAGTCGGGATGGCTGCTTTGGCTGGGTAGCAAAGCCACGGATCGATCGCGGCGCCGGGTTTTCGCTGGATCTGGTCCGTGACTTTGAGCAAGGGAGGCTCTGCAATGAACGCGTCACAAATCCTGGCCCGGGGTTTCATTCGGCATCCTGCCGACATTCCGATTGAAATCGATCCCGCCGATTCGCAGCCCGCAGCGTCCCGACGGCTGAAAAACGTCAGCCGGGGTGGGCTGGCCTGCCGCTGCGCACAGCCTTTGCCGGTTGGTGCCCGGGTACAGGTGACCATCCCGCTGGTGCAGCCGCCGTTCAGTGCGCCAGGCGCGGTTGTCTGGTGCCGGTCCCAAGGCGATGGTGCCTTCTGCGAGGTCGGTATCCGTTTCACCGAATCGGACGACGAATTTGCCGCGCGCATGGTCGAGCAGGTTTGTTATATCGAAAACTATCGGCAGGAAGTGTTACGCAAGGAAGGTCGTCAGCTTGATGGTGAAGCCGCGGCACGCGAATGGATCGATCGCTTCGCCGCCAGTTTTCCTTCCGGTTCAGCCGAATTGCAAGGCAATTGTTGATGATTCTTCCGACTGGAAAACGGGAGCAGACAGACGATGAGCTTGCTGCAGCATGCTGGGCGTGGCATCTGTGGCGAGTCAGTTTGGTTCCGGGGCGGCAATCTCGGAAGTGTTCAGATCGAGAGCGATGCAACGATTGCGGCCCTCGCTTTTGGCGCGGTAGAGCTGGTGGTCGACCGCAGCCAACAGCTCGAGTGGCCGGCGCGCCGGCGGTGCTTGCGCGCTCAGGACGCCACTGCTGCAGGTGATCTGCGGTGAGGTGGGTGACGAGAGGTGCGGGATGGCGCATTTGGCGATCTCGGCGTGCAAGGCCTGGGCGATTTCAACCGCGCCACGGTACGGTGTTTCCGGCAGAATCAGCAGAAACTCTTCGCCACCGTAGCGGCAGGCCAGATCGGCGGGTCGCTGTACGGCACTGGCAAAGATTTCGGCAAGAGTCTTCAGACAATCATCGCCAGCCAGATGTCCATAAGTATCGTTGAAGGCCTTGAAGTGGTCGACATCGAGCATGATCAACGAGAGTGGCAGTCCGCTGCGATTGGCGCGATGACACTCCTGTTCCAGCACCTCTTCCAGACGACGGCGGTTGGCCAGACCGGTCAACTCGTCGGCGAAACTCATCTGCGTCAATCGTCGGTTGGTGGCAGCCAGATGCTCAGCCCATTTTCGTGCCTTGTCCGAGCCTTTGAATACCAACGCTGCTCCGCTCTCCAGGCGGTTAACAGCGTTTAGCCGACGATTTCTCGATAACAGCAGAGCCAGACCGGCGACCAGTATGCCGAGCAACAGAAGCAGCAAGTTGTCCGGATGCTGTTGCCAGGCGGGTTCCGGACGATTGACGATGCGGCTGTCGGCGGGTAAGGAACTGCTGTCGATTCCCCAGCGTTGCATCTGTTGCCAGTCGAAGAAGAACTGGCTCACCGCCGGCAAAGCGCTTTCAGGTGTCGCGAGTGTTCTATTTCCCGTCAGGTAGTCGATGGCAGCAGTGGCGACCGTGCGTGCCGTTGCCGCGGAATCGACGACGTAGCCGCCGAGAAAACCTTGACCGATATCCTGATCGATGGTGATCGCGAAGGCGGGAACCCGGGCCTGTGCGGCTACCTGCCGTGCGGCTTCGATCGGCAGCATGGCCTGACCGTCGGCAGCCAGCGAGTAGGAACCGAATATCACCACACTCTCCGCAGGCAGTTCTGCGACGCGGGCGAGCGTCTCCTTGAAGCTTTTGTCGGCGGTGAATTCGACCGACAAACGGGCGGGCAAAGGGCCGAGGTTTTTTTTCAATTCCTCGAGATAGGGATGGAAAGGTTCATCGGCGCCGGTGACAATCAACAGATGACGGGTCTGCGGAAACAAGCGCAGTGCGAGATCGATCGTCGTGTTTGGCGACGATTGTTCGAGGATGCGCAGAGAGAGACGGTCGATCGGTGACGGTTCCTGCATCGACCCGGCCCAGGCGATGACCGGCAGTTGCGGCGCAAAAGTGCGCCCTTCGTGGGCAAGAAATTCATACGCCCGGCGATGGACGGCGATTAGCAGACTGAGCTTGTGTTTGGCGAATTTGTGGCGGATAAAATCATTCAGCTCGGCACGTTGATGGTGATCGATCGGTCTGGCCAGATCGAGAAATTCGCTGAAAACCTTGCCCCGATCGATGCCGCCGGACTGCAATGCTTCGACTAAAGCGGAGTGAATGCTGTCGGTGACCGGCGAGTCGGCGCGAGTGCTGTAAAGAATGGCGATTTCGTCGTTGAGCTTGTTGGCGACGGGCGCCGCCGGCAGAGGGCCGATCGTGCACAGCCAAGCGATCAGGAGGGCCCGGATCGACCCGCTACGTCGATGTCGTGTTTGCGGCCAACGGAGCATGGTGATTTTAACCGGGATTGGCTTTGCCGACCGCGATAAGCATTTCCGGTTGAAACGTCAAACCGGGGGGTCTCAGGTTCCGCGTTGCCAAATCGTCGCGGCAGGTCGGGCGACCGATCAGGTTGATTTCGGAAGCCTGATCGGGCAAAGGATGACTCAGGTCACTGCTGCAAATGACATTCCGGCCGCTTTTCTTGGCGTGGTAGAGCTGCGCATCGACCAGTGCCAACAATTCGCGCGGACTGCGCGCCGGAGGCGAACTGCTGGTCAGGACGCCGATGCTGCAGGTGACGTGCGCCGCCGTAGACGACGCGTCGTGACGAATCGATCGTGCACCGATTGCGTGCCAGAGTGTCTGAGCGCGCTTCAAAGCACCCTGATGCGCCGTCTCCGGCAGAATGACCAGAAATTCTTCACCGCCGAAGCGGCATGCCAAGTCTGCGGGGCGCTGACAAATCCCGTTCAGCAGTCCGGCCACCGCTTTCAGGCAATCATCACCGGCCAGATGGCCGTAGCGGTCATTGAATTCCTTGAAATGATCGACATCGACCATGATCAAGGAGAGCGGCTGACCGCTGCGGTTGGCACGCTGGCATTCCTGGGCCAGCAGGTAATCGAGGCGCCGACGATTGGCCAGACCGGTCAAGTCATCGACAATACTGAGCATGGCCAGACGCAGATTGGCTGCCTCAAGTTCCTCGGCCGAACTGGCGGACCAGATATGCCGGTCGTCGAATGGCTGCTGCTGATCCGCGTCAGCGCGTCGTTGTCGATGCATCAGCAGCGCGAGCAGCATGACAACGATTACGGCGACCACGAAAGCAGCCAGGATTTGTGCCGGGTAGCGTTGTTCCAGCGTCAAGGGCCGGTTGACCAGTTCGACGCCGTCAGGAAGTCTTTTGCGCGCCACTTTCCAGCGCAACAATTGTTGCCAATCGACCATGTCCCGGCTGATTGCCTGATAAGTCAGCCCGCTACTCGATAAGGGCAGGCGTCCTGCCAAGTGCCCGCGAATGAGATTGGCGGCCAACTGGCCGGTGGCAATGGCGTTGACCGCCCGTCCACCGAAAAATCCATGCTGGATGTACAGGTCACGCATGCCGAAGACGGGTACCCGGGCCGTTTTGCCAATCTCTTCGGCAACGTCCTGCGAAATGAAGCTGCGGCCGCTGCTATCGCGCACGTAGTCACCTGGAAACAAGACCACACTGTTTTTGCCGAGCACGCTGATCCGTTGCAACATTTCCGCATGGGTCAGCCCGTTGGTCAGCTCGATGTCAGGTGGGGATGGCAGATGCGCCGTGCCGGCCCGGACAGATTGCCGCAAGGCCTGCGCATCGCTTCCGTCACCCGTCGCGACGAGCAGATGACGGGTATTGGGCAGCAGGCGCATGGCCAGGGTGGTTGTGGCCTGCAAGCCGCTCTGCTCGACGATCTGCATCCAGGGACGCTGGCTGGCGGACAGCGTCTGATCATTGCTGACGATAGCCAGCAAGGGAACGTGCGGGTGAAAGCCCACCCCTTCGCGGGCCAGAAAATCGTAGGCGGGCCGCTGATCGGCGACGATCAGTGCCAGTTGATTGGCGGCGAATTTGTGCTGTAGCAGCCTGATCAGGTTCTGGCGATAGGCGGTATCGCGATCGACGTCCAGGTCCAGCAGTTCGACGCGGATGTTGCTACGACTGATGCCCTGATCGATCAGCGTCTGGATGATCGTCGCCCGCCGTACGTCGGCATCCGAAAAGCCGGGACGGGTGCTTTGCAGGAAGAGGATTTGCCCGGCCGGCGTAAAGCGCGCCGGGGCAGGCGCTTGCGCAAACGTCGGTCCGGACTGGCCGGCGTAAAACAGCAGCCAAAGCACCGCCAGCAGACGGGTGCATCGACGTGGGTTGCTCATGCCATCCCGGAGGCCGGGGGGCGTTGTTGAAAACAAGCTGTCCGCCCGCTGATTACCGGACGGTAAGGAACAAGCGCGGACAGACCAGCTCGTCGGGGACGGTGCGCGTTGCGGGGCATGGCTGCGAATGTAGCAGAAATCTACCCGCTTGAAACGACATTCAGGAGAATTGTCGCAGTTTAAAAATAACACAATAAATCAAAGGTATGAAAGATGTATTGAGCGGCATTGTCTGCTTATTTCTTTGATCTAAAGACGTTAAATTTTCAGAGGCGATTTCTCTCGCTGAGCCTTCTCTGCTTGCCCTGCGTTGCAGGGATGCAATAAAACAGGAAATGCAAGCCTCTGTCGCGCTTCGATCGTGGTTGCAGACGTTGAATTGCCGCGAGTCGCCCCCAGATTCAGCTCATCGATTACTGGAAGGAGCGCAACATGCGCCTGGATAAATTCACCACCAAGTTTCAACAGGCCCTGGCCGATGCGCAGAGCATCGCCGTGGGCCATGATCAGCAATTCATCGAGCCGATACATCTGCTGCTGGCGCTTCTCGAACAACAGGAAGGCTCGACGCCGTCCTTGCTGGCGCGTGCCGGCGTCAATGTGCAGGCGCTGAAAACGGCGCTGCGACAGGTCGTCGAACGTCTGCCGAAAGTCGAAGGGCACGGTGGCGAAGTGCAGATCGGCCGCGAACTCGGCAATCTGCTCAACCTGACCGACAAGGAAGCGCAGAAGCGCGGCGACCAGTTCATCGCCTCGGAGATCTTCCTCCTGGCGCTGGCCGAAGACAAGGGCGCCTGCGGCCGGCTGGCCAAGCAGCACGGCTTGAACAAAGCATCGCTCGAGCAGGCGGTCAATTCGGTGCGCGGCGGCGAAGCGGTCGACAACCCGGAAGCCGAGGGCCAGCGGCAATCGTTGAGCAAATACTGCATCGACCTGACCGAACGCGCCCAACTCGGCAAGCTCGATCCGGTGATCGGCCGCGACGACGAGATTCGCCGCTCGATCCAGATTCTGCAACGGCGCACGAAGAACAATCCGGTGCTGATCGGCGAACCCGGCGTCGGCAAGACGGCGATCGTCGAAGGACTGGCGCAGCGCATCGTCAATGGTGAAGTGCCGGAAACGCTGAAAGGCAAGCGCGTGCTCAGCCTGGACATGGCGGCCTTGCTCGCCGGTGCCAAATACCGCGGCGAATTCGAAGAGCGGCTGAAAGCGGTGTTGAAGGAAATTTCACATGAACAGGGGCGGGTGATCCTGTTCATCGACGAATTGCACACCCTGGTCGGCGCCGGCAAGGCCGAAGGAGCGATCGACGCTGGCAACATGCTCAAGCCGGCGCTGGCACGCGGCGAACTGCATTGCCTGGGCGCGACGACGCTCGACGAGTACCGCAAGTACATCGAAAAAGACGCCGCGCTCGAACGCCGCTTCCAGAAAGTGCTGATCGACGAACCGACGGTCGAGTCGACGATCGCCATTCTGCGCGGCCTGCGCGAAAAATACGAACTGCACCACGGCGTGGACATCACCGACCCGGCGATCGTCGCCGCGGCCGAGTTGTCGCAGCGCTACATCACCGACCGATTCCTGCCCGACAAGGCGATCGATCTGATCGACGAAGCGGCGGCGCGCATCAAGATGGAAATCGATTCCAAGCCCGAGGTGATGGACAAACTCGACCGGCGGATGATCCAGCTGAAGATCGAGCGCGAAGCGGTGCGCAAGGAGAAGGACGAGGCGTCGAAAAAGCGCATGCACCTCATTGAGGAGGAACTGCTCAAGCTGCAGCGCGAGTATCACGATCTCGACGAAATCTGGAAAGCGGAAAAGTCGCAGGTGCAGGGCAGCGCGCAGATCAAGGAGGAAATCGATCGTCTCAAGCTCGATCTGGCACAGTGGCAGCGTGAGAACCGCTGGGAAAAAGTCGCCGAAATCCAGTACGGCCGTCTACCGCAATTCGAGGCGCAACTCTCGGCGGCCGAAACCGCCAGCGGCGGCGCGAGCGGCAAATTGCTGCGGACGCAGGTCGGCACCGAAGAAATCGCCGAAGTCGTTTCGCGCGCCACCGGCATTCCGGTGGCGAAGATGATGCAGGGCGAACGCGAAAAACTGCTGCAGATGGAAGAGCGGCTGCATCAGCGGGTCGTCGGTCAGGACGAAGCGGTGCGCCTGGTGGCCAACGCCATCCGCCGCTCGCGCGCCGGCCTCGCCGACCCGCAGCGACCGTACGGTTCCTTCCTCTTCCTCGGCCCGACCGGGGTCGGCAAAACCGAGCTGTGCAAGGTGCTGGCCGCTTTCCTGTTCGACTCCGAAGAGCATCTGATCCGCGTCGACATGAGCGAATTCATGGAGAAACATTCGGTGTCGCGTCTGATCGGCGCGCCTCCGGGCTACGTCGGTTACGAGGAAGGCGGTTATCTGACCGAGGCCGTGCGCCGCAAGCCGTACTCGGTGATCCTGCTCGACGAAATCGAAAAAGCGCATCCGGACGTCTTCAACGTTCTGCTACAGGTGCTCGACGACGGGCGGATGACCGACGGACA
>CAYRXO010000034.1:0-22929 GCA_964428215.1 uncultured Candidatus Accumulibacter sp. | reverse complement strand
GTCGTTGCAGCGCCTGTTCGAGATGATTCGCCAACGGTTGCCATTGCTGAAAAGCTTGCGCTGGAGGGCGCACGGCCAGAATGCCCAGCCGGAGCGGATTTTCGGCCCCGGCGACCGTTGGCAGCAAGCAGAGCAACAGCCCCAGAAAGCCAGAAAATTGGCCGATGCGGCGGCTGACACGCCATAGCCACCGTCCACACTGCACCCGGACACGCCAACCTGCCGGTTGTGGGTCACTGTCCGCTCGCACCAATAGGGTTTGCATCGTTCGTCCGACAAATCAAGCATTCAATTCGACGAAAGCGGTTCTGCTGACGCCGACACTGTCTCCGGTATTTTGCTGGCCAGCACCTTGTCCACCCGTTTGCCATCGAGATCGACCACTTCCAGTTGCCAGCCTTCCCAGACCGTCTTGTCAGCAGTTTGCGGCAAGCGGCCGAGCAGCCACATCAACAGGCCACCCAGGGTATGGAAACGGTTTTTGTCCTCTTCGGGAACAGTTTTCCATTGCAGAAGATCTTTCAGTTCAGGAATCGGGATCAGCCCGTCGAGCAGCCATGAGCCATCGTCGCGCTGCACGGACCAGGCGTCGTCCTGATGATGCGGCTTGAACTCGCCGGTCACGGCCTCGAGAACGTCGAGCAGCGTGATCAGTCCCTGCACTTCGCCGTACTCGTCGACGACCATCACCATCTGCATTCCCGACGAGCGGAAATGGCCGAGGAGATCCATGCCGTTGCGGGTTTCAGGGACAAAAACGGCGGCTTGCAGTTGTGCGCTCAGATCGATCTCATCGCCGCGGATTTTCCGGGTCAGCAACTGTTTGGCCATCACGATGCCGAGAATGTCGTGCAGGCCGCCTCGACACACCGGAAAGCGCGAATGGTCGGAAGCGGCGATGCGCTGCATGTTCTCCTCAATGGAGCGCTCGACATCGAGAAAGACGATCTCGGCACGTGGAATCATCAGCGAACTGATCTGCCGGTTGTCGAGACGGAAAACATTGCGCACCATTTCCCGCTCCTGCTCCTCGATCACACCGGCTTCGGAACCCTCCTTGATGATCGCGTGAATCTCTTCCTCGGTCACGCTTTGTCCGGCCGGTGCTCGTTGACCGAGCAGCAACAGCAAAGCGTCTGTGGACATGGTCAGCAGGCGAACGAAGGGATAGGTGAATAGCGACAGATAGTGCATCGGTCGTGCCACCAGCCGGGCAGTGCCTTCCGGATTGAACTGACCGATGCGTTTCGGCACCAGTTCGCCGACGACGATGGTGATATAGGTGATCAGAACGACGACCAGGCCGGTAGCGGCGATCCGGCTGGTTTCCTGTTCGAGACCAAAGCGAAACAACCAGCCGGCCAGCGGTGCGGCGAGCACCGATTCACCGACGATGCCATTGAGAACGCCGATCGAGGTGATGCCGATCTGGATGGTGGACAGGAAACGCGTCGGTTCATCGTGCAGACGCAAGGCCACTATCGCCGCGGCATCACCCTCCTCGACCAAGCGGGACAGACGGGGACGCCGCGCAGTCACCAGAGCGATCTCCGACATGGCAAAAATGCCGTTGAGCATCACCAAAGCGAGAACAAAAAATATATCCATGAATTCATTCGCTGTTGCCCAGATTCAAATGCATCGCTTTGCCAAGTCGCCAGCGAGTCGACGAGCATCGTCTGCGCTGTCAACGATGCCTGCAGCCGGCAATTTGGCAATGAAATATCAAAATGGGGTTAGTCTCTCTCCTCCGCTGCACGGCGCAGAACCGCCGGCTGGCTCGGGTCATTGATCAGCAAGTCTACTCTTTGGCAGGGTTTTTGACCGGATCATGCAACCCTCTGACAAATAATTTAATGAAATCCCCTGCTCCGTCAAACTCTCTGCTCATTCTTCTGACCACGTTGGTAGCCATCGGCCCGTTATCGACCGATCTTTATCTACCCGCGCTGCCGACGATGGTCAGGATCTTCGCCAGTCCGCCGGCGACGGTGCAGTTGACGCTGTCGCTTTTTCTCGCCGGCTTCGCCTGTGGCCAATTGCTTTATGGACCACTCTCCGACCGTTTCGGCCGCCGACCAGTAATGCTCGGCGGCATGCTGATCTATAGTCTGGCCACGTTGGGCTGCGCCTGCGCTCCCGGCATCCAGGCGCTGATTGCACTGCGCTTTGTGCAGGCGCTCGGTGCCTGCGCCGGTCCGGTGCTCGGGCGGGCGATCGTCCGCGACGTCTGGGGGGCCACCGAATCGGCGCGCGTCATCGCCTATCTCGGCAGCGCGATGGCCATCGCTCCTCTGTTCGCTCCGTCGCTGGGCGGTTTGCTGACCGTTACTTTCGGCTGGCAAGCGAATTTCTTCCTGCTGCTGGCAATCTCTTTGCTGCAAATCGCCGCCATCCTACTCTGGCTACCGGAAAGCAATGTACATCGCCAGCCGGCGGCGATCAATCCGCGCCAGATGATCGCCAATTTTCACCGTCTATTACGCGACCGGGCTTATCTCGGCTATCTGTTGACCCTGTCGTTTTCTTTCAGCGCCCTGTTCGCTTTCATCTCGGCTTCGCCCTTCCTGCTGGCTGAAAGACATGCGCTCTCACCACAACTTTACGGGATGAGTTTCGGCACCGTCGTCGTCGGTTATCTGCTGGGCTCACTGCTTTCCGGGCGTCTGGTACGACGTTGTGGCAGTCAGCGGCTGTTACGCTACGGCGTCCTGCTGGGAACGGCCGCCGGATCGACGATGCTGGCGCTCGAGTGGAGCGGCGAGCACAGTCTGCTGGCGATCCTCGGACCGATGTTTTTCTGCACCGCCGCCTGCGGCCTGATCACGCCGAATACCATTGCCCAGGCGCTAGCGCCCTACCCGACGCTGGCCGGCTCGGCGTCAGCGCTGATGGGTTGTGCGCAGATGACCCTGGCCGCGCTGGTCGGCTCGGCCGTCGGGCACGCCATAGACAGCGAACCCGGCGCTCTGGCCATCGCCGTCGCCGTGTGCATGGCCTCGGCGCTGCTCTCTTTCCTGCTCCTGATTGAGCGGCGAAGCGATTGACCGCTGAAGCTGTGCCTGAGCCGCTTTGCGGCTATGATGTCTGAACAAAAGCCGAGAGGAAGCGCATGTTAAGCAAAGAAACCACTCCCAGTGCGATCGTCCGCTTTCTCGACCAGTTCGTGATCGGTCAGGAGGAAGCGAAAAAAGTGCTGGCGGTCGCCGTCTATGCGCATTATCGGAAAATCGCCATTTTCGGCCAGCACCAGGACAGCATCGCCAAAAGCAATATCCTGCTCGTCGGACCGTCGGGTACCGGCAAAACGCTGCTCTGCGACACCTTGTCGAAACTGTTGCGCGTCCCTTTCGTCACGGCCGACGCCACTTCGCTGGCGCAAACCAAGTACGCCAACGAGGAAATCGAAGCGACGCTGCAGCGATTGCTCGACCAGGCCAACGGCGACGTGACGCTGGCGCAGGCTGGCATCGTTTTCATCGACGAGATCGACAAGCTGAAAGCGTCCGGAGTGGAAAAACAGGCCATTTCGGGCGAGAGCGTGCAGCATGCCCTGCTGAAGATCATGGAAGGTTCGCCGGTTCGCCTGAAAGACGGTCAATATCTCGACACGACGAACATCCTCTTCATCTGCGGTGGTGCCTTCGTCGGTCTGGATAACATCATGGCCAAAACACATGGTTTCGGCTTCATCGCTACCAGCGGCGATGACAATCAGAACATCCTCGACCGGCTGAACAAACGCGTCAAACCGACCGATCTGGTCGAATTCGGACTGATTCCGGAATTCACCGGCCGTCTGCCGGTCATCGCCAAGCTGCACGAACTGAGCAAACCGATGCTGGTCAGCATCATGAGCGTGCCGAAGAATTCGATCTGTCGCCAATACATCGAAATCTTCCGCCGCGAAGGTGTTGAATTACGAATTGCGACGCGGGTTTTCGAACAGATTGCCGAAATCGCCATGGAGTACAAAACCGGTGCGCGCAGCCTGCGCGGCATTTTCGAAGAATTGATTACCCCGATTCTCTATCTGGTGCCGGATCACCCGGAAATCGGCGGCGTCGACATCGTTTCGCTGTTCGAGGACGCGCGCTATGTCCGTCGGGCATGATGCGCAGGCGCCTGCGCCGCGTGCCGATCCGCGCGGCGGCCCGGGCAGGAGAATCGTCCGCATCGCGCTGAGCTGCCTGCTGGCCGGCGTGACGCTCGCTTTGATGGGATTCGGCATGTTTCAGAACAGTTTGCTCTATTTTCCGACGACGGCCAGCGTCGACGAGATGAGCGCCGACGGTTTGTCCGCCTGGCCAAGTAGCAACGATTTTCGCGGGCTGCTCGCCGAAGCGTCCGCGCCGCCGCGCGCGACGGCCGTCGTCTTGCACGGTAACGCCGGTCATGCCGGTCATCGCCGGTTTTACGCCGAAAAGCTGACCGCACTCGGCATCCGAGTCGTTCTTGCCGAATACCCGGCGTATGGTCCGCGTGCCGGCAACGTCGGCGAAGACAGTCTGCTCGCCGACGCGCGGCAAACGGTCAGCCTCGTCGCCGAACGATTCCCGGGTCCGCTGCTGATCATCGGCGAATCGCTCGGCGCCGCTGTCGCCGCCGGCGCCTGGGATCACCCGGCGGTCAGCGGTGTGCTGCTGATCACTCCCTGGGACCGTCTGGAAAATGTCGCCCGCCATCATTACCCGCTGCTGCCGGTGAAATGGCTGTTGCGCGACCATTACGACAGCGTCGGCCATCTGCGTGGGCTTGAAAAGCCGGTTCAGGTGGTACTGGCGAACGACGACACGATCATCCCGCCCGTCTTTGGGCGCAATCTGTACGATGCGCTGACGACGCGCAAACGGCTGACCCTGGTCGATCGGGCGGGTCATAACGATTGGTTCTACCGGCTCGATGCGGCGTGGTGGCAGCAGACGCTCGATTTTCTGCTACCCTGAACCCCGTCACCTTTCGCTGACGCCCGCCGTACTTGTCGACGGGTTGGCGACGGGTTGGCGACGCTTGTTGCACGCTGCCCTCAGGTCGTTTTGAAGCGTGACACCGTCAGGTGCATGGCACTGGCCAACTCTCCGAATTCACTGATCGAGCGCGCTGCCAGTTGCGCACTGCTATTGTTTTCATCCGCCAGTCGGGCGATCCGTTCGACATTACCGACGATATCGGCACTGGCGTTTCTTTGTGAGCCGACCGACGCTGTGATGTTGTCGATGCCGCGGTGCGCTTCGGAAACCGCCCGACGGCCTTCCTGCAGCCGTTGTTCGACGGCCGCCAGCGACTCGCGACTGGCCGCCAAGGCGAGCAATCCCTGCTGTACTACCGCTTGCAAGGTATCCGACTTGCTGTTGATGCTGCCTGTGGTGACATTGATTTCGTCGGCAGAACCGGCTGATTTTTCTGCCAGCTTGCGCACTTCGTCGGCAACGACGGCAAAACCGCGCCCCTGCTCGCCGGCACGCGCTGCCTCGATGGCGGCGTTCAACGCCAGCAGATTGGTCTGGTTGGCGATTTCACGCACTTCGTCGGTCAGCCGAGAGATGGTCTGCGTGCTGGCAATGTAGTCGGCCACCGAATCGGCAATCTGCTGTACAGCCGTTTCCAGGCGCGCCAGTTCCTCGAACTGTTTTTTCAACTGTTTCTCGCTATCGTTGGTAGCATCGAGACTGTGGTTGGACAAGGCGCGAACGCGTTCCGCCGACTCGGCGACTTCGGCGATGCTGGTGCTCAGCGAGTCGATTTCTCTGGCAATCGCCGCCGCGGCCGCCGACTGCTCACTGGTTGACGACGACAATTGCCCGGTTTGACCGCTCAGTGCCGACGAGGACTGGCTGAGTTTGCCGGCCAGCTGATTCAGATCCTTGACCGAAGTCTCGAGATCGCCCACGAAGCGATTGAAATTGCCGGCAATGCGGCTGAGTTCATCCTGGCCCGGCACGGGCAGGCGTTGTCGCAGGTCACCTTCGCCCGAAGCGAGTTGCTGCATCGATTTTTCAAGGATTCCGAGCGGTTGCCGCAGCGTTCGCGCAAAATAAAGGCTTGCCGCAATGATCAATACTCCGGCCAGCAAACAGGCAATCGAGGCGTTGCGTTGCGCTTTCGCCGTCAGTGAGTCGACCTGCGCTTTGACTTCAATCACCGCTTTACCCTGGCGTTCGATTTCTTCGAGCAACAGTTTGCGGATCGCCCGCCAGGCGGGCGTTTCGTCCTTGTTCAACTGGGCAATGGCCGCCGCACTGTCGGTTTTCGCCAATTCGGCCAGACGGAGCCGTATCGCCAGCAGCGCCGGCCAACTGTTGGCCAGCTGGTCGCTGAGCTTTTCCATTGCTGCGTCGCCCGCGGCAAGTTTCTTGGTCAACGCCAGTGCATCTTCAAGCTTCGCATGCGCCGTGGCCAGATTTTTATGACCCTGCTCATTGGCCGGGTCGAGCAGGATGTTGCGCAGCGCCTGACCGGATTGCAAACCCTGCGCATACACATCCTGTACAGCGACATAGCGCGCCTGGTCACTTTCGACCAATTTGTGAAAACGATCGCCCAACTGTCCCAGATTGAACAGCGAATAGGCAATCACCGCCGTGGCAATGCAACAAATCGCGCCGAGCAGTAACCAAAGGGGCAAAAGAATCGAGCGGGATTTCATGAGCGTCGAGACTCCGAGATGGATAACGATCTTAAAAACATGGGATTGTTGAATGACTCTGCCACGGATCATTACATTGCGCTTTCAGAATCACTATAGACCTTCGTATGTCGGACGTCGCGCTGCAGCGACCGTTCTCGGTTTCATGACAGACAGATCCGCCGGTTGATCAGACGGTTTGCATCGGCAGAAACGCCTGACGGTCAGGCGGTGACGATTCGACCCTTGCCTTACCCAGATCAAAGTCAGCGCATGGCAGTTGCTTATAATTTTATGGACCTTCGCATTTTGTCCGCATTCTTCTCGAGGAACGGCCATGTTGTCGCGACACTATCTGACGCCTCTTTTCGAACCCGCCTCGGTGGCAGTCATCGGCGCATCGGACCGCGAAAAATCGGTCGGCAACGTGATTTTTAGGAACATTTTGCAATCTACATATCGCGGCCGGGTGTACGCGATCAATCCCAAACACGAAACGATTCAAGGGCAGACCGCCTATAAATCGGTTGATCGCATCGGCGGAGGTATCGACCTGGCGATCATCGCCACGCAGCCGCACACGGTGGCGCGCATCATGGAGCAGTGCGGGCGCAGCGGCGTCAAGCAGGCGATCGTCATCGCCTCGGGTTTTTCCCAAGCCGGCGTCACCGGCTCGGCACTGGAACGCAAGGTGATGGAAATCGCCCGCACCTACAACGTGCGCCTCCTGGGCCCCAATTGCCTGGGGATCATGCGGCCGTCGATCGGTCTGAACGCCACGTTCTCGCGCGTCAACGCCCGTGCCGGCTCGCTGGCCTTGGTCGCGCAATCGGGCGCGATGTGCTCGGCGGTTCTCGATTGGGCAGAAAACGTGGACATCGGATTTTCGTCGGTCATTTCGCTGGGGATGAACATCGACGTCGATTTCGGCGAGATTCTCGACTACCTGATCTACGACGAGAAAACCCGTTATATCCTGATGTACGTCGAAGGCATCCGCGATGCGCGCCGCTTCATGAGCGCCTTGCGTTCAGCAGCGCGCATCAAACCGATCATTCTGCTGAAAGCCGGCCGTCACGAACTCGGTGCGCAGGCGGCGGTTGCTCATTCAGGGATCGCTGCTGTCGCCGATGCCGTTTTCGACGCCGCGCTGCGCCGAACCGGCGCCGTGCGGGTGCAGAATATCGGTCAATTATTCACTGCCGCTAAAGCACTGGCGTCTCGCTTTCATCCCGACGGCGACCGCCTGGCGATCGTCACCAACGGCGGTGGCCCGGGTGCGATCGCCGCCGATCGTGCCGGTGATCTGGGCATTCCGTTGGCACGGCTGACCCAGGAAACGCGCAACACCTTGAACAAGGTACTGCCTTCCGATTGCTCATCGATCAACCCGGTCGATATTGGCGGCGACGCCACACCGCAAACCTACCGCGAAGCGATCTTGGCCGTCGCCGCCGACCCAAACGTCGACAGCATTCTGGTCATGCTTTCGCCACAGGCGATGACCGAACCCGAGGAAGTTGCGCAAGCGATCATCGATCTGGCGGAAGAAATCCGTTTGTCGATTTCCTGTTGCTGGATGGGCGGCCGGCAGGTGGCGCCGTCGCGCGAAATACTTGAAAAGGCGGGCATTCCGGTTTTTCATACACCCGATGCAGTCATCGAACTGTTCGATACCATCTCGCGCTATTTCCGTAATCAGCAATTACTGCTCGAAACGCCCGGACCCGCCCACCCGGCTTCACCGCGCGGCGGCGATTCGGACGGCCGCACGATGGTTGAAGCCTTGCTCGGTGCGCGGCGCAAGGTGTTGTCGGGTATGGAATCGAAAGCCCTCTTGCGGGCATACAACGTTCCCGTCGCGCAGACAATGATTGCGCACAACGCAACGGAAGCGTTGTTCGTCGCACAACAGATCGGTTTCCCGGTGGCGATGAAGGTTGACGCGTCGGATCTGTTGCGCAAATCGGAAGCCGGCGGCGTGCGGCTGAACATCGGCAACGCACAATCGGTGTGGAGTGCCTATCACGACATCATCAACACCGTGCAGCAACGCCATCCGGAAGTGCGCATCGACGGCGTGTCGATCGAACCGTATCTGTCCAAACCTTATGGCCGCGAATTGATGGTCGGTGTTTTCCGTGATCCGCTGTTCGGTCCGATGATCGCTTTCGGTGCCGGCGGTTTCGACGTCGAACTGTTCAGCAAGCGCTCGCTGGCCCTGCCGCCGCTGAACCGTTTTCTGGCGCGCGATCTGATCGATTCGAACAGTGCGGCGCGCATTCTGCAGCCCTTCCACGATCTCCCTTCTGCGAATCGCGATGGCCTGGAAAAAATCCTGATGGCCATTTCCGAGATGGTTTGCGATCTGCCGTGGATCAAGGAACTCGATCTCAACCCGGTGATCGTCGATGATCAGGGAGCCATCGTCGCCGATGCGCGCATCGTCATCGACCACGCGCTCGGCGGCGGCATCGATCGTTATGCGCACATGGCGATCCACCCCTACCCGCAGCACCTGATCCAGAAATGGCAGATGAACGACGGCAATACGGTGACCATCCGCCCGGTGCGCCCGGAAGACGCGGAACTCGAACGCGAATTCGTCAAAGGAATGTCCGAGGAATCGCGCTATTTCCGCTTTATGGAAGCGATCGGCGAGTTACCTCCAGCGCTGGTCGTCCGCCTGACGCAAATCGACTACGACCGGGAAATGGCGCTCATCGCCACGATTGCCGACGACAGCAAACGCGAAGTGCAGATCGGCAGCGCGCGCTACGTGCTCTCGCCCGACGGCGAGTCGGTCGAATTTGCCATCGCCGTCGCCGATGACTGGCAGAAATGCGGTCTCGGTCGCCGCCTGATCAGCGCGCTGATCGATTGCGCGCGCAGCAAAGGCTACCGGGCGATGGTCGGCGACATCATGAGCAGCAACCAAAAGATGTTGCGGCTGCTGCAGCGGCTTGGCTTCACCATCCACCCGCACCCCGAGTTGCCGCAGACCAAACTGGCGGTCAAACCGCTGCCGGGCTGACCGGCAGCGGCCGGACGCTTATCTGCGCTGCCGTTCGGCCATCAGTTGATGCAAGGTGCGTGCCGCCGGTTTCATCGGCGTACGGCTGACCGTCCAGCCGCCTTGTGACGGTGGCGTCAGGAAACGGAAGCGGGTCGCCAGCCAGCCGAACGCCCGGTACAACGCCGGTCGGGTGTATAAAGCCGCCCAACCGGCCCAGATGGCGTTGACCATCGCGCTCTTCGCCGCTCCCTGGCCGAGCAGCGGCGGCCGGCCGGGACGCGCGTCGTGCTGTCCTTCGACGCGCAGCCGCACCAGCAGATCGGGAATCGGGATTTTGACCGGACAGACCTCCCCACAGGCGCCACAGAGCGTCGAAGCCGTCGGCAGCATATGCGTCGCCGCCAGCCCCATCATGTGCGGGGAGATGATGTCGCCGATCGGTCCCGGATAGGTGGTGCCGTAGGCGTGGCCGCCGATGCGCGTATAGACCGGGCAGTGATTCATGCACGCGCCGCAGCGGATGCACTGCAGCGTGGCGCGCATCTGCTCGTCGCGATACGCCTGCGTGCGCCCGTTATCGACCAGCACCAGGTGCATTTCGCGCGGCCCGTCCTTTTCACCGGCACGCCGCGGTCCGGTGATCATATTGAAATAAGTGGTCACCGCCTGACCGGTTGCCGAACGGGTGAGCAAACCGAACAGCGGTGGCACGTGTTCGAGCTTTTCGACGACCTTCTCGATGCCGGTGATGGCGATGTGCACGTCCGGAACGGTGGTGCACATGCGGCCGTTGCCCTCATTTTCGACCAGACACAGCGTGCCGGTCTCGGCCACGGCGAAATTGACTCCTGACAGACCGATTTCGGCGGTCATGAATTTCTCGCGCAGGACGGCACGGCCGATACCGATCAATTCGTCCACCGACTCGGTGTAACTGACGCCCGGCACCTTCTCGGCGAACAGTTGCGCAATCTGCTGCTTGGTCTTGTGGATCGCCGGCATGATGATGTGCGAAGGCTTCTCGCCGTCGAGCTGGACGATGTATTCGCCCATGTCGCTTTCCAGCGCCTCGATGCCGACCGCGCCGAGTGCGTGGTTCAACTCGACTTCTTCGCTGACCATCGACTTGCCCTTGACCATCAAACGCGTCTGGTGCTTTTGCGCGATGCCAACGATGATGCGGTTGGCCTGTTCGGCATTCTCGGCCCAATGCACCTGAACGCCGTTCTCGCTCAGTTTGCGCTCGAGCATCTCGAGCAAATCCGGCAGCCGCGCCAGGCTGTACTGGCGGATGTGCTCGGCCAGTACGCGCTGTTTCTCAAATGCCGCCGGATCGGGGAAATGCGCCGCGCGTTTGCCGATCAGAAAATCCATCGCGCCACGGAAACTCTGCCGCAGATGCGCGTCGTTGACCGCCGTTCCAGAACGCGCCTTGAATTCGCTGGCCGGAACGAATTGCAATTCCTTAACGCTCATGCCAATTCCTCCTCGTCGACCAGCAGCAACACCACCAATTCCTTCGGACCGTGCGCACCATAAGCCAGCGTCACCTGAATATCGGCCGTCTTCGAGGGACCGGAAATCAGCAGCACGTTGGTCGGCATCTGACGGCTCCAGCCCTGCACGTGCTGCGCCTGATAGAAGGTATCGAAGATTTGCCCGCCGTCGAGCAGGGCGAAGTGGATCGGTGGCACCAGCGATAGCAATCGCGGCTCGCGGGAATCCGGCCAGAGGATCAGCGTGCCGGTTTCGGCGATGGCGCCGCGCGTCGAGGTAAAACCAGCGTCGATGGCAGTGAACATCTCCGGCTTCCATTCCTCGGCCGGTCGGCGATAAGGCGTCAGCCCGTCGATGCCGGCGGCCCGCAAGGCGGTGCCGTATTCACCGTCTTCGCCGTAGAGCAGGCTCCGCACGCCTTTGGCAACACAAAGCTCGCGCAACGTTTGCGGCCAGTTGCGAGCGCTCACGCGGACGATTTCCCCGCGCCAGAAAGCCATTTTTTCGCAGAACAACGCCCGGCGCGAGACGGGCGAACTTGCTCCTTGTGCGGCCGAGACTTCGGCGTGAAAAGCGCCGACGTCAGGTAACGGTATTGTCGTTCCAGCGGCGACACGCAAACGCTGCAAAATATTGTCGCGTGCGCTCATCGCCGTTCCCCATTGCTACGCTGCCAGAGAAACGTCGCCAGATGCTGCCCCTGCAGACGATCGCCGCGTTTCTGCAAGGTGTGATTGAGATTCAGCATGCAGCCGCAATCCGCAGAAATGAATGCTTCCGCCGCGGTTTCCTTGATCGAGCCCACTTTGTCGCCGGCCATCGCCGAGGAAATCGCCGGATGCTTGAGCGAGAAAGTGCCGCCGAAGCCGCAGCACTCCGACTCGTGCGCATGCACGGCCAATTCGACGCCCGACAATTGATCGATCAACGCGCGCCCATGCAGATGTGTCCCCATCTCGCGGCGGGCGGCGCAGGAGGTATGCAAAGCGATGCGCATGGGGGTACCGCGGTCACGCAGTTCGATTTTCACCACTTTGACCAGGAATTCCGATAGTTCGTAAACCCGGTCCGCCAAGGCTTGTGCTTGCGCCAGCAACCGTGGATCGTCGGCGAACAGTTCGGGATAATGATGACGCATCGTGCCGGCGCAAGAGCCGGAAGGAACGATGATCGGCCAAGGTTCGGGAAACAAGGTGAATTGCGCCTGCGCCACGGCGCGCGCCTGATCGGGAAAGCCGCTACTGTGCGCCGGTTGGCCGCAACAGGTCTGATCCGCCGGGAAATGCACCGCGATGCCTTCGCGTTCGAGCAGACTGACCGCATCCAGCCCGGCCTGCGGACAGAACATGTCGATCAGACACGTTCCGAAAAAGTACACCTGCTTCGGTTTCGCCGGGTAATGGCGCTCCCCAGTGTCGCTCATCGTTGTCTCCGTCATTATTGTCAAGATCGCACGGCCTTCCTTTGCCACGAAGGAATCAGGAGAGGCCGTGTGAAAACGGACAAAGCTTGCGAAAACTGCGATGAAACGTATCAGCCAACGTATTCGCTTGTCCGCTTGTCCGCTTGTCCGCTTGTCCGCTTGTCCGCTTGTTAAGTGGTATGACCAATTTTTGCGCACAATAGGACGGCAATAACGCTTTGTCAAGCCTCACCTTGTTTGATTTTTGCACTTCAGTTTTGACGCCGAGCCAGAAAAATGGCCGGAAAATTGGTCAAAACCGGCTTTGGCATTCCGCATGGCGAAAAGTGACGGTTTGCCGGGCGCTGAGTCCGAGCGGTGGCTAATAATCAACTTTTTCGCAGGGGTACTGCCGAGGCCGGACACCTGACTCGCCGAGCGGCCTTGGGTACTCTACGGTTGGGTCCGGCTCTTTCAGCGGCCGCCTGTTCACCCCGATCTTGACGATCCATTGCTCGCCATGGTCGAAGAGGTGTAACAGTTCTCTTCGGCTTGCCTCTCGCGCGGATTCACTGTTCGGCACAGACCGTCGGCGTGCGAGAAAGCGAAATCGGCGGACTCGTTCCGGCCACGGCCTTGAGCGAAGCGAAGACGGTGGGTTTGATCTGGAGAAGAACTGCGAGCATTTGATTTTATTGATGCTTTACCATTGGTAATGCAGTCCTGCACTCACCGCATAAGCGTGGCTGCTGCCATTCAGCTCACTGTTCACATCGGCATACAAACGCAAGCCGCGCGTCGCCTGCGCCGCAATGCCCACGCCCAGCAGCACGCTGTCACGCGGCACATGCGGGCCGCTCAAGGAGAAAACGCCTGCGGCCGGGTCACCGGCGAGCCGTGCGTTGACGCTGCGTGTATCTTTGAATTCATGTGACCACGCCGCGCGTGTTTCGAGTGTCGCCGGCACCCCACCCATGGCGAACGGCACGACAGTACGCGCGCCGAGTGAAGAACGCAGTGAATCCTGGCTTTGTTTGGGCAGAATGAGGTTTAACGCGCCCGCGCCGGTTTCGCTGTAGGCGTTCTGCGTTTGCCGCTGCCACGAAATGGCCGCCAGCGGTTGCAGGTCGAAACCTGCCAGCTTGATGGTATAACCGGTCTCCACATGCGCGTTCCATGCGTCACCGTCGAACGAGCCCGTCGCCAGGCGGTTCAAACCGCCCACACTCACCACTCGCGAAGTGTCTGTTTTGTTGCGCGCGTAACTCGCCACGCCGTCGATATGCCAGGCGTCGCTCACGTAACGGCCATAGACGCCGGCTTGCACGGTTTTGCTTTTCGCGCTGCTCGCCGAAGAATCCTGGTCGAAACGCGGCTCGCCGTAAGCGGCGAAGACACCCGCCGTAGCGTCGCCAAATTTTCGATCATAGCCCAGCACCGCGCCAGCGAACTTGTACTTGGCGCCAGAAGTACCGGCATCACCATCGAGCCGCCCGCTGCCTCCGTAGCCGCGCAGCCACAGACCGTTGCGCGTTTCGGCATTGTTTGCGCCAATACCCGATCCCGATGGCAAACCGAGCTGCGCATAGATCGGTAAAGCATCGCTGCGTACGGCTTCCTCGTAAGCGAGCATCAGCGCACGGCCTGCGATGCCGGTGTCGGGTGCCAGCGCATGGCCGCTGTCGGCCAAGCCTAAACGTGCCACCAGCAATTGATTCACCGAGCGCTGATTGACGTTCAGCGAGAGGGGCTGCACAGCACGGTCCGCGCCGGCGATGGAGTCGAATGCGGCACGCGCTTGCGGTGCGGACAAACCGTCGAGCAGGTTGGTGACGGTGAGTGCGTCGCCGGTACCGTTGTCGGCCATGCGATTCAAGCTCTGGACGACGGCCAATTGATTGGCGTTCTGAGAAACGGCGGTGTAGCTGATGCCGTTACGGGTCAATGTCAGGTAGACGTTGTGCGGATCGTAGCTCAGGCTGGGTGTCAGAAAGGCGAGATTCGTGCTGGCGTTGGCGAATTGGCCCACGACCCCACCGGTCGAATCCGCGTTGATGATGTTGTAGCGGGTATTACGGCGGTAGTTGCCGTCTTCGGCGCGTACATCCACCGTACCGCCATTCAGTATGACGCGCGGACCCGCTACGAGCGAAGCCGCCGTCGGGCTGGCCCCGGCCGCGGCCGGTTGCGGCGCGCTGGGGGGATTGCGCACCTGCAGGCGGTCGTTTCTGCCTTCGGCATCTGTCTTGACGGTGAACAGCGAACCATTTTCGAAGGTCAAGTCACCCATTACGGTCAGCGTGCCGAGTCCGGAACCCAACGCCAGCCGGCCACGGTTGATGACACTGCCTTGCAGGGTGCCCGTGCCACCCAGTTCCGCGCCGGTTGCAACCACGGTATCGCCGAGAAGCCGGCCGTTGATTTCCAGCCGCCCCGCATTGATCGCCACCGTGGCGGCGCTGGCTTCGCCGTTGAGGGTGAGCGTGCCCGCGCCATTCTTGCTCAGCGCGCTATCGGTCGCCGCGCGGACAATTTCCCCATTCAAGGTCAAATGCTTGCCATTGGTATCAAACGTGCCGCCCGACCCCGCCAACACGATGTTGCGCCCGCTCGTCAGGTCAGCGTCGATCTGCAATGTGCCGCCAACCAGGCCCAAAACGCCGTTTGCCGCACCGAGATTCTCATCGCGCGTCACGCGTAGCGTGCCGCTGGATGCGGTGCCGCCGGTATGCGTGTTGTTGCCGGTCAAACTGAGTATGCCGGGGCCGTATTGCAACAATGTGCCGCTGCCGCTGAGCGCGCCGCCGTATTGGCCGTCGTTGACCTGGTAGAAAGCGAGCGCGGAGTCGTTGACCACGTTGCCCTGCAAGCTGTCGGTATTGCCGATGAGTATGCCGGCTTTGACTTCGGTGCCGCCGGTGTAAGTGTTGCGGCCACGCAGCCAAATCAGGCCCTCACCGTCTTTGACCAGACGGCCGCTACCGGCAATGTTGCCGGAATAGGCGCTGAAAAACGGATGACCCGGACCCCTGGCTTCTTCCACCAGGGTGAGGGTCGCATTGTTGATCACCCGCTCACTGATGCTGTATGTCTTGGCAATCAGATTACCCCGTTCAATGGTGGTCGCCCCGGCATAGTAGGCATTGCCATCGACCGTCCACGTACCCGTGCCGACCTTGGTAATGCCGCCGCTGCCGAAAATATTTCCGCTGTATGACTGGTTGGAATTATCGCCGCCCAAGGTCAGCGAGTTGTTACCGAGAAGTATGTCACTACTGCCGGAGACCGAGCCCACCGTATGGTTGAAGGGCGAATTGGCGATATCAAAACTGCCGCCGAATAGATGAAGGGAGCCGGTTGCACTCAAGCGCCCTTGTCCGCTGAGTGCAAGCCTTCCTTCTCCAATGGTCGTGCCACCCGCGTAGTCCTGGGTAGAAGTGAGGGTCAATGTTTGATAGCCCATTTTCAAGACGCTGCCCGCCCCGGAAATCCGGCCGGAGAACGTGCTGTCATACCCTGAATCGATCACCGCCCGGTTTGTGCCCAGCACGACACTCCCGCTGCCGGAAAGCGCGCCAACGTTTTGATCGGTCGTTGTCGCGCCGCTGATATCCAGCACGGCGCCTGCGGCGACGTTGACGCCGCTGGTATTGCCCAATGATCCCGCGCCTTGCAGCGCAAGCGTGCCCTGCAAAAGATTCGTTGCTCCGCCATAGGATTGGCTTGCGGTCAGGGTGAGCTTGCCGGCACCGGTTTTTTCAAATTGTGGGCGGTTGGCGTAATAACCGTAGTTTTGCGCCATAACCCCGGAATAGCTCCCGTCCACTACTTGGTTGAAACGCACCGTGACGCCATCATCCAGCGACAGAGAAGTTTGCAAGCTGTCGCTGTTCCCTTCGATTTGTCCGGAGAGAATCAGGGGCACGGCGTGCCAAACATTGTTACCGGTCAACACCAGCGTACCGGGGCCCTCCTTGACCAAAGTGCCGTTCGCCGTCAGATTGCCGGACAAGGTCAGATTGAAACCGTTGGTATTGATGGCGCCGCCGTTCGCCGTGATCAAAAAATTGCGGGCTGTCGAAAAACTGGCCAACGCAGACAGGCGTGTGCTGTCCAGCGTGACGGCTGCACCCGGCGCGCCCAGGTCGACATCGTTCGCAGCAGAAATGGTGGCAGTGATGTTGGGCTGGAAACTAAAAGAAAAATGCGAGTTGTACAAATGGACGACGACACCGTAACTGCCGAACCAGTCCCTAAACGGTGGCGTAGGCAATGACCGCAATAATTGCTGCAACCCCGCCAACGCCGCATCCTTCTTGGCCTGCGTCTCCGGCCCGACATAAGCGTCGCGCACCGCGGCGCTGTTGCTATCGAATGCCTGTGCCAGCAGCGGCGGTGCCGGCAATGCCAACGCGGCGCCCACCGCCAGCGCCATCGGATGCCGCTGCAAAATGCGAGTCATTGTCACTCCCTCCGGATATCACCCTGGCTGTCATGATAAAGCGTCGCTTGCCGTCATGCCAACGGGACATATCAAACGCAAGCAACGAACATGCCCAAAGCAAAAAATACATCAACTCGAGTGCTTATGTAATGAGCGCAGCAGTTGGCGAGAAGGTTGGAGCGGTAAGTGTAAAAATTCCCGACAGTCCGAAACCGAGAGCGTAATAAACCAACGCGGTCCCAACGGCAGCCTACGCATTGGCTTGATGCGATTTCCGGTTCGAGCCGGACGCGTCGAACCCCGTGCCATCAAATGACAACGCAAAAATCATCAGTGGCTGAGCATTCCCCGCGCCGTCACAAGCGAGATTATCTTTCAAAAGAGAGATCTGCCGGCTTCAGGTCGTACCATGCTTTCCTGGTCCCCATTACCAGGACCTCGACCGATCGCTTTCGCGTAGACACCAGAGAGATGAACCCGACCGGCAACGACGTTCTCCGCGAAGAAAGGCAGGAGATCCAGTCCGGGTTCGCGGGCAGCGGCCATGACTATCTGCGGGGGAAAGATTGCTTCGGGAAGGGCGGTGGATGCGCTACGCTTATCCACACTACGGCTCTGCAAACGATCCCCGCCATGTTGCTGGTCGAAATCGGTACCGATATGGATGCCTTCGGCAGCGCGGACCGCCTGGCGTCCTGGGTCGGCATCTGCCCCGGCAACAACGAGTCGGCCGGCAAACGCCAGTCCGGACACGTCCGCAAAGGCAACCTCTACGTCCGTCGCCTGCTCTGCGAATTCGCCCATGCCGCCAGTCGTACCCAGTCCGTGTTCAAGCCGAAGCTCCAGTCGCTCGTCGTCCGGCGTGGTTACAAACGCGCCATCATCGCCATCGGCCACAAGATGCTCCGCACCATCTTCTTCATTCTCAAGCGGCGCGAACATTACCGGGATTCCGCCACCGACTATGAAGCGCTTTCCGTTCAGCGCAACGCCCCACGCTGGATCAAGGCCCTGACCAAACTCGGTTTCATCACCCCAGCCAACGCCTGATCCTCATCAGCCTTCCCTGCATGACCCTCGCCGGTCAGGGGCTCGCTCGTCTTGGTGAGCGTTTCTTTCACGCTAATCCTTCTTTTTATCCGCACTCGTCGCTATAGGTTACGAATTCACCGCGAGATTCGATGCGCCATGAAGGCAATTCCGGTGACAATTGCTGAGGCGATAATTGCCCAAGAGCCAAATATTATAAGCGCTTGCCATATATCAACATCGCCTGATGACGAAACAAGTTCACCTTGTGCATTGTGGTCCAGGCCGATCCATAGAAATATTGAGCCGGTCGCTGCGCCGATAAGGGTGGCTATGGCGAGACTCAGTCGCCAGTAATTGTTCATGGCTTGGGCTGAATCGTGCTTCCGGCGCCAGTTAGGGGTGCGCTGTTTGGCGCCCTTTCCGTCCAAGGTTTGCTCTCGTAAATCTTCTTGACTCGAGCGCCATAGTTACTGACGGTGCTGGCGTTGATGTTTTGGTAAAGAGTCGCAATTTGCTCAACGCCTGACCCTTTTGGGAGATTGGTGATTATTCGCTTCAGAATGGTTGCGCCGGCCTTGATATTTTCATAAGGCTTTTGAAGATCCTTTCGTGTTCCAAAGGTGTCACCCCAATATGCCACGTTTATATTCATGGGTAGGATCGATTTGTTGACGCCAAGAATGCTCAGCGGAGCGTCATAATAGCCGTGGGTGGTTTCCATATACATAATTGCGCGAATCAATGTGGCATCGACGCCAGTTTCGATTGCGACGCGATCAATGTCTGCTGAATGTTTTGCAACTGTGGAGAACACTGACAATTCGTAAATAGGTTCGGCGCCATCGGTCTTGCTGTTGGGTGAGACCTTAAACTGGCAGGTTTTGATATCTTTTATCAGGCAATCTTTATTTGATGGGGTGGGCATGTGGGATTCTCCGGAATGGCCTACTACAGGTATCGGCAATGCGCTGAGCAGTCTGGTCGGATAAGGGCTTCCAGATGTTTGAAGATTGAAAAGGTGGTTTTTTGCCTAACGAATAGCGTTTTCTGCCACGCCGAAAGCGTTCGGTTTTTTGGCTGGTGTATCTGCGGCAGATAAACCGCGTTGGACTGAAGCGCTTCGACGACGGTACTTATGGGGATTGTAAGCGTCCCGCATCGCGGGTCAAGCCGCTGGCAAGGATCAGACAGGGATGCGAGATGCGGACGAGTGGTGTTCTGCGGCTCGCGAGGGGTGGCAAACGAAAAGGGCGCTCTGGCAGACAGACCGCAATGTCAGAAGGCGCTGGGGCACCTTCGCCATCGGGATGTCGAAGCCGGCTTCCGGGCGCTCGGGGACCCGCCGATAGAGGAAGCGAAAGGCGCATGAGGCTTGATTGACGCGCGCGGACCGCTGTACCGCGTTCGACCCAAGCAAAAGCGAATCGTCCGCAGAACAAACTGCATCACCCAGCACAGATCAACCCTTGACGCAAACCACCTGACGCAGGGTATGCACGACTTCGACCAGCGCGCGCTGCGCGTGCATCACCGCGTCGATGTCTTTATAGGCCATCGGAATCTCGTCGATGACGCCGCTGTCCTTGCGGCATTCGACGTGCGCGGTGGCGCGTTCCTGGTCGGCGACGGTGAATTGGCGGCGGGCCTGGCTGCGGCTCATCGTCCGGCCGGCGCCGTGGCTGCATGAGCAGAAGGATTCGGTGTTGCCGAGTCCGCGGACGATGTAGCTGCGCGCGCCCATCGAACCGGGGATGATGCCGAGTTCGCCGCGCCGGGCCGAGACGGCGCCCTTGCGGGTGACGTAGACCTCGTTGCCGAAATGCGTTTCCTTCTGTACGTAGTTGTGGTGGCAGTTCACCGCTTCGACGTCGACGGTGAATGGCTTGGCGATCACCTGCCGCGTCGCGGCGACCAGATGGTTCATCATCACCTGCCGGTTACAGCGCGCGAAATCCTGCGCCCAGCCGACCGCTTCGACGTAATCGGCGAAATGGCGGCTGCCTTCTTCGAGATACGCCAGGTCGCGGTCGGGCAGATTCACCTGCTGGCGGCGCATGTCGGCCTGGGCCAGTTCGATGAAGGTGCTGCCGATGGCGTTGCCGACGCCGCGCGAGCCGGAATGGAGCATCAGCCAGACCTGCTCGGCTTCATCGAGACAGACTTCGATGAAATGGTTGCCGGTGCCCAGCGTTCCCAGATGCACGTAGTGGTTGGTTTTTTCGAGTTTCGGGTATTTGTCGACGATGCGCTTGAAGCGCGGCAGCAGCTCGGCCCACAGGGCATCGACCGTTGGCGGCGGGTTTCCCCAGCTTCCCGTGTCGCGCTGTCCGTTGCCGACGCTGCGGCCGTGCGGCACGGCGCGTTCGATGGCCAGCCGCAGTGGATGCAGATTGTCGGGCAGATCGCTGGCGCTGAGCGTCGTGCGCGCGGCGATCATGCCGCAACCGATGTCGACGCCGACCGCCGCCGGGATGATCGCCCCGCGCGTCGGGATGACGCTGCCGATCGTCGATCCCTTGCCGAGATGGACGTCGGGCATCACCGCCAGATGGCGATAGATGAACGGCAGACGCGCGGTGTTGATCAGTTGCTGGCGCGCGGCGTCCTCGACGGGAACGCCGTGCGTCCACATCTTGATCGGGGCGCCGCCGGCGACGTCGATGATTTCGCCCGCTACGTCGTGGTCATTTGCCGAAGTGGCCATCGTTTTTTCCTTTCCTGCTCGCCGATGCGGCGATGTGACGATTGATTTTTGCCGCCGTTGCTGCTTGCTCAGTCGCCGCCAGAAATTGCCGGATCGTGTCCGTGCTGCCTGGCGGCGGGCGCCGAACTGGCAGAGTTTGCCGCAACGCCAGATTGCTGGCGAGCCAGGGCCTTGCGTTGCCGTTCCTTGGCCCGGCAGGCGGCGCAGCGCCGGGCGATGCTGCAGGGATGGCCGCCGACGACTTCGTACCACCATTTCTGTCGCTCGGCGTACCAGATACCTTCGGCAGCGCAATCGATGCAGCGGAATACCTGGTCGAGGTAGTACCCGCGGCTTACGAATTCCGGCGCGCCGTAGCTGTTGATCGGCAGCAGCAATGACGCGTCGACCGGCGCGCTGCCGGGCGGCGCCAGCCGCCGATTTTCCTGCGCGGCCAAGGCGCTTTGCCTGTTCTGCCGCCGGCGGCGGGCGGCGAGAATTTCCGCCCGCCGCTGCTTGCCGCTACGCCGGATTGCTGCGTCCATGATTTTTCTCCTGCGGACGGCCAAGATTCACCAACCCGCTCAACACCTGTTCCAGCCCTCCAAACACGGAAATGCGGTCGATGCGTTCGGCGACGCGCTCGAGCGTTTCCAGCTCCTTCAGGCGCAGCGCCGTCGGATTGTCTTCCATCACCTTGGCGGTGTTGAGCAGCGAACGCGTCGCTGCCGTCTCCTCGCGCCGGCGGATGACGTTCGCTTCGGCCGACTTTTGCGCCTCGACGAGCTGGCCGAGGATCGTTTTCATCTCGCCGGGCAGGATGATGTCCTTGACGCCAACGCTGCCGATTTCGATGCCGGCCGCGGCCAGTTTGCCGCTGACGTGCGCGCCGACCACTTCGTCGATCACCCGCTTGTTGTCGAGCAACTCGTCGATCGTCCGCGTCCCGACCGCGGCACGCAAACCGAACTGCAGTTCGCGGTACAGGTGTTCGAGCGGCTTGTGCAGCCGCTGATGCGCCTGCAGCACGTCGCTGTAACGCCAGGTCGCCGCCAGATTCAGGCGCAGGCTGACCTTGTCGTGCGACAGGATGTCCTGTCCACTCACTTCGAGGCTTTGCCAGCGGGTGTCGACCAGTTCGACCTGCACGTCACGGTTGAAGCGCCAGAACGCCGCCAGACCCGGCGACAGCAAGGGCTGGATCTGGCCGTCGACCTTCAGCATGCCGACATGATAGGCCGGCACAGAGACCATCAGCACGCCGTTCAGGCCGGCGATCGGCCGGTCGCGCAGTGCGGGTTGCGCCAGACGTGCCACCAGCGCCGGCGGCAAGGCAACCTCGCTGCGCAGGTCGATATTCTCCAGCCGGTGCGTCAACAGGCCTTGCCAGTGACAGGCACGCGCGCCGGGCGGCAGAATCTCGACGAGCACCTCGTTTTCGTAACGCAGACCGACCTGATCGTCAGCAACGAGCATGCGCACCAGATGCTGGGCGACGCTTTGCGGTTGATGCGCTTGCAGATAATCGACCAGCGCCTGATCGCTCATCGGCGCATCGAGTCGCCAGTTCTGCACGGACAGCCGCCGAAAGGGGTCGATAAAAAGGTAACGACCGGCCGGCAACAGCCGTTCGAAATCGCCGTCGCGCAACAGCACGCCGCATTCGTTCTTTTTGACAATGAAACGTTGCCACATGATCTTTCCTTTCTTCTGTTTTGCCGGCACGCGCCGGGAGTGCGGGCTGCCGTGGCGGGATCGCCGGGGCAGCGTTGGGCGGCACTTCGACCGCGCCACGCGCCTGCCGGGCAGGACGCGCACGGGTCCGCAAGTGCCTGCGGCACGCCGTGCCGGCCATCCGGAAACGGAGCCAGAGCTCCCGGCGACGAGCGCTTGCGCCACTCGCGGCCGGCGGGTACAACGAGGACTACAACAGCTTTGGAGCAGGAGTCGAACCTGCGACACACCGTCGAAACGGTTGCTCTACCCAATTGAGCTATCCATGTCGGCGCCCCGGGAATCGAACCCAGCGGCACTCGCGTGCCGTCACCAGAAACGCCGGTGAACGCGGGAACCGTGGCGGCATACGCGGCAGGGACGGATCGTTACCCGCTTGTCGCGCACCGGCGGGGAGAACACCCCCGACCCGTGGGCCTGACGGCGCCTTGGCGCCCGCAGATTGTTTAGCGAACGGCGTGCCAGGATGGTCCGAACGGGAAAACTGGCTGGCATC
>CAYRXO010000033.1:0-23071 GCA_964428215.1 uncultured Candidatus Accumulibacter sp. | reverse complement strand
ATAACATTGTCATATTAAGTGTGGGGGCTGGCGGGAATAAATCTGCGTTTCCTTAGTGCTCTGCGGTTGAATTGCGACGTCGATCCATGCACTGTGGCCGTGCGGAACCAACAATGAATCGCAGACTTGATGCAGTCGATCCCCAGGCCTTGTCCATGCTTTCGCCCCCGGTCATGCACTCGCCGCCTGTCGATGACAGTTGATCAATCTGAAATCAATCTGCGTAAAGCAGGGCATTGTTGCAACGCATGCTCGAGATCCAGGCAACAGATGCGGTTACGCCCCCTTTATTTTCAATACCTTCTCGACGAATGCCCGAGTATGTCCTGATCCGTTGTGCATCGGGCATGACCAGCCGGGCGTGGTTAACGCATGCGTCCAGGGTTTACGGATATCGGTCGTTTTGCCGAGACCCTTATCAATCATGTAGCCAATGCGTTCGGCAATGATTTCTCTGGTTTCAGTGTCGATGATTTTCAGCGAGCTGCCGGCGATCCAGAATGAGCGATCTTCCGGCGTCGTGATGTCATCATAAGTGACACCATAGCGCGCGGATGGACCCTTTATTGTTTCGCTCTTGATCATGAACATGGGCTCGGGATTGCTGACATGCGTTGCAGGCAAACCCATATAGGCAGCGTAACGAAGAAAACTGCCATCCTTCGAATTCGGGACATCGACGTAGAGATAACCCGGCTTACTGTCACTTATTTTGTCCACCAGAAAGCCGTCTTTGTCGCGTGCTTGCAGAAAAGTGGCCAAATATGCAGTCGGTGACGACCAATCATAATCTTCGCCATAAGGATCGACCGCATCCTGACGTGCAGCATCATAATTGTTTGGTCTCAATTTCAGGATCGTCAAGCCATCTACATTTTCCACGACGCGGTAAATTTTTTCGCCAGCGTTGGCACAACGCTCGATAAAACGCGCCTCAGCCTGATCAAGTCGTTGCAGGTAAATCTGCTGCGCTTGAAAATCATCCCATGCCTTGCGTGCCGGAAAAGCAAGAAATGAGGTTATGGAAATCAGGGCAATAATCACTCCAAGCAGTTTTGCTCGCGGATTTGAAAACAAAAATATAATCACCGAAGATAGTAAAAATCCGCCCAAAAAAACCAGCCAGGAACGACCGTCTATCAACTGAGCGAAATCGCCAATGCTACCGAACCTTTTCACGACACCCTCCCCGGTGTTGCATCGAACATACGCAGCTGTGCCTTGAATGGTAAGGATGCTGAAACCATGAAACACAAATCAGGACAGATCCCCGACCTGACTCCGGGAAAATCAAGCGACGTTATTGAATCCATCACACTCTGTTATTTAATAATTCCTGGCCTGAGTCAGGCGGCTGAACCCGTATCTGCCAGACGTGCAGGTGAGTCACGGATTATTCCGGGCTGTTCACAGCGTTGCACTTCGACAGTCAGCAAAGGGCTAAACTGCTGGAGCCGCCGCCATGACATTGAATTTGATTTCAAGCACACGTCCCAGATCGATCAATTTGTCGGCCTGTAACCCCGATGGCAGCTGATGACCGAAATAGAGCACCGTGACCGATCCTTTCAAGCCATTAATTGTTTTATAAATTTTCTCTGCTGCGGCTTGGTCGAGGCTCGACAGACCCTCATCGATAATCAATATCCTGGGCTGACGGAGAATCGCGCGCGCGAAGGCGAGACGTTGTCGCTGACCGCCCGATAGACCGGTCCCCTGTTCGCCGATTTCGGTACGGTAACCATCCGGGAGTTGATCGATCGTGTCATGAATACCCGCCGATTTGCAGGCGCGTATGACTTCGTCGAAACTGGCCTGGGGATGACTGGCTACCAGATTGTCATAGATGGTCCCGGCAAAAAGAGTCGTATCCAAAGAAACGATACTGAAGTTATTGCGTAACTCATTGGCAGGAAGCCCTTGAATATCATTGTTATCAAGGAGAATCTGGCCATGCTGGGGAGAATACAGTCCTTGCATCAATCGGCCGAGGGTCGTTTTGCCGCCGCCGGATGGACCGATGATCGCCGTAATGTGACCTGCCGGCAGTGTCAGGTCGAGATGCCGGAACAGCCACCTGTGCTCCGCGGAATAGCGGAAAGCCAGATCGACGACGTCCAGGCGAGCCGGAATGGCAAGGCTCTGCGGTGTGGAGAGCGCAAATCTTTCCGTTGACTGGTCGAAAATTTCGCCAATCCGGTCGTTGGCGATTTCAATCTGCTGGATGTCCCTCCATAGACCGACCAGGCGAAGCAAGGGTTCGCCTATGCGGCTGGCAAGCATCTGGAATGCGACGAACATGCCAATGCTGAATCCGGCGTTATCCATCAACATCGTCGTCCCGGCGATGAGAACGGTCAGCATCATGGTCTGTTCGAGCGCCTGACAGACGATGAGATAGCTGTTGGCGGCTTGACGACTGCTCAAGCCGACAGCAAGATAACTGGCCAGATGATCGCTATAGCGTTTTTCGATGTGCTGCTCCATTTGCAAGGTTTTCACGGTCACCATGCTTGCCAGATACTCGGCAAGAAAAGCTTGATTACGAGCCCCCAGTAGAAACTGTCGATTGAGATGATCCCTGAACAACGGCATCATCGAGATGGAGAGAAGAACGATCAATGCGACTGCCAGCAAGGAGAGCAAAGTCAACTTCCATGATAGCCAGAACATGGCAGTAACGAAAAACAGCAGAAATGGCAGATCGAAAATGACCGTAAATGCCGCGCTGGCCGTTATGCGTTGCATGGTTTCAATGCCTTGCATACGTGACAGCAGAGTACCGGTGGACCGGCTTTCAAAGTAGGAAAGAGGCAGTCGTAGCAGATGGTTGACCACGCGCTGGCCAATCGCGGTGGCGATACGGCGACCGGTTTGCAAGACCAGATAATGACGTAGCCAGTTGATCACCGCTGTAAACACGATGAAGAACGTCAGAGCAAAGCCGATTATTACCAGCGTGCTGCCGGATTGCTCGATTATTACCTGATCGATGATCAATCTGGCAAATAACGGTGCGGCCAGACCAATGGCCTGGGTGATCAATGAAATCAGCAGCACGGTTCGCCACACAGTGTGATGCTTGCGCATCTCGGAGGCGAACCAGCGCACTTTGTTTTCCCGCTTCTTCTCCTTGGAATGAGTTGCTGGCGTGGAATGCGGCGGTTCAGCGACGTTCGGGTCTTCTGGCAAGGTGCTCGTCTGGTCCCAATTCTGTTGGGAGGGCTGTCTTTGTTGCTGGGAGGTGTCGACGCTTGCACGTATTGGCGTAGCGGCGGAAAGAGTTTGTCTTTCGGCAGTTTTTTCGCTTCGCGTATCGCGACTGACAGCAGGCTGGTCTGTACGGCCAATCTGTAACCCCCATCCCAGGCAGCTGGCAAGAAAGCTGGGCGCTGATGTTTCACGCGGTTCGCTCTCTTCAGGAGCAAGGTAGACGATTCGATCGCCTTCAGCCTTGAGCAGCAAAACGAAATCGGTCAGAACTTCTGTCACCGATTGTTTGGACTGAGTTGCGCCCGTTCCAGATGCCGCGCTGGCTTCAGCCAATGCTTGATTCGCTGCCGCTGGGACGAGGACGAAGCAGGGAAGTGTCAGCTGATGCAGATCAGCCGTGCCAATGGTCTCGACGGATGAGGAAAATCCGAAATTATTCAGCGCCTGCTTCAATGCCGTCAGGGTATGCGGCAAAGGGAAATTGTTAAGCAGGCTTGCAGCATTAAAAGGCAGCCGGTGCAGTTGACAGGCCGCACTGAGCAGCCATACAAATCCCTCCGGCGTGACACGGCAGTAATCTGGCACGGCGATTTCGTTTTGAGTCATGGACGTGGCGTTGGTAGCTCAAATGGCTGGAGTCCGAAGACGTGACGACGGCCACTCGGCTTTCGGCGGCGCGAAACTCTTGAAGTGATTATTAATCAATTGCTTCGGCGTTTATCTGGCTTCCGGTGTTTGTCATCTCTCGATTCCGGCTTTACAGGAACGAAGATCTGCGAAGCGTTCAGCGTTTGCTTGACACCGAAGACATCGCTGGCAGCAAACAGTTCGCCAGTCGATTACTGTCGAAAGATTTCGGCTTACAGAGGTTCAAGCTCCATCTGTCTGATGAATCTGCCAGATCCCTCGTCGCCTTCACGGATGACATAGCGGCGATTGTGCGGCGGAAAATCTTTTGGCAGCGGCACGATCAGTTTGTCCCAACCGGAACCATCATTCTTGCTGCGCCATTCGTTTTGGCGAATCGCCGCAGTGACCCGCATTTCCAGTTCGGCAAACAGAGCTTCGATTTCTTTGTTGCTCGTATTGCGCTCGCTTCTTAGATTTTTATCCTGGTCCCTGGATTTTCGCCGGTCTGGGGTTCTTCTTCTGTCGATGTTCGAACGTCTTTCCTCATTGTGAGGGAACAAAGCTGCGCCATTTGCGGCGCCTTCCGGTGTCCTCTCTTCGGACATATGGGTCTCCAGAAATGAATCGATGAACGTGGGTGAACAGGAATTAACCAGCCAGCATCGACAGGTCACAGACAGACAAAACAGACTTTCGGGACACGCCACCCAAGAACGGATCCCAGTAGCCAACACTTAAGTGACTTTGATATGCCGGGACGAGGCACATTCCGGTCATCGCGACGGCTCCGTGTCGATGTTTTTGCCAACATTTGGATCGTTTTCCGCAACATCAGGCTACCCTCGGAGGTGGCAATATCGTCACAGTGACATCACAGCGCCAACTAACAGTGCGCCGACTTTCCCGACTTTCCGGTGAAGCCACCCAGCAATCCACTTCTGGGGCCAGAGTACGGCAGCGCGAAAATTCCTTTAAGAATCAGTTTTCCATCAGACAGATGCTGATCATCAGTCATCGGCAGAAAGGCATTAATTCCGATAACGACAGCCATGATAGGAATTGACGACAGGCAAACCCAAGAAGCGTGAACTGGTTTTTACAATTCAGCGATGATTGTCGCTATCGACCAATGGTCTTGCTTTAAGTGAAAAGTTTTTCGTTTGCAGTGAGACGGGGAGATACTGTCAGCCGAAAATCTGAAACAGCCGGTGAGCTTGCTGAATGATCGTGAACAGCGGGCCGAAGGTTGGCAACTTCACAGGTGTAAGGCGATTGATCGAGCAAAGGTAAGGTTTCGTTTATCCAATGCCCGACCGGCGACGCAAGCGTTGTCAGCGGACCTGCGCAATCACTTGCATGGAACCGATGTGAGCAGCCTGCCCTGTTCGTCATGCGCAACGGGTCCGATATATCACGAGCAAGACCCATGAACCGGCAGCACACGCCGCTGATTTCTCCGAATGTTCTTACCGCGCATTCCGGTCGGATCATCCGGGATTCCCCGGCAACGCGCCAGATCCCCGGCTTGCGGGCGCCAACCGTCCGTTTCGCGCGCAACCGATAACGCTGCGGCGTTCCTGCTCCCTCGCCAGGTTTGTCGACACTGACAATCGCTATTGCGCGCGACTTACCTGGATTGAAACAGATCGCCGCGATTGCTCTGGAGCAGTCACCAGCGGAATGAGCGAGCCGACGGCGACTGAGGTCGAAATTGCGTCATGACCATCAAACAGCCGTTCTACAATGCCCGCTTTTCCAAGCGTTGCGAGGACGAGCAACCATGACCATGTTCCGGACGCTCAATCAACCCGGCGTATTGACCATTACTCTCGCCACGGCGGGCATTCTGATGGTGACCATGGGCGCCCGGCAATCGCTGGGCCTGTTTCTTTCGCCATTGAACACCAGCACCGGTCTCGGTGTGGCGGCGATCAGCCTGGCGATGGCCGTCGGGCAATTCAGCTGGGGCGCCATCCAGCCAGTGGCCGGGGCGTTCGCCGATCGTTATGGCGCTGCGCGGGTGCTGTACGGCGGGTTGCTGCTGCTCGCGGCAGGCAGCGCGCTGACGCCCTTCATGAGCAGCACCTGGGGGCTGATCGTCTCTCTCGGCCTGCTCTCGGCGATCGGTTCCGGTGCCGGCAGCTTTTCGGTGCTCATCGGCGCCAGCAGCCAGCGCTTGCCGCTCGATGCCCGTGCCGCGGCCTCGGGCGTGATCAACGCCGGCGGTTCGTTCGGCCAGTTTGTCTTTGCGCCGGTTCTGCAAAGCCTGATCGTGCTCATTGGCTGGATGGGAGCGATGTGGGCCCTGGCGTTGGCCTCCCTGGCGGCCATGCCGCTGGTGCGTGTGTTGACCCGACCAACCGATGCACCCCCGCCGGTGGCGCACGAAAGCAGTTTGTGGCAAAGCCTGCGCCAGGCGCTGGCCGACCCGAGTTATCAGTTGCTGAATATCAGCTTCTTCACTTGTGGTTTTCACATCGCTTTTCTGGTGACCCATCTGCCCGGCGAAGTCAGCCTCTGCGGCTTGCCGACGAGCGTAGCCAGTTGGGCGCTGGCGATCATCGGTTTGTCGAATATCGGCGGCAGTCTCTACGCCGGCGCTTGCGTGGCCCGTTATCGCAGCAAATACATCCTTTTCTGGATGTACGGCTCGCGGGCGATGATGATCGCGTTGTATCTGCTCGCCCCGAAATCCGACCTGACCTTTTATATTTTTGCCGCCGGTCTCGGTTTCACCTGGCTGGCGACCGTGCCGCCGACCGCGGCGCTGGTCGGTAAATTGTTCGGTATCCGCTATCTCGGCACCCTGTTTGGCGTCACCCTGCTCTCGCATCAGGTCGGCGGCTTCTTCGGCGCCTATCTCGGCGGCATGGCGCTGACGCAATTCGGCGATTATTCCTGGATGTGGTACGCCGATATGGCTCTGGCCAGCGCGGCGGCAATCGCCAATCTGCCGGTCCGTGAAACGCCGGTCGTCCGTCCGGCGGCGGCCTGAGATTTTTCGCGATGGTCGAGATCAATGCGCTGGGACAAGCAGTCGGCGCAACACTGACCGACTGGCGTATACCGCCAGCGCCGTCGCCTGTCGTTCTGCAGGGGCAATGGACGCGCCTGGAGCCCTTGCAAACCGAGCAGCATGCGGCGGACTTGCACGCCGCGAATTCCTGCGAGACCAGTGGCCGCCTGTGGACCTATATGGCATATGGTCCGTTTGCCAGTAAGGACAACTACCGGCAATGGCTGGGCACGCATTGCCCGGGAAGCGACCCCCTGTTCTACGCCATACTGCCGCACGCGCTCGGTATGGCAGTCGGACTGGCGGCGTATTTGCGCATCACCCCGGCGAGCGGCAGTCTTGAAATCGGCCATCTCAATTTCGCACCGGTCTTGCAACGTAGCGTCGCCGCCAGCGAAGCGATTTTTCTGCTCTTGCAACAAGCGTTTGCTCTCGGCTACCGGCGCGTGGAATGGAAATGCGATGCCTTGAATGCGCCATCGCGCGCCGCCGCCTTGCGTTTTGGTCTGTCGTTCGAAGGCATCTTCCGACAGGCAACGGTCGTCAAGGGACGCAACCGCGATACCGCCTGGTACGCGGTCATCGATCGCGACTGGCCGGCGTTGCGAACGGCATTCGTCCGCTGGCTGCAGCCGGACAATTTCGATCGCACGGGTCGACAACGGCTGGCGCTGTCGGCGCTGACCGCTCCTTTGCTCGCCGAACGTCAAAAGAGCGCGTGACGGACGATGCGCACTTCGACCCGCCGCGCCGCCGTTACCTACCGCGGCCGTTTTGCCCCATCGCCGAGCGGTCCGCTGCACTTTGGTTCGCTGGTCACCGCGGTTGGCAGTTATCTCGACGCGCGGGCCCATGGTGGCGTCTGGTTGCTGCGCATCGAAGATATCGACCAGCCACGTACCCGGCCCGGCGCGGCCGACGCCATTCTGCGCACGCTGGCCGCTTTCGGCTTCGCCTGGGATGAGGAAGTCGTCGTGCAAAGCCGACGCCTGGCCGACTATCGCCAGGCACTGGCAAGCTTGCAGACGGACCGCTTCGTCTACCCCTGCGCCTGCTCGCGCAGCGAAATCGCCGCCATCGACTCAGCACCGGCGGTCGATGGCGGACGTGTGTACCCGGGCACTTGCCGTCATGGCCTGCCGGCCGGTCGAGCAGCGCGCGCTTGGCGGCTGAGCGTTCCGGATCAGGAAATACGGCTGGTCGACCGCCTGCAAGGGGAGTTAAGACAGAATTTGGCGCGCGAAGTCGGTGACTTCGTCCTGTCGCGCGCCGACGGCGCTATTGCGTATCAATTGGCTGTCGTCGTCGACGACGCCGCGCAGGGGATCAACGCCGTCGTACGCGGCGCCGATCTGTTCGACTCCACGCCACGGCAAATCTGGCTGCAGCGCTGCCTGGGGCTGCCGACGCCGAGCTATGCGCACCTGCCGGTGGTGACCAATGCCGCCGGGGAAAAATTATCGAAACAGACTCGCGCGACGGCCATCGATCCTGCCGCGGGCAGCGCATTGCTGGCGTCCGCGCTGACATTTCTCGGTTACGTCGTTCCCGCCGAAGTGGCCGCCGCGCCGGTAGACGATTTCTGGTCGTGGAGCATCCGGCACTGGTCGCTGAAGCGGGTGCCGCCGGTTCGCGGTCTCGTTCAGGGCAGTCCTTTGCCGCCGTAACCGGCGATGCCGACCAACACCCGTACCAGGTTGTAACTGGTCCAGCGCAGCAGTCGCGACGCCCACGGCAAACGTTGCCAGGAATCCGGTGACAATTCGCGCGCACCGCTGTCCATAGCCCGACAGATGCTGGCGCGCAGTTCCCCGGCAAAGCCGGCGTCCTGTACGAAGACGTTGGCCTCGCGCGCCAGCAACAGGCTGAAAGGGTCGATATTCGATGAGCCGACGGTTGCCCAGTGCTGGTCGATGACGGCCACTTTGGCATGCAGAAAGCTGTTGTGGTATTCGAAAATGCGGATACCTTCGCGCAGCATTTTGGCGTACAGCGCCTGTGTCGCGTAATGCAGCAAGCGGTATTCGATACGGCCCTGCAGCAGAATGGTCACCGCGACCCCACGTCGGCGCGCGTCGCGCAGCGCGCGGCGAAAGCGGCGTCCGGGCAGGAAATAGGCGTTAGCCAGCAGCACATTATCCTGCGCGGCGGCAATTGCTTTCAGATAAGCATCCTCAATGTCGCGACGATGCCGGATGTTGTCGCGCACCACGAAAGCGGCCGTCTGCTCGCCGCAGGGATCGACTTTCGCGGAAGGTGGCCCGAACAGCCGGTAGCGTCGGTTCAGCGCCACCCAGGAAACGATTTCCCAGACATGGTGCAAAGCGTACTGGATCGGCTGCAGCAGCGGTCCTTCGATACGTACCGCGTAGTCGTAACGTGGTGGAATCTGGTGCGGTGTGTTGCAGTCGTCGATGACATTGATGCCGCCGACGAAAGCAACCCGGCCGTCGATATGCGACAGTTTGCGATGCAGCCGCCGCAGGCGATGGCGGCGCAACAGCAGACGAGCCACTTCTGGACGATAAATCATCACCTGAACACCGGCAGCGACCAGAAGCGGCTGTAAGGCAACAACAAACTCGCGGGCACCGAAACCGTCGACCAGCACGCGAACGGTGACACCACGCTGAGCGGCGCGAATCATCGCGTCGGCAACGGCGCGTCCGGTCTGATCATCCTCGAAAATGTAGGTCTCGAGATGCACGACATGCAGGGCGCTGTCGATGGCCGCGATCAAGGCGGGGAAGTACTCGACGCCGCTGTTGAGCAACAGCAATCGATTGCCAGGCAAAAAGTTGGCAGCGGACATCAGCGCAGCGGGATCTAAGCAGGCAACGCTGCTCGACCGTCGTCAAGGAAGAGCATCTGGAAATGACTGAGGTTACGGGACAGGCGGCGGGCGAGAATCTGCCAGCCGAATTCAACAGCAATAATAGTTGATTCGATAAGGCAATGGAAATTGCGGCGGGCGACGGAGCAGGGCGATCGCAGGAATACCATCGTCGCAAACCAGCCAAAATTATTTTTTACTTTCATCTGGTTATGAAAGAGCAGGTCCGCAGAGCTTTGATTTGTGCATTTTTCAGTCTTTTTTGATTGGCTGATGGGAGGGAAAAGCGGCTGTGGCTGATCGACGTTTGGCTGGGCAGAGGGGATACCGGGCAGGCGAAGAAGGTTGAGCATCCTCTGGTCGAGGTGCTGGTCGTCACCTGCGCAGTGCGGTCAGGCGCCGATCCCTGCGTGGAAATCGAGGCCCGGCCAGGGAGAAATCAGGCGCTCCGCCAGGACGGACGGGACGCGTCGGGAACAGTCTGCACGGGCGCATGGCTGTCGTCTTTGGCGATGACCAGATGCGTGTGCGGACGCAACGTGCTACCCATCATCTGGCCGTGGTGCTACGTCAATTCGTCTTGAATCTGTTGCGCATCGCCACGCTCAGACGAAAGAGAGCGCTCAACGTTCAGCGTCTTGTCGCCGCCACTTCCGATCACTTGCGCGCCGCACTCCTCGATCAGATATAAGATTCATGCGATCACCCTGCACAAAACGGCAATACGCTTGGACGATATTCAGGATCTCCGTATAATGCACGGTTCTTCGCAGCACTTCGTTTCGATTAATTTGGAGTTTCCAACATGTATGCGGTCATAAAAACCGGCGGCAAGCAATATCGCGTTGCCAACGGCGAAAAATTGAAAATAGAACAGATACCGGCAGAAGTTGGCACAGAAGTGACCCTCGACCAGGTGTTGATGGTCGGCGAAGGCGATACCGTGAACATCGGTACGCCGCTCGTCACCGGCGCCACGGTCACGGCCACCGTGCTTTCACAAGGCCGTCACGACAAGATCCGCATCTTCAAGATGCGCCGGCGCAAGCATTACCAGCGGCATCAGGGGCATCGGCAGAATTACACTGAAATCAGGATCGATGCCATCAGCGGTGGCGCAACGCCTGTCGTTTCAGCCTGATTTGAAAGGAATCTGACTCATGGCACACAAAAAGGCAGGCGGCAGCGTACGCAACGGCCGCGATTCGGAAGCCAAACGGCTGGGCGTCAAGCGTTATGGCGGCGAACTGGTGCGCGCCGGCAACATCATCGTCCGTCAGCGCGGCACAGCCTATCATCCGGGCGAAAACATGGGCCTCGGCAAGGACCACACCTTGTTCGCGCTGGTCGACGGGCATGTCGAATTCTCGATCAAGGGCGTCCTGCGTCGTCGTACGGTCAGCATCGTTCCGGTAGCGGCCTGAGCGACACACACGACGCATCGATCCGGCTCCGCTGCGGCGCGAGCCCACCTTGCCAACAAGCCCTATCTTTGCCGGTAGGGCTTTGTTTTTCGCCAGACGAAATCCTGTTGAAAAAGAAAGCGACCGATGAGCTTTATCGATGAAGCGCGCATCCTGATTGCTGCCGGCGACGGCGGCAACGGCATCGCTTCGTTCCGGCGCGACAAATACGAGCCGCGCGGCGGTCCGGACGGCGGCGACGGTGGCCATGGCGGCAGCGTCTACTTCGTTGCCGACCGCAACGTCAACACGCTGATCGAATACCGCTACGCCCGCCGGCATCGCGCGCAGCGCGGCGAAAACGGCCGCTCGAGCGACTGCTACGGCAAATGCGGCGACGACCTGAACTTGCGCGTTCCGGTCGGCACGCTGATCGTCGACGCGCAAAGCAACGAAACCCTCGCCGATCTCGCCGTCGACGGCCAGCGCGCGCTGCTCGCCAAAGGCGGCCGCGGCGGTCTCGGCAACATCCACTTCAAATCGAGCGTCAACCGCACGCCGCGCCAATGCACCCGTGGCGAAGCCGGCGAACAGCGCGAATTGCGTCTGGAACTGCGCGTGCTGGCCGATGTCGGCCTGCTCGGTCTGCCGAATGCCGGCAAGAGCACCTTTCTGCGCGCCGTTTCGGCTGCGCGGCCGAAAGTCGGCGACTATCCCTTCACCACGCTGCAGCCGCATCTCGGCGTCGTGCGCAGCGATGCCGAACACAGCTTCGTCATCGCCGACATCCCGGGGCTGATCGACGGCGCCGCCGAAGGCGCCGGACTCGGCATCCGCTTCCTCAAACATCTGGCGCGCACCCGCCTGCTGCTGCACATCGTCGATCTGGCGCCGCTCGATCCGGACGCCGATCCGCGGCGCGATGCGGCGAGCGTCGTCGCCGAACTGGAAAAATACGATCCCGGGCTGGCGCAGAAGCCGCGCTGGCTGGTGCTCAACAAGGTCGAGCTGATTCCGGAGGCCGAGCGCGAGACGCGCATCGCCGCGTTCATCGGCGCCAGCGGCGTCTATCGCGAAGGCGAAAACTGTTTTTGCATCAGCGCGATCAACGGGCAGGGCTGCCGGCAATTGACCGACCGACTGCAGGCGGCGCTGAACGACATGCCGGCCAGCCCGCCCGAAGAACAGAAAACGATGCCGCCGGCAGACGATCATTTTGCCGAACCGCCAGGAGAATGAACATGCTGTCCACCCGTCTCGCCGAAGCCCGCCGACTGGTGATCAAGGTCGGCTCGGCGCTGGTGACCAACAACGGCGCCGGACTCGATCTGGCGGCGATCGGCGAATGGGCGCGGCAGATCGCCGAACTGCACCGCCGCGAGCGGCAGGTGATCCTCGTCTCGTCGGGCGCCATCGCCTGCGGCATGCAGCGGCTCGGCTGGCAGAAGCGGCCGCAGGCGGTGCACGCACTGCAGGCCGCCGCCGCCGTCGGCCAGATGGGCCTGGCGCAGGTCTATGAAAGCGCCTTTGCCCGCTACCAGCTGCACAGCGCGCAAATCCTGCTCACGCACGACGATCTCGCCGACCGCAAGCGCTATCTGAACGCGCGTTCGACGTTGACCACGCTGTTGCAATATGGCGTCGTGCCGATCATCAATGAAAACGACACCGTCGTCACCGACGAAATCAAGTTCGGCGACAACGATACGCTCGGCGCGCTGGTCGCCAATCTCGTCGAAGCCGACGCGCTGGTCATCCTCACCGACCAGCCGGGTCTCTACACCGCCGACCCGCGCCGCGACGCGTCGGCGACGCTGATCCGCAAAGCGCGCGCCGGGGCGCCCGAACTCGAAGCGATGGCCGGCGGCGCCGCCTCACCACTGAGCAAAGGCGGCATGATCACCAAGGTCGTCGCCGCCAAACGCGCCGCCCGCAGCGGCGCGCATACGGTCATCGCCAGCGGACGGGAAAAGGACGTCATCCTCCGTCTCGCCGACGGCGAAGCGCTCGGCACCCTGCTGGTTTCCGAAACGCCACCGCTCACCGCGCGCAAACAATGGCTGGCCGACCATCTGCAACTCGGCGGCCGTCTGCTGCTCGACGCCGGCGCCGTCGAAGCGCTGCACGCCGGCCGCAGCCTGCTGCCGATCGGCGTGCAGGCGGTGCAGGGTGATTTCGAACGCGGTGCGGTCGTCGCCTGTATCGGCAGCAACGGCCGGGAAATCGCCCGCGGACTGGCCAACTACGGCAGCGGCGACGCCCGGCGCATCGCCCGCAAGGCCAGCCAGGAAATCGAAGCCATCCTCGGCTACATCGACGAACCGGAACTGATCCATCGCGACAACCTGATTCTCAGCTGAGCGCGTCGATACGCCGGCGGCCTGATGCTCGGCCGCCGCCCCGGCCCGCCGGCTGACGGCAGCCGTTTCCGGGCCGAAGCGCCCCAAGAGACCGGCATGCCGCGCGCGGCGCGCGTCGTTCCTCAAATTTCCGGCGAGGCATCCGCCGACGCGGCGGACTGAGCGTGCCACAGCGCGAACACCGCCTGCGCGTCATCCCAGACCTGGTCCTGCCAGCGCGACAAGTCATCGCAGGCGACGACCGTCTGCAACCAGCCGTCTTCTGCCGCGCTCGCCGCGTTGGCGGCGCGACCGGCGCGGCGGGCGATCTCGATTTCGGCGTCGGCGTCCGTCATCGTTTCGATACCGCGCACGAAATAGGCGCGATAAAAACGGAACCAGTCCGCGGCGGCGGCCTCGCTCTCTTGTGGAGCGAACAGCCAGTTCTGCTGGTGCTCCTGAAAGCCGGCGAAAGTCGGCCAGGTCGATTGCGCCGCCTGCGTCAACGCCGCGCGCAAGGCGGGAGAAGCCACACCGGCAGCGGCTTCGCGGAAAATCTGCGGATCGAACAAATCCGGCAGCGCCGATTCGTCCCACTGGCCCTGCGCCAATCGCCCGGCGTCAAACAGCATCCGGTTGCGCTGCCGGCATTCCTTTGCCTGCGCGGCGAGCGCGATCAGTTCATCGACCGCCGTCGCAACATAATCGCCACCGATCGCCGCCACACTCGACAAGGCGACGAGATAATCCTTCCCAGGACGATCACACAGCCGCCCGGCATCGACTGCGCGGCTCAACTCCCCGCCAGCCGCCAGCCGCGGCGGCCAGGGAATCGCCGCGAACAGCGCGTCGGCCTGCCGCCCGAGCACGTGGCGACTGATCTGCTGCCAGCGGCGCTGTGTTTTCTCGGTGAGACCGGCGAACCCCTGCACGCGGGTGAGCAGTCCGGCGGCGAACGCTGTCTCGCTCACTCGCAACCAATGCCGCCCGCAGTCGGCCGACGGCCGATACTCGAATTCGAACAGCAACTCCAGCAGACGGTAGAGCAGCTTCGGCGGCACGGGGTCGAACGCCGCTGGCAAACCTTGCGGCAAGCGCCAGCCAAGCACTACCGCCACCGCCAGCGCCGTCATCTGCAGCGGCGGCGACAAATCGTCGCGCGGCCATTGCAAGCTTCCCGCCACGTGCAACGCCTGCAGCGCGAGCGGCAGGCTGGCGCCGGACAAGGGCAGACGGGCCTGGGCGGGAGGCGGTCGCAGCCAGCCTTCCAGCGCCGGCAACGACCAGCGCGCCGGATCGTCGCGCTCGGCCACCTGCGCCAGCAAACGCAAACACTCGGCCAGCGACAGGCGATCGGCAAAGCCGCACTGCCAGAGGGCGAGATAGGTATCCGGCAGGTGCAGATCGCCACTCAAGGTCGGTCCGTGCCGGGCGACGACCGACAACTCGGTGAACAGATTGTCGCCCTCGTCGCTCAGGGCGGGCGGCGGGCAGATGCGGCGCCAGGTTTCCGGGCCGGGACGTGGCGAGGCGGGTCGGGAAGGTGCGCCCGTCGGCTGAATGGCGGCGTCGAACAGTTGGCCGCCCGGCAGGCCGGCCAGCCAGTGCGCCACCTTGCGCGCGTCGAAAGCCTTCGACTCGGCCAGGGCCGGCAGGACAGCGGCCGCGTCATCGGGCAGCAATTCGATCAGCATCAACAGCGCCAGGGGGTTTTCGCCCCGCCCGCAAGCGGCCATCGTCCGGCGGCGCGCGTCCAGCGGCGTCAGCTGCCAGACTTCCGCGTCGGCCAGCTGTTCGCGCTGATAGAGGATCTCCAGCCAATCGATGACGGTTCGAAGCCGCTTTTGCTGCGCCGGGTGCGGCAGCGACTGCGCGCGCTCCTGCTGCCCGTGTAGCCAGGCCGCCGCGGCGCGGTAAAGGCGCGCGTTGCCGCGCATCGGCCGGCGTCAGCGCGGCGATCAGCAGCGGCCAGAAAAACGACAGCAGCTGGCAAAGAAACTCGCCCAACTCTGCCGGGCTGAATTTCTCGTCACTGCCGCCGGGCAGCGGAAATTTCCAGATAGCTTGCGCCTGCGCTTCGCCGGTGGCGGGCGAAGCCGGCCGCGCCGAGCTCCCGTCCTGCGGGAATTCGGCATCCGCCTGCAAATCCAGCGTTGCCGCGTAACCTTGCGCCAGGTACGTCAGGTTGCCCAGATAGAGGCGCAGCAGCTCGTGACCGCGGGCACCGAAAGCGCTGTCAGGCAGGCGGACATCATCAGGCACCGCCGCGGCTTCATCGCCCGCGGGCGCCGGCAGACCGCCGAGCAAACGGAACCAGCCATCCTTGACCGCCGGCTGCAGCATGCGCGTGCGTGCGAAGAAGCGGCCGAGCGCTTCCTGTTGCGTTGCGGCGATACCGGCGTCGCGCAGGACGCGCGCGAAGTCGCTGCGCCGGTTGCTCTCCAGCGCCGGCAGCAAGCGTTCGCCCTGCCGGCGCAGCTCGGGCGACAGCCGGTACAGACACTCGAGGCGCAGCAGCGCACAACAATCGTCGGCAGTGCGCAATTGCAATTGCTCGGCGCGCAGCAGCAGGTCGTTGAGCAGCCGCTTCACCTGCCGCGGGCTGCAATCGGCCGGCGGCCCGAGCAGCAGCAGGCAGCGCAGCAGATTGGCCAGCCAGCGCGGGTCGTCGAGCAGCCCCGGCCAGGGGTCGTCGTTCTGCCCGGCCAGTTGCCGGCAACAGGAGCGGGCCAGCCAGAGCACGTCTTCCGCGCCGCGCTCCGGCAGGCGCAGTTCGAACTGGATCACCTTGCGCAGCAGTTCTTCCGGCGATTCGGGGTCGGCGGGCGCGGCGAGCAGTTCGCGCTCGTCCATGCAGACCAGCAGGGCAAAACCCATTTGCCGTGCATAGCGCAGCAGGGCGCGCAGAAAGGCGCGCTGCTGCTCGACGCGCGCCCGGTCAAGGTCGTCGATGATCACGATGCGCGGCAGCGTGCCGGTCCATCTGGCCAAAAGATGAATCAGACGATCACGTGCGGCTAGGTAAAGCCCTTTGCCGGGATCGAATTCGTGAAGTGTCTTGCCGGTTTTAAACAGAGGAGTAAAGCCGGCAATGATTTTCACCAACCAAGGCGAACTGAGCAAAACCAATGTGACGCCATAGCCCCAATGGCTACAAATAAACCATCCGGATTGGACGCAGCCCCTCAGTTCCCACCATGCGCTGATGACCGTCAGTTGGGAAATCAAAAATATCAACAGGACAAAAAGCGGCAGCACCCCTAATGCCAGCCTGCCAAGTACCCGGTGCCACAACACAGTGGTGAAAAACCGCCACTCCAGGTCGTCAGCTTTGAAATCGCTGACGTTGAAACGCGCTACCCGCGGCCCGAAGCAGAAATCGCGCCAGAGCAATCCCCACCTGCCACGTCGCAAAAAACCCCGGTAGGGAAACTCCCGGTCAGCTTTTTCCAGGTCGGCGAGACACAGGTCGACCAGCGAGGTCTTGCCCTGCCCCAGGCCGCCGAAGAGACCGATACGCGGCGCGGCGCCGTCGGCGGCCGTTTCTCCCGCATAACTCGGCCGCAGCAGGCGCAACAACTGTCCGCGCAGCGGCTGCAGCCGGTAATCGGCTTCAAACACGCGGGCGCTGTCTTCGTCGAGCGGCTGGTCGTCGAGCGGCCGGAACGATGACGCCGCCATCGGCTTCAGACCCGTCAAGAACCCGGAAACGGGCCACTGTCGCCGCTGTCGAGATCGATGGCCAGCGTACGCCCTGTCGGGCTGCGCCAGGCTTTCAGCCACAGCGCGCCCTCCCGCCGGCTGTCGCCGGCCAGCCAGGCGTCCCAGCACACCGCCTCGGCGTGCCAGCCGGCCGGCGTGTCGTCGTCGCGGCGAATCGCCGTCTGCCAGAAACCGCGCACCGCCTCGCCCGGAAAATCGCGCCCCGGCAGGTTCTCCAGGCGGCGCGGCGAGGCGGTGCCGGCCAGCAGTTCGCCGCGCCAGCCGTCCAGCCCGTAGCGCAGGTCGGTGCATAGCGGGTGTTTGGTCCAATAGGTGGCCATGTCCATCACCCGCCGCAGGCAGGGCAGCAGCGCCTGCCACTCGCCGCTCGTCTGGTTGCCGCGCAAGCTGTGCCGCGCCGTGTTGCGCAACCGGCGCGCCTCGTCGAAGGCTTCGATCGCCGCGTCGTCGAGATACGTGCGCCAGCTGCCGGTGGCGAGCGCAGGATCCTTGACAAGATCCTTGATCAGCTTGCGCAGACACTGGATGGCGGCATCCTGTGTCGTATCCGCTGGCAGTTCATCCTGTGTCGTCTCCGCTGGCAGTTGCCGGCGGTCGCCGAGCAGAACGGCGGTCTGCGCCACCGCCAGACGCAAGGCCGACTCGATGAACTTCAGCGCCGCATCCACCGCCCGCGCATCGACCCTGCACCCGGGCTCGGGCCAATGGTTCTGCAACGCCTGCGCGTGACGCGCCAGCAAGGGCGGCAGCGAGCGCACGGCACCGCTCAGCCAGGCGCCGAGGGCTGTTTCCAGTTTTCGCTTGCCGTCGGCTGACAGCAAATACAGGCCATCGTAATGGAGATAATCGAGCACCCGCTCGGCCCACTGGCGTTGACTGAGCGTTTCGAAGCGCGCCATCGATACGGGCGGCGCGCCGGATGATTTGGCGTATTTATCGATTTGTGGTACTTCCTGAAGCACTTCCGCGCCCTCCGCCGAGATGCCGGCAGCGCTTTCCTGCACCAGCGTAGCCGAGAAAATTATCGTTTTGGCCGTGCTATAAAAAAGACTTGCGCGGGCAAGGCGGATGCCGGCGAGCACGTTCAGCAATGATCCCCCGCTTTCCGGCAAGCGCATGTCCAAGGAAACCAGATCGAAGTGCTCGAGCGCTAGCAGGCGGCGCGCAGTGGCCGCGTCAGTCGCCGATTCACACTCCGGCCGGGCCAACTGGCGGTCGTCGGCGGCATAGTTCAGGGCCATCTGCATGTTCGACACCCAGCCCTGCTCATCCTCGACGATCAAGACGCGAAAGGCTTTCTTCGCTACGGCGTGCGGTGTCATTAGCGCTCTCCTGCGGTGACGGCGGCCGTCTGCGCCGCCTGGAAAGCCGTTTCACTGCACGGCAGTGACAATTCAAATGTCGCGCCGGCTGCCGGCTGCCGGTCGGCGTAGCGTAAATCGCCGCCGAGCAGCCGCGCGCGCACTCTGGCGAAAGCCAGCGCCGAACCCAGACCGCCACTTTTGGTGGTAAAGCCGAACTGGAAAAGCTGGGCTACGTTCTCCGCCGCCACGCCGTGTCCGTTGTCCTCGATACGCAGCCGCACGGTCTGTTCGTCGCGCGCCGCGGCGGAGAAGATGATTCGTGGTTCGGCACGGCCCTCGAGCGCGTCGGCGGCATTTTCGAGTAGCGAATAGACGATCATTTGGGCGATCGCCGGGTCGGTCCAGGCGCTCAGCGCGGCCGGCAAAGCCCGCTCGACGGTGATGCCCTGCAAACGTGCCGACAAATCTGTGCACGCGCCGTCGATCAGTTCGTCGATCGCACAGGCGACGGCGTCGACCTTCTTGACATAGCCTTGCGCCTTGCTGAACGAGGTGGCCAGCTTTTGCGTCGCCTGCTGTAAATGCGTGACCAGTTGCTGGGCGGTTTCAGTCTCCCCGCGTGCCAGGGCCGCCTGCAGATTGTCGACAGTGCCGTTGATGTCGCCGGTCTGATTGGTCAGCCGGTGACGGAAATGCTGCATCACATGACCGATCGCCCCCGCCTGTTCGCCGATGAGGTTTTGTTCGACCAGGCTGCGGAGACGGTCCTCACGCTCTTCGAGCGCCGAGAACAGGCGGGCGAAGTGTTCCAACGCCTGAAGGTCTTGCGCGCCAAGAGGAGGGGGCAATCCCCAGAACAAGAGCAAGGCGCGGTGCGACGGTTTATTCCGACGCCTGATCCACAGCACGGCCTCGGCTTGTTGCTGGAATTGTCGATGAATTTTTATCGCGCGGAAGTTGTTCTTGTCATCGGTAAAATTGGCGCTGTTATTTTGCCAATCCTGTTTGGCAACCAGTCTGCCCAGCCAGGTGGTTTTCCATTGCGCCGGGCCAGCCGCCGAAGCGGCGATGTCGGTTTCGATCGCCGTTTTGTCGCCATCCTGCAGGCGCAGATCGAGTGCGCCCTCTTGCCGCCAGGGTTGTGTCGGATCGGCCGGCTGAGTCGGTCTCATGGTGATCAGCACGCTGTAGCCGCAGAACTGATGCAATCGGTCGCGCAAGGTTTCTTCCGCTTTGGCGGCGGGCATTTGGGCGTATTGCTCGACGTAGGCGAGCAGCGCTTCGGTGAATTCACCGTTCTTGAAATTGGCCAGCGCCTGCGCGGCCAGCGCGGCGGCCGACTCGACGAAAGGCTGATCGTGATCCTTATACTTGCCACTCCGGCTGTGTTCGAGATTGACCGCGCCGATGGCGTGCTTGCCGATCGCCAGCGGTACGCACAGTTCGGTTTTCATCGCTGAATGAGTGCATAGAAATTCTTTACATTGAGCAATGTCATCGAGCAGACGGCTTTGGTTGTGGCGCACGGTCCAGGCGTAGATGGATCGCTCAGAAAAAATAGAAATTTCTGGGTCTTGACTACAAAGGCCGACACACACCTGGCGTTTCAACAGGCCGCTACCAAAATCGATCAGGCGTACGGTCACCTTGGAGTTGTTGTTATCCGCGCCATGGACATCTTTGTGCAAAAATTCAGCCAGCTGCTGACAAATCTCCTGCTGATTTTTGGCTTTTGCCACCTGATGCGCAAAGTCGAGCAATTCTTGCTGACGGTCACGCAAACGGTCGATCGCGCCAACGCGGCCGAGCGCCGCCGCCAGCAACCGGGCGAGGATGGCGAGCGGTTTGCCATCGACCTCCTGATCGAATACCGGCCGCTCCGCTCGGCGGAACAGCGTGATGAAGCCGACCATCCGCTCTTCCAATTTGGCGCCGACGCCGAGGCAATGATGTCCGGCTCTTGCCGCGTAACGGGGGCCGAGTAATTGTTTGTCTACCTGCGCTGCCGGCAGCACGACCGGTTGCCGATCGAGCAGCTTTTCGAGCAACGGCACCTCGGCGACGCGCACCTTGTCGTCTGGCGAAATTTGTCCCAGCGGTGCGCAGGCGATCGGTTCGAGATATGCGTTATAGGTTCGCCAATATACGAAGGCGTAGTCGATCGCCAGTTCGTTGCGCGCATAATCGACGATCGTCTGGCCGACACTTTTCAACTCTGGTTGGCCGTCGAGTTGTTCGGCGATGCGGTCGAGGAGTCCCTGCCAGGCGCGCCGGCGCGCCATCTGCCGCCAGGTCGACGCCGACTCGCCGACCCGGATCAGAAAATCGATGCTGCCGGCCTTGCCGTAAAGGATGGCCTCGGGTTCGTAGGGTTTGACCTTTTCCAGCCAGTCGCGCGGGTTCATCTGAGTGACGTTCTCTACCCCACCGGGCAGCCGGCCGGCGTCGAGGTCGGCTCTCCTCTGCACGGTGGCCAGCACCACCGCCAGCGCCGCCAGTCCCGACGTTTGCCGCAGTGCGCCGAGATAGTCGATGCTGCTCGTGCCGCCGTGCGCGAGGTTGATGTCGAGCACCAGCACGTCGGGTTGCCAGCCGTCCCCGATCTGCCGCTGCAGATAATCGATCAGCGTGTCATCCTGATTACCCTCACCCGCCTGCCAGAAGCGGATGTCGAGTGCCGGCGCGCAAGCCCGCGCGCTGTTCTGCAACGCCTGGACGACCTGTGCATCGTCGTCGGCGATGACGATGCGCGGTCGCGCCCGCGGGTCGTCAGGAACGGTCAATTCCGGTGGCGGTGGCGGCTGAGCCGTGGACAGTGCCTGCAGATAGGCGTCGTCACCGGACGGCCGCTGGTCGCTCCGGCCTGTGGCGGGTCGTTTAGTCGTTGGCACGGTGTAATCCTTCACGGGCAGAAAAATCGTCGTTCACGCGCAAGCGGAAACCGGCGTGGAAGCCGGCAGGCAGCGCCTGCGTTTCGATCAGATGCAGTTCGCCGCCGAGGTAATGGGCGACCAGCCGCGCCAGATACAATCCCTGGCCGTGGCCGTGTTCGCGCGTGGTGAAGCCGCGCCGGAAAATCTCCTTGTCCAGATGAACGGGGATCGGCGGGCCGTTGTTGACCAGCGCCAGCGTCAGTTGGCCGGCGTCGCTTTTTTCGAGGTAGGCGCGGATGCGCCGCGGCGACGGCGTGCCGCTCTCGTCGAGCGCGTTGTTGAGCAGGTTGAGCAGCGCCTGTTCGAAGAGCACCACGTCGGTACGCAGGCGGGTGGCGGCAAAGACGGCGTCGTCGACCGCCAGATCGACGCCGACGGCGCCGAGACGGTGGGTGAGCAGCAGGCGCAGTTCGGAAAAAATGCGCCCGAGATCGGTGCTTTCGACTTGTCCGCGTTTGTCGAGATGGTTGAAGGCGTCGGTGATGGCGTGCAGGCGGGCGGCGAGGCCGGTAATCGTGTGCGCGTAGTCGCCGGCAAGTTGCAGGGCGCTGCCCGGCGGCGCCTGCACGCGCGCCACGAGATCGGCGAGCAGTTGGGCCTGCTCGCTGCTCTGCGCGTCGAGCGTTTTCATCAGCGCGCCGATTTCGTGGTGCAGCAGGCCGGGGGCGATCAACTGGATCAGATCACGGCGGTTGGCTTCGCTGATGCGCGCCAGCGATTTGAGCTGGTGCTCGAGCGCGCGCCAGGCGATGAGCAGCACCAGCAGCAGACGCTGGTCCTGGCGCATGCTCGGCGGCGGCTCCGGGTGCATGAGGTCGCCGGCGTTGGCGTGCAGCAGGAAGACGGCCAGCGTTTCGTCGCGGCCGTCGCCGGGCAGCCGCACGCCGTTGACCCAGTAGTCGGCTTCGCCGGCGAAGCGCCGGCGGGCGTCGAGCAGGCGGTCGAAGAGCGGCGAACCGCCGAACCAGGCGGCGTGCCAGCCTTCGATGTCGTGCTCTTCGCCAAAGAGCGGCCCGAGAAACGGGTCGTCGGCCGCTTGCGGCAGGTGCTCGGCGCACAGCCGCGCGAAGGCGAGCGGATGCACGCCGGCGCTGGCGTGCGGATGGATGGCCACCCGTCGGCCCTGCGCGTGTTCGCTGGCGAAGACGAACAGCCACGGGCCGGCGTGCCGTTCGCTGTCCGTCACCCGCCGTTCGCGGCGATAGCGGCTGATGAATTCGTCGAGCAGCGTTTCACGCGGGATCGCCCGCTCGGTGGCGCTGAAAATATCGACGATCCAGGCGTCGACCGAGCGCGCCCGCTCGCGCGACTGGCCGCGTTCGCTGGCGAAACGCTCCTGGATTTCATCCTGGCGGGCGACGAGCTGCTGCGCGGCGTGCTTCAATTCCTCGAACTGGCAGTAGTTGCTGTCGGCCAGCCGGCGCACCAGCGCGAGCGACTCGTCGATGACGCTGGCGGCGAGTTGGGCGGCAGACTGAGCGGGGTGTTCGCTGGTCTTCATCGGTCGGTCTGGCAAATGGTCTGGCAAATGTTGAGGGCGGCATGCGAAGCGCCGGCTCGGCGGGATGGAACACCGCTGTCCGAATGATGTCGCTAAGTCAATCGCTTGGCGGCAGAAGCCGCTAAGGAAACGCAGAACAATTCAAGTGCTGCGAGAATTTGGCTGTGATTGCCGAC
>CAYRXO010000032.1:13033-23750 GCA_964428215.1 uncultured Candidatus Accumulibacter sp. | reverse complement strand
CGCCCTCGCCGTGCAGCCGGAACTGCTGATCTGCGACGAACCGACGTCGGCGCTCGACGTCTCGGTGCAGGCGCAAATCCTCAATCTGCTCGCCAAACTGCAAACCGAACTCGACGTCGCTTATCTGTTCATCACCCACAACTTCGCCGTCGTCGACCATCTGGCGCACGACGTGGCGGTGATGTATCTCGGCCGCATCGTCGAATCCGGCTCGGTGGACGACATCCTGCGCGCGGCACGGCATCCCTATACACGCGCGCTGCTTTCGGCGGTACCCCACCCGCGTCTCGAACAGTCAGCCGAACTAATCCGCCTGCCCGGCGAAACGCCCTCGCCGGCCAATCCGCCGGACGGCTGCCATTTCCACCCGCGCTGCCCGCAAGCCACGCCGCTTTGCCGGCAGCAATACCCGGCGGCTACGACCTTGTCGGCAACGCATCGTGTGTGCTGCCATCTCTACGGCTGAGTGCTTGCGCAGAAATCGTCGCGAACGACGAGATCCACTGCTCATCCCTGCCGCGGCTGGAAAGCCATCGAGCGCGCCGAGACGCTGAAGGCGTCCGAGAAACAGGCGCCGTCTTCCGCTCCCTGTTTCTTGAGGAAGGGGAAAATCGCTTCGACCATGCGCACCGAGCCGCAGGCATAGATCTCGTGCTGCTTCAGTTCTGGGAAATCCTCAAGAATCGCTTCATGCACCAGTCCGGTACGGCCTTGCCAGCCGTCTTCGGCTGCCGGCTCGGAAAGCACCGGAATGAAATGGAAATTGGCGTGTTCACGCGCCCAGCGGGTGGGCAGTTCGGGCAGATAGAGGTCTTTCAGACGGCGCACGCCCCAATAGAGGTGGATTTCCCGTTGCAGTCCGCGATGGAAGGCATCCTCGACCATGCTCTTCACCGGCGCGAAGCCGGTGGCGCCGGCGACGAAGACGATCGGACGGGCGGATTCACGCAGGACGAAGTCGCCGAGTGGACCTTCGCACTGCAGTTCGTCGCCGACCTGCATCTGTTCGAAAACGTGACTGGTGAACCGGCCGCCCGGCAGCAGACGAATCTGCAGCTCGATGGCATCCGGTTCATGCGGTGGATTGGCGAATGAAAAGGCGCGTCGCTGACCGTCTTCCAGAATGACGTTCAGGTATTGCCCAGCCTTGAAGGCAATTTGCTCGCCAGCCGGCAATTCGAGCCGCAACTGCATCACGTCGTCGGTCAGCCGCTGCATGTGCGTCACTCGGGCGGTAAACGTGCGGATCGACGACGTTGTCGGAGCGGCACGGTATTCGATCTCGACGTCTTCGAGCGCTGTGGCGCAACAGAGCAACACCTTGCCGAGTGCCAGTTCTTCGTTCGACAAAGCACTGGGCTGATACAGCCCCGGATCGACACGGCCTTGCAGAACGCTGCATTTGCAGACGCCGCAACCACCGTTGCGACATTCATACGGCAGATCGATGTTCTGCCGCAAACCAGCGTCGAGCAGGGTTTCGCCAAAGCGAGCGCTCACCGTCTGCCGGTCGGGATGGAAGGTGATGTTCTGCTGCGCCGGCATGGCACCGCGCCGTTTCGGCGGCAACCAGGGCACCAGAAACAGCACGGCGGTCAGCCCGAGCACCCAGAACCACAATTTCAGCGGCTCGACGACGTAAACCAGCGCCAGCACCGGCAATTCGAACCAGTCGAAAGCGATGCCGGTCGGCACCAATGCCATGTCCGCTTCGCCGCCCTGACTGACGATCGGCTTGCTCAGCGACAGCAGCAGGTACATCAACGATACGGCGATGGCGATCGCTTTCGGCGGGTTGATGTGCGCCCGTGGTACACGCTGCACATGCACCCACATGATGATCAACACGATCAGCGGCGCGCCGATGTGCACGAAGGCAAGCAGCGTGAACAAGCGGCTGCTGACGTTTTCGAGGTAGATGAAATTGCGGATCAGCGTGCCGTTGAACAGCGGCAACACGTCGAACCATTCGGCGACGGCGATGACGACGAATTGGGCCAGCTTGTCCCAGACAAGCATGAAGCCGTTGACGCCGGCGATATAGACCAGCCAGAGCAGCGCGACGCCGGTGAGCCAGGAAAACGAGCGGAAACCGCGATAACGGTCATAGGCGAAATGGCGCAGCATGTGCAGCAGCATGGTCAGAATCATGCCGTCGGTGGCGTAGCGATGCACGCTGCGCAGGATGCCGCCGGCCCACCACTGTTCATGCGTGATCTTTTCGACCGATTCGAAAGCGTGGTGGATGCCGGTATCGGCAAAGATGTACAGGTACAAGCCGCTACCGAGCAACAGCCAGAACTGCCAGAAACTGATCGTTCCCAGGTGGTAGAACGGATTCAGCTGTTCGCCGAAAGCGACGTTGAACAGGTTTTCGATGCGCATGAACAGCCAGCGCAAAAGACGTTGCAGAATTTTTACCATGATCGATTCGGCTCAGGAGATGACGACGTCGGGCAAAGGCGACAAAGCTTGCAGCATGTTCATTTGAAGAACAGACCGCCGCGATCGGGGTTGAAATCGATGACCAGTACCTGCGCCGGCTTGAGTTCGACTTCGTCGGCTTTGCTGAAATTGAAACCGGGATTGACGATCTTGTCGTTCATGCGCACCGCCAGATGGTGTTTGCCGGCGGGCACCTCGAAACGCCGATAAACGGTCGATACGCCGTCCTTGTACAGCCCGGTGGGATGCATCACGGTACTGAACAGTAACTGGCCGTCGAGATCGACCTCGAGTTTGATGTCCGAGCGCTCGCGCGGACAATCGAGCGGCGCGCGCATGTTCGGCGGCAGCTTGGCCAGTTCTTCCGGAGTGCGTTTGCGGCACTCGCGATCGCCGAGATGGCTGATCGACAGCTTGATCAGCGCGACATCGTCGGCAATCTGCCGATATTTGGGCGAAGTGGCGAAATAACCGATGAAGGCGGCAAAAGCACCGTACAGAACGATTTGGCCAACGAGGGCAACGGGTTTAAACATGATGGACAACTTTCCGGGAATAAGGCGGCAACCGATCGCCGGGCGGGTCGAGCGTCGCAAGACGGCGCCTGAAATCGGCTAGAGCGCTGATGAGCCGGCTCTGATCATGTACACCGGCAGAAACCGTTCGCCAGCGCGTAGCGGGAACGCGACTGCGCAGGCTGGGCGGGCGTTCGCCGGTCAGGCGTTCGGCCAGCCAGCGTTCGCCGAGGCGGAATTCGCAGCCGCCATCGCGACAGGCGCCGAGCAGCACGCCATCGGCACCGCTGCGTAGAGCGTATTCGACGAACGCCGGCGGCAACTGACCTATGCAGAGCAAAGGAATCACCGCCGTATCGTCCGCAGTCAGCGTCTGCGCGTCGGCCGCGTGTTGACAACTGAAAACGACGACGCGCGATCCGCTCGTCGCCTGGCGCAGGCGGAGCAGTTCGCTTTCGAGCTGAACGCGCAATGCGTCGACGGACAATTGCGGCATGTCGATGCCGGTACACAGCGGTTCCTGGCGCCGGAAGGGCGTAGACGATGGGCAAGAGCCGGCACACAAACCGCAGGCGGCGCATAAATCGGCATCGACCACCGCCAGATGGAATCCGGGACGTGCCGGATGCGCAGTCATGCTGATCGCGGCGTAGGGACAATCGGCCAGACAGCGGTCACAGCCCGTGCAATTGGCCGGATCGACCACGGCTACCGGCACACCCACCGGCGCTGGCAGCAGCGGCAACAGGAAAAGCAGCGCCGTAGCGGCAAACAGCAACAGCCAGACCAGCGCCGGCGAACCGATCCGATCACTCAATGGATGGATGAAGAGGATCAGCCAGTCGAAGTCGATCGCCCCGGGAACGATCGCCAGATCGGCCGGCGGCTGACTGAGCGCCGGCTGCACGAGCGAGAGGAGCAGCAAGGCTGCCAGCGTCGCCAGCATGCCACGCCATGAAGGCAGGTAGTCGACATGCGCGATACGTTGCACATGCGCCCACAAGCCGAGAATCAACAGCAGCGGAACACCGATATGGATGAAGATCAGCACGGTGAAAAAACGGTCGGAGAGCGAATCCGGCGTCAGGAAATTGCGTGCCGACGCGCCGCTGAACATCGGCAGCCAGTCGAGCAATTCGGTACTGGCGATCGCCGACACTTGCGCCAACTGGTCCCACACCAGCCAGTAGCCACCGATGCCGGCGATGAACGCCAGCCAGATCAACGGCACGCCAGTGAGCCAGGAATAGTGCCGAAATCCTTGAAAACGGCCATAAGCCGCCTCGCGCAAGAGATGCAGCAACATCACCAGCATCAAGCCATCGGCGGCATAGCGGTGCAGGCTGCGAAAGACGCCGCCGATTTGCCACGGCGGCGTGGAAAGCTCGCCGATCGAGCGATAGACGGCTTCGATGCCGGTATCGAGCACAATGTAGAGATAGAGACCGCTGCCGACGACCAGCCAGAGCAGAAACAGCCCGTACGCACCGAGGTGACGCAGCGGATTGTCGGCGCCGCCGAAAAACGGGTCGCACGCTTCTTCGAGGCGCATGAACAGGCGCTTGGCCTGTTGCTGGACAGCAGCGGGAAAGTTCACTTCAGGCTCCAAGGAATCGCTGCCGGCAGGGTAAGGCGTTCGACCGACATCAACCATGACAGGAGTCAAAACGAACGATCCGTCGTTCGTGCCTCAATGCACCGACGGTTGCCGTCGCCGGTTTTTCCAGAAGTGGATCGACAGATAAATCATGAAACCGACGAAAGTGACGAAGCCGGCGATCTGGAAATAAAGCGAATAATTGGTGCGGTAGCGGCCGGTCAGCGGATCGTAAACCGAGCACAGGATGCGCACGCGCTCGACGATTTCCTGCAAGGTGGCGGTTTCGGGTGGAATCGCCGCGCCGGCGATCAAGGCTTTCAGTGGCGCGTCGAGGTCGGCTGCGGTGAATTTTTCGCCATAAATTTGACGCACGATGCGTCCTTCGGCATCGACCAGCGTCACCTGATTGAGATGATCGAAACCGGCCGTGGTCGCCGCGAAACTGAACCCGAAGTTGCGCGTCAGATCAGGAACGATCGCCGCTGACGGACTGAGAAATTCCCAGTTGGGCAGATAGACGCCGTGCTGGCGGGCGAAGTCCTTCAAGGCGGCAGGTGAATCGAAAGGCTGGTTGAAGCCGATGCTGACGACGTTGAAACGATCGGAGCCCATCAGGCCGACGTTGTCCTGTACCGCTTTCTGCAAGTTGCGCGTCGTCGTCGGGCAGACCTGGAAGCAAGCGGTATAGATGAAGTTGACCAGCAAGGGCTTGCCGCGATAGCGCAACAGCGGCACCGGCCGTCCTTCGCGGTCGAGGAGTACGAAATCGCCGACCCTCTGCCCGATCGCCGCTTGCGACAACTGAAAGGCGGTTTTCTCGTCGAGCGTGCTCAAGGTCAGCACACCACCGGCACCTTGCGCCCGAACCGTCATTTTGGGACTGTCGGCTGCCTCGCCGGCCGCATGCAGCGGACCGGCGCCGAAACATTGCCAAGCCAGCAAAGCCAACAACAGTCTGCAAAGAAACACGCTGCGTTGCCGAAGCCCGACCAGCGACTGGAACGTCATCACAGCACCTGGCTATCGACGATCGCCGCCAACAGCAGAAACGACAATTGCGCCAGCGAGGCATGAAAACACGCCATCGCCGTCTGCCGCTGTGGATCGCGCGTCAGCCGCCAGGCCTTGACGATAAACAATCCGCCACCGGCGACCGCGCCCAGCGCGTAGATCACTCCCAGACCGAAGCACAGCGGCAGCAGGCTGGCGGCGACCAGCGCCAGCGTGCTGACGAAGATGGTTTGCGCGGCACGCCGGTCGCCAACGACCAACGGCAGCATCGGCACGCCTGCCGTGGCGTAATCGTCACGAAAGGCGATCGCCAGACTCCAGAAATGCGGCGGCGTCCATAAAAACAGAACCAGCGCCAGCGCCAGCGGCGCAGCGCCCAGCTGCGGGTTGGCCGCGGCAGCACCAGCCAGCACGGCCCAACTGCCGGCCAGTCCACCGAAGACGATGTTCAGCCAGGTGCGCCGTTTCAGCCAGACGGTGTACACCACGGCGTAGAAAAAAGCGCCGAGGAAGACGAACAACGCCGACCAGGCATTGAGCGCCAGCCAGGCGGCAACGACGGAAACGAGCAGCAAAACACCAATGAGCAGCAGCCAGATGGGCCGGTGAACGATTTCGCCGGTGACGAAAGGCCGCCCGCGCGTGCGCGACATCAGGCGATCGCTGTCGTACTCGTAATACTGATTGAAAGCGCCGGCACTGGCCGAAGACACCAGCACCGACAAGGTCAGCACCAACAATTGCAGCGCGTCGAGGCGAGCGCCGGGGGTGATCGCCAATCCGGCCAGCGCCGTAAAGGTGATCACCACGCCGATGCGCAATTTGAAGATGCCCATGATCGCCGGTAAAGTCCCCCCGGCACGACGCTGGCCAGAAAGTGGAGTAGACATGGGCGACCTGCGTGATCAGCTGAGCAGCCAGACTTCGGACAGATACTTCCAGTTCACGAAGTAGTACAGCACGAAGCAGACGAAGAGCAGCAAGGCCAGCACCACCGTCCCGGGGACGCCGACGTGATCGTGTCCGTGCGCCACGGCCGCCGCCGCTTGCGTCTGATCGGGAATCGGCGTCGGTTGATTCGACACCTTGCCGCCGTCGAGTTTCTTGCCGAAGAGCAACGAACCGACGACCAGCACGATCCACAGCGCGCCGCCGATAACCGCTATGACGCCAAAGACACCGGTCAGGCCCATCATCAGATAGGCGGCACCGGGCCACTCATACTGGAACGGAGCCCCGGAAAAAGCCATGTCCCAGTGACGGCGGGAAACGCCGAGCGTACCGGCACCCATCATCACCAGACCAAGCACCGACATGCTGATGCCGAAAAGATAGGGTTGAATTTGGCACAGTTTCGGCAGAATCATTTCGCGCCTGAACAATACCGGCACCAGCAGATAAGTGATGGACATGAACGCCAGCGTCGTCCCGGTGACCACCGTGGTATGGAAGTGGCCCGGCACATAGAAGGTGTTGTGCATCAGCATATTGATCTGCTCGGTACCGAGAACGACCCCGGAAATGCCGCCCAGGAAGCCGAAACTGACCAGCGAAATGAACATTCCGGAAAAGACCGGGTTGCCCCACGGTGCCTTGCGCAGCCACTCGAACAGGCCGTTGGTATAACCCTTGCGCCGTTGCGCCGCTTCGATCGCCCCTGGCACGGTAAAGCCGTGGATCATCGACGCCATCACGGCAAAATACATGAAGTACGAGGTGTTGAGCACCTTCCATTCGGCGCTCATGCCCGGGTCGGAGAGCAGATGGTGCGCACTGGCCAATTGCAGAAACAGGATGTAGAGCAGGAAAGCGAAGCGGGACACCTTCTCCGACAAGGGCTTGGCACCGAAAATCACCGCGGCGGTCAGGTACCACACCGAAACGTGCGCGGCGACGTTGATCTGCTGCGACGAATGGCCGAGTCCCCACCACACCATGCGGTACAACTGCGGATCGATTTCCTTGATCAGGCCGACCGACCACAGGAAGGTCGGAACGAGAATGCCGGCGCCGGAAAGAATGGTAAAAGTGGCGATGATCGCCGCGGTCAGCGCGCCGAAGGAAACCAGTGGCAGCGAACCGCTATAAGTCTTGTCGCGCCGAGCGACGACCAACGTGCCGAAAAAGACGCCGACGCCGATCAAGGCACCGACGGCGACCAGAATGATCCCCAGGTAGAAATGCCACGCTGCCTGCATCGGCACGTAGGAGGTGAACATCACGCTCGATTCGCCCTGGAAAATGGCGACATTGGTGATCACCCCTCCGGCAGCCATCAGCCAGAATCCAAGCCAGGCGATTTTCGGCGCCGCCAGCCGACAACGCAATAGCGTCGACGAAGCGAAATAGAGCACGGCAATCTCGAAGAACAGAATCCACAAGATCAGCATGTCGATGCCATGCGCGGTAAGGATCAGATAAAACTGCTCCGCCGGCAATAATTTGATCGCCGGCCAGCGCGTCAGGATGACCAGCAATGCGGTGATGCCGCCGACAAGCATCCACAGGACGCCGGCAACGGCGTTCCAGCGCATCAGCTTCTCAGCGTTGTTTTCAAACTGCAGCCCGGAAACCGGGCAGGTACGGTAAGTCGTTGCCATCTGATCGTCCTCCCCCGCTTATTTCACGTAGATGCGGCCGAGCATCGAGTGATGGCCGATGCCGCAGTATTCGTTGCAGACGATGGCATAGGTGCCTTCCTTGGTCGGCGTCATCTTGACGACATGCTCGTAACCGGGAATCACCTGAATATTGATATTCACCGGCTGCAAGGAAAAACCATGGTTGTAATCCATCGAAGACAGGTGAATCTTGTAGGTCTTACCCTTTTCGAGCTCGAGAATCGGGTACCACGCCCATAACCGCGCGATCAGATAGCCTTCTCCGCTTGCCGGCACCTTGACTACCGGAATGTTCTGCTCGGTCTCGGTACGGATGGTGTTTTCGGCGATGAATTTTTCCGCCTTGGCGGCAAACATCTCCGGCGTCGTTTTGTACGTCTCGTTCGACAAGTTCTGCTTACCGTAGATATGCCAATAAATCATCATGACGAACATCACCATGCCCCAGACGAAAGCGATGGCGATCCATGCCCATTCGACCTTGTCGATCGGTTGTTTCCACCATAGCCGATTGGACGGCGGCAGAATTGCACTCATATCGGAATCTCCCTGAGATAAATGACTGCGCGGTTTATCGGGCCAGCGGTGTATTCATGATGTCGATGATGCCCCACAGGATGTACAGCAGCCCGGGCGAGGCAACACCAAGGAACAGCAGCAGAAAATGGTTGTCGAGCAGCTTCTGCATGAATGGCAGGTCATCGTTGTCGGCCATTGTTTTCTCCATCGATAGTTGGCGCACATGGCGCCGGGTCGAGCCATGTCGTTTGATTGGCCGGAAGGCACAAGCGGAGAGAGGATAGCGGCAGCCGGCCAGGCATTGATTTGATGCATGTCAAGAACGGAAAAAACCGTTCAAGCCGTTGAAAATCAATGGCCATTCTTTACAGATGGCTTTTGCGCTTTCGACTCATAACGGCTATATGGATGCGGAAAGGTCAGCAAAGTCCCTATAATGTGCGCCGCGCATTTCAACTGGAACGTCCCAAGCTTGAACGAGCAGGAATGGCTCTGGAAACCTTTCTCAGCGGTGGCGGATCGTTAATTCAATGTCTCTCGAGGGGGTTGAGAACGCTCCCGTGAAATGCCTCCGTTTGCACTTGCACGGACCCCGCCGACCGTTTTTACCTGCTTTTCCTGATAATCGAGAATCCCGCATGGATATAGTCGCCCGTCGCCAAATCGCGCATTGGCTGCTGGTATGCAGCGCGATGGTATTTGCCATCCTGGTCGTTGGCGGAATCACCCGCCTGACGCACTCCGGACTGTCGATCGTCGAATGGCAGCCGATTATCGGTGTCGTTCCGCCACTCGATCAGGCGCACTGGGAAAAGACTTTCGACTTGTACAAGGCGACCCCCGAATTCCAGCAGGTCAATCACCAGATGACGCTCGACGAGTTCAAGGGAATTTTCTACTGGGAGTACGTGCATCGTTTGCTCGGGCGGCTGATCGGTGTCGTCTTCCTGTTGCCTTTCCTCTATTTTTGGTGGCGGGGAAAAATTGCGCCGCCGTTGGTGCCGAAATTACTCGGCATTTTTCTGCTCGGCGGACTGCAGGGCGCCATGGGCTGGTTCATGGTCAAGAGCGGGCTGGTGGACGACCCGCGTGTCAGTCACTATCGACTCACGGCCCACTTGGTGCTGGCCTTCCTGATTTTCATCGCCATGTTCTGGCTGGCGCTCGACCTGCTCGCCGAACGCGCCAGAGAGACGCACGACATGCGTTTGCGCAAACTGCAGCGCATTGGCTTCGGATTGTCGCTCCTCGTCGCTTATATGGTGATTACCGGCGGTCTGGTCGCCGGCATCCGTGCCGGGAAAGCCTATAACACCTTTCCGTTGATGGACGGCCATTTCCTGCCACCGGAAGCGATGATCATCGATCCCTGGTACCTCAATTTCTTCAACAACATGGCTTTGGTGCAATTCAATCATCGTCTCGGCGCTTGGCTGTTGGCCTTTCTGATCCCCTGGTACTGGTGGCAAGTCAGCAAATCGCGCTCTTTGCCGCGCACCCGCTTTGTCGCCAACTGGCTACTCGCCGCCGTGGCGCTGCAGATCGCACTGGGTATCAGCGCACTGCTGCACGCCGTGCCGGTTGGACTCGGCTCGGCGCATCAAGCAGGCGCGATGGTCGTCTTCGGCTTCTTGCTGTGGTTGAACCATGAACTGCGACTGCCACAAGCAACCAACGGCTTTCTCAGATGACTGTCGTACGCCACCTGCGATGGGTGGCGCTGTTGCTGACCGGTCTGTCGCTGCTGGTTGTCGCGGTCAGCGCTTATTTGCGACTTCAAGAAGCCGGCCTGGGCTGTGCCGACTGGCCGGCATGCTACGGTCGATTAGCGGCCAGCAACTTGCCATATTTCACGCCGCTACGAATCGTGCATCGCCTGGCAGCCAGCCTGTCCCTGCTGTTGGTAATCTATCTCGTCTGGCAATGTCGACGTTCGCCGACCCTGGCCGCCATCGCCCGGCCCGCCAACTGGCGAGCGATGGAAAAGCACCTGGGGGCGCGGTTCG
>CAYRXO010000032.1:0-13023 GCA_964428215.1 uncultured Candidatus Accumulibacter sp. | reverse complement strand
GAGCGTTCTACCTCGCCCCGTCGCGGCTGCAGTCGCTGGCGGCGCTGGCAGTGCTCGGCATCTGGAGCGGAGAAGCGCGGCTGATGCCGATCGTTTTTCTGAACCTGCTCGGCGGCCTGGGGCTGGTCAGTTTTTCCTGGCGCATCTTCCTGGCCACGGCCAACGCGGCGCCAAGAACGCCGACCACACCAGCGCCGCCGACACTGCGTTTCGGCACGCTGACCTTGACCTTGACGGTGCTTTGCGGCGCCGCCATCGGTGCCGGCCAGTTGGCGCTCACCTGTACCACTTTTCCTGACTGCGATGGACAATGGTGGCCGTTCGTCCGGGATGGGGCAGCATGGTTTGCCTTACCGGACTGGCACCCTTCGATCGCGGACAGCAAGACGCTGCATCTATTGCATCGATATGCCGCGCTGCTCAGCGTGCTGCTGCTCGGTCACGGCGTCTGGATGCTCTGGCGTTCAGGCAATCGTCGTCTGGCCAGCGTGGTGATGGTTTCCTTGCTCACCGGCACAGCCGCTCTGGGAATCGCCATGCTGCTCAGCGACTTCCCTCTCCGGTTGGCGAGCGCACATGTGCTCAGCGCCGCGGCTTTGCTGGCAGCTGTCGCGACTGTCCAGAAGCGCTGAGCGCCGGCTCAGCTTTCGATCTCAACAAGGCACAGGACGGACGGCGGACACTGCCGCCCGCGATGACCGGCAGCAAGGGAAGACAACATCCATCGACAGCAAACGCAAGCGGCGGGCAACAAATTGCCTATCAGTGCCTTTTGATGCACAAATCCTGTGTCTTATAGAAGATCCGTGAATTTGTTGGCAAAGAAACATTGTATTTAGCAAATCTATTCTATAATCATTCGCTTGCACCTCAAATTGGTTACAGATTCTTACAATTTGACGACACGACCAGGCGTCCGCACGATTCGGGATGAACTGGTTTTCCGGAAAATCAGAACAGGAACGACGGATGACGCCACGACTCGCGTTCGCTATTGCGCTTGCTTTCAGCTCTTCGGCAGCAATGTCCGACAAGGCCATCAGTCAGGATCACTTCAACCGCTTCAACAATTCTTCACTTCAGCCGGATTCACCGGACAACAACAGCCGGGACGCCACGCTGAAAATCGGTCAGGATGGCGTTCTGCCGGTCATCGAACTAAACGCTCCCGTCCAGCTTCCCGAAACGATCGACCTGACCGTCGAGCCGGAAGAACTTTTCCAGCGCATACGGCGTGGTTTCGCGATGCCGAACCTCAACAATTCCCTGGTCCTGCATCATCAGCAGTATTACCAGAATCATCCCGACTACCTGCGCCGGATGGTCGAACGCAGCAGCCGCTATCTGCACCACATCGTCGAAGAGCTGGACAAACGCGGCATGCCGATGGAATTAGCGCTGCTGCCGATGGTCGAGAGTGCCTACAACCCGACCGCCTACTCGCGCAGCCGTGCGTCGGGTCTGTGGCAATTCGTCCCGTCAACGGGCAAGCAGTACAAGCTCGAACAGAATTCCTGGGTCGACGAACGGCGCGACATCGTCGCCTCGACCGCAGCCGCGCTCGATTATCTGCAATACATCTATGAGTTGCACGGCGACTGGCATCTGGCTTTAGCCTCGTACAACTGGGGTGAAGGCGCGGTCGGCAGGGCCATCAACAAGAACAAAGCGCAAGGGCTGTCGACCGACTATCAGAACCTGAGCATGCCCGAAGAGACGCGCAATTACGTTCCGAAACTGCAGGCACTGAAAAACATCTTCAGCAACCCGCGCGTGCTTAGTCTGCTCAATTTGCATGGCGTGCCGAACCGGCCGTATTTTGCCACCATCACCCGGCCGCACAATATCGACGTCAAACTGGCGGCTCAACTGGCAGAAATGTCGGAGAAGGAATTCGTCGTCCTGAACCCGGCGCACAATCGGCCGGTGATCAAGTCGGAAACGCCAATGGTCATTCCGGCTGACAAGGTCGCCACCTTCCTGAGCAATATCGAAGCCCATCAGGCAAGCGACAAACCGTTCTCGTCATGGCAATCCTACCAGCTACGTTCTGGTGAAAAACTCGAACAGGTCGCTTCGCGCTTCGGCATGACGGTCGCCAGCCTGAAAGCGGCAAATGGATTGAATAATCGCGCCAGGATCGAACCCGGTACACCTTTAATGGTCGCGACCAGGGAGGCTTCGACATCGCCTGAAGCACTCGCCCTGACCGCAGATCCGCTGGCCGCCACCGAGAAGATGCGCCCGAGCAGCCAAGCGCTGCCGGTACTGGCCAGTACGCCCGATCCGGATCCTGATCTTGCCCCGACAGCAACGATATCGCCTGCACCTGCAAAGGTGAAAACCGAATCGTCCGCTGCCGCCGGTGCGGTACCACGCACGCATACCGTCGCCAAGGGCGAGTCCTTGCTCAAAATCGCCCAACACTACGGCTTGACCTTAAGCGAAGTTCGTCAGATCAACCACTTGCGCTCCGACAAAGTGACTATCGGCAGTCGTCTGATTGTCATTGCCGATGATCGCCGTGATTCGACGCCGCGGACAGTCGTTGCCGAAGTCGAGAAAAAACCGCTCGCTGTCACGCGTGAATCTGCCAACGAGACTGCGTGGCAAATGCACACCGTGCAGAAAGGTGAAACGCTGCAAAAAATCGCGCAGCGCCATGATATGACGCTGGCCGAAATCCGCCAGATCAACAAACTGCGTGCCGATCAGGTCAATGTCGGCAGCAAACTGAAGGTTGCCGCCGACGAACGTCAGCCGACAGCATCGCGGACCGTCGTCGCCGAAGCAGAGAAAAAACCGCAGAGCGCGCAACGCGATTCTGCCGGTAATTCGTCAATGCAGACGCATATCGTGCGTAAGGGCGAGTCGCTGCGCAACATCGCGCAGCGCTATGGCATGTCCTTGGCACAACTGAAAGAAATCAACCATCTACGTACCGACAAAGCAAGCATTGGCGGCAAACTGGTCGTCGCCGCCTCAGAAGCCGTCAGCAACGCCGCCGCCAGGCGAGCAGAACTGGTCGACAACGAGCACAAATCGCTGGCAGGCCGCCACGAAACGACAAGCAATGCTTCGTCCAGCCAGATGCATTTGGTACGCGAGGGTGACACCCTGGCCAAGGTCGCTGATCGCTACGGCATGACGGTCGCCGAACTGAAGCAGCGCAATAAGTTGCACGGAGGCCCGCTCGTTACCGGCACCCGACTGGCCGTCAATGATTCCGAAACGAGCGAAAAAGCGTCAGCAGGGAAATCGAGAAGCGATCAACTGGCACTGCTCGAGACCCGGCAAGACAAACGCACCGAGGCACACGAGAAGCCTGCCAAAGCCCGCAACCGCCAACGCAGCGACGATGACGAAGTCAGCAAAGTAAAAAGCAGAAAACAGCCTAAACTGGCGCAATACACCATTCGTCGCGGCGACACGCTGAACTCGATCGCCAAGCAATTCCGCGTCGAAAAAGACGATTTGCTGCGCTGGAACCGCCTGCCGGCGACAGCAATCAAACCCGGCCAGACGCTGACCATCCAACTGGTGCAGAATTCGCTTTGAAACTTTGCGGTAGGCTCAGGAAGGGGTTTTCTGTTTTTTCTTGAGACCGTTATTGAGATACTGCTGGTTAGCCACGCTCCATCTGTGCGGGTAACCTGGCCGGAAAGCATAAAAAAAACGGGATGTCGTTCGACATCCCGTTTTTTTCTACTGACCAGAAATCAGAGTATCGGCTGGTGATCCACGGCCCGGCTGGCATTCGAACCGCTCGGCTCATAAACGACATGCGGGCGACCGACCAGCAAGGGATCGATCGGACCAATCGCTTCGACGTCCTTGCCGGTGTAATTGAGCTTGTGCAGGACATAACGCATGGCGTTCAGGCGGGCGCGCTTCTTGCAATCCGACTTGATCACCGTCCACGGTGCATCGGCGGTGTCGGTGTGGAAGAACATCGCCTCCTTGGCCTTGGTGTAGTCGTCCCACTTGTCGAGCGATGCCAAGTCGATCGGCGACAGCTTCCATTGCTTGAGCGGGTGTACTTCACGCTCCTTGAAACGACGCCGTTGTTCCTTGCGGCTGACCGAGAACCAGAATTTGACCAGATGGATGCCGCTACGCACCAGCGTCCGTTCGACTTCCGGCGTCTGGCGCATGAATTCGGTGTACTCGTCCTCGGAGCAAAAACCCATCACCCGTTCGACACCGGCACGGTTGTACCACGAGCGGTCGCAGAAGACGATCTCGCCGGCCGTCGGCAAATGACGCACATAGCGCTGGAAGTACCACTGTCCGCGTTCCTGCTCATTCGGTTTTTCGAGCGCCACGACGCGCCCTCCGCGTGGATTGAGGTGTTCGGTGAAGCGCTTGATGGCGCCACCCTTGCCGGCCGCATCACGTCCTTCGAAGATGATCACCACCCGTTGCCCGGTTTCCTTGATCCAGTTCTGCAACTTAAGCAGTTCGACCTGCAAGCGATACTTCTGCTTCTCGTAAGCGCGGCGTGACATCAGGTTGCGATAGGGATACGAGTTGTTGTCGCGCCAGGAAGCGGACAATTCGTCATCCGGGCTGGTCATCGGCTTCAGTACCGGCTTGTCGTCCTTGGTCAGCAACGCCTTGCGCAGCATTTCGGCGTCATCCGGCGAAGCTCCGGTCATGATCGCTTCCAGCGTCTTGGCCAAAGACGCGGTGTCACCTTCCGTGGCGTGGGCGATGATGTCACGCAAGGCCACTTTTTTCTGTTCGATCGCCGCGCTGGCCGATTCAGCGACATCGTACGCTTCCATCGCCGCCGGGCTGCGCGCCGGCGCGACGTCGCCGGACGACGCCCGGCGCGGTATCGATGTCCGGGAAGTAGTTGAACTCACCCGCGCCCTTGAGTTACGCGCCGCTGGCTTGGCATTCGCGGATTCCGCTTTCCCGGCCGACTCATTGCCTGCCGCGGAAGCATTGTCGGCGTCTGCAACAGCTGACGGAGTTTTCTTTTCCATTGCTAATTCTCCCAAGGTGTGAGTGTGTGTTTGATGGTCCAATCGACTGGTGATCGATTTTTTGTGTAACCGCGATGATAGCGCCGACAAGCAAGACAATTCAATTACCTGCGCCGAAATGGTGGCTGTTTTTCGTTTTTTTGCGGCAAATTGTTTTTTTATCGAGCAAAATGCCAACCGATTCACGATGCCACAGACTGTTCACGAATATGGGTGGACGCCCGCCCACCGGATCAGGCGGCTCTCCGAACAGGCTATCGTCAGCCCTGCGCCCAGCCAGCAGCCAACCCCATCGAAAGAGATGATCAGGAGATCAAGGACATGATCGATTTGTACACCGCCGGCACACCAAACGGCCACAAGATTTCCATTGCTCTCGAAGAGCTTGCCCTCCCCTACCAGGTCCGGCTGCTCGACCTGTCGGCGGGTGAACAGAAACAGGCATGGTATTTGGCGATCAACCCCAACGGCCGCATTCCGGCGATCGTCGATCATGAGGCCGGCGACTTCGCCGTTTTCGAGTCGGGAGCGATTCTGCTCTACCTGGCTGAAAAAACCGGCCGTCTATTGCCCGCTGACAGCAAGGGTCGCTCGCAGGTCATCCAGTGGCTGATGTTCCAGATGGGCGGCGTCGGTCCGATGATGGGTCAGGCCAATGTTTTTCTTCGCTATTTCCCGGAAAAAATTCAGCCGGCGATCGACCGTTATCAGGCGGAATGCCGGCGCTTGTTCGCTGTCTTGAACACTCATCTCGAAAACAATGAGTTTCTCGCTGGCGAGTATTCGATCGCCGACATCGCCAACTGGGCCTGGGTACGCACCTACCACTGGTCCGGACTCGATATTGCCGATCTGCCGCACCTGCAACGCTGGCTGGCAAAAATTCGTTCACGACCGGCTGTGCAACGCGGCATTCTGGTACCACCCTCACCGATCGACCGCCACACCAACGAAGAAGAAACGCAAAAATTCGCCGCAGATGCGCGCAAAATGGTCGAAACCGGTCGGACAAGAATGGATGACCGATAAGACAAGTCAAGCATTCCGGTTGTCAAACAGCCTTTCAGCCCGCCGATTTTCCATAGGAGTCACCGATGAAACTCTACATCTCTCCGCGAGCACCGAATCCACGCCGGGTTCTGATGTTCATCGCTGAAAAAGGAATCACCGGCATCGAATTCGAATCGGTCGACCTGAATGCCGGCGAACATCGGCAAGAATATTTCCGCGCCCGCAATCCGCTGGCCAAAGTGCCGGTTCTCGAACTCGACGACGGCCGCATGCTCAGCGAAACCCGCGCCATCTGCACCTATCTGGAAGGCGTCCAACCGGCGCCCAATCTGATGGGCCATGATCACGACGAGCGGGCGTTCATTGAAATGGCCGATCGCCGGGCGGAACTGTATCTGTTCGCCGGGATCACGAACTGCATACGCCACACACACCCCGGACTGGCACCCCTTGAACAACCGCAGTTCCCCGATTTCGGGCACTCGCAGGGCGAAAAAGTGCGCTTGATTGCGCGCTGGTTCGATGAACAACTTGCCCAGCAGCCATTCATTGCCGGCGCCCGATTCACCATCGCCGACATCACCGCCTTTTGTGCCGTCGAATTTGCCCGTGGACTGATGCGCTTTCGACCTGAGCAGGAAAACATGCCGCACCTGCAAGCCTGGCGAGACCGTATCGCTGAACGCGCCGGTGCCAATACATGAGCATGCGCAATTACGTCGGATCGCCTGTACCAAGCTCGCGCGGCGGGTGGCTCCCCAGCCCAATGGGAGGGGTATAATGGCTGGAATCGCAACCAGAAAAGGAGCCACCCATCATGGGTCTCGACCGCGTACCTTCAGGCAATGCACTACCCAATGACTTCAACGTCATCATCGAAATTCCGATGCACTCCGACCCGGTGAAGTATGAAGTTGACAAGTCTAGCGGTGCCGTCTTCGTCGACCGTTTCATGTCCACCGCCATGCACTACCCCTGCAACTATGGCTACATTCCGCACACCATTTCCGGCGACGGCGATCCGGTCGATGTGCTGGTGATCACCCAGTTCGCCCTCCCGCCCGGAGTCGTCGTCCGCTGCCGGCCGGTCGGCTTGCTGACCATGGAAGACGAGGCCGGACCGGACGGCAAACTGCTCGCCGTCCCGGTCGACAGCCTGACACCGATGTATCGCGACATCGAATCGCCGCGCGATTTTCCACAGGTGGTACTCGACCAGATCGCTCACTTCTTCGCACACTACAAGGATCTTGAGCGCGGCAAATTCGTCAAGGTGGCCGGCTGGCTCGGCAGCGACGAAGCGAAGAAGGAAATCACGGAGGGTGTTGAGCGCTACAACAACGCCAAAGTTAAACCGGCGTATTGATCGCTCCTCATTGACGACGCTTTTTCCTTTCCATGGGCGCGTAAGCGCCCATTTCGCTGGCTGAACAGACCCTCTCGTTTCACACTACGGCAACCGCAGATGCCTGGACAGGCGAACCCGTAGGATAGATTCAATTGCATTGCCCACATTGACCCGTACGTCTACTGCCCCAAGCAAGGCAGATGAGAGAGCAAGCCCCGTCACAGTAAGCACCGCAGATTTATTGACAAATCCTGAGTCGGCCGACGGCTCACATTCCATGGTGGCCCGAGATGTCCCTGAAAATCGCCATTGCCCAGATCAACGTCACCGTCGGTGATTTCACCGGCAACATCGCCCGGATCGTCGATTTTGCCGAGCGCGCTCAGCAGCAGGGCGCCGACCTGCTGTTAACCCCGGAACTGGCACTCTGTGGCTATCCGCCGGAAGACCTGCTGCTGCGCGCCGATTTCTGTGCTGCTTGCGATCGTGAGCTGGATCGCCTCGCCTCCCGTCTGCCGGCGATCGACGTTCTGGTCGGCCACCCCGAACGGCGTGACGGTCATTGCTACAACGCCGCGACGCTGCTCCGTGGTGGGGCACGTATCGCGACGTATTACAAGCAACGTCTGCCGAGCTACGAGGTGTTCGATGAAGAACGCTATTTCGAATCGGGCGAGCGCGCCTGCGTCCTGACACTCAAAGGAGTGAACTGCGGCATCAACATCTGCGCCGACGTCTGGGAGGCCGGCACCGCCGATCTGGCGCGCAAGGCCGGCGCGCAGGTGCTGCTGGTGCTCAATGCCTCGCCCTACCACATGGGTAAAAGCATTCGTCGCACGCAAGTGCTGCGTCAACGCATCGCCAGCACCGGTCTGCCGGTGGTGTATGCCAATCTGGTCGGCGGCCAGGACGAACTGGTTTTCGACGGCGCATCGTTCGTACTTGATGCGCACGGTGAAGTGTGCCACCAACTGCCGCAATTCGAGGAAGCGCTGGCGATCGTCCAATTCAGCGAAGGTGCACCGCAGCCGGGAACGATGACTGCACCTCGCGCACTCGAAGCCGAGGTCTATCAGGCGCTGGTTCTCGGCGTGCGCGACTATCTGGGAAAAAACGGTTTTCCGGGAGCGATCATCGGTCTCTCCGGCGGCATCGATTCGGCGCTGACGCTGTGCATCGCGGTCGACGCCCTCGGGGCGGACAAGGTGCGCGCGGTGATGATGCCTTCGCCTTACACCGCTGAGATCAGTCTCTCCGAATCGCGCGAGATGATCCGCCTGCTCGGCGTACGCTACGACGAAATCCCGATCGAACCGGCAATGCAGACCTTCGCCGAACTGCTTGCCGCTCAATTCGCCGGTTTGCCAGCCGACACCACCGAAGAAAATCTGCAGGCGCGTATCCGCGGCATGTTGCTGATGGCGCTGTCGAACAAGAGCGGCTCGCTGGTGCTGACCACCGGCAACAAATCGGAAATGGCCGTCGGCTATTGCACGCTCTACGGCGACATGGCTGGCGGCTTCGCGGTGATCAAGGACATTGCCAAGACGCTGGTCTATCGCCTGGCCCGTTGGCGCAACAGCGTTGCTTACGTCATCCCGGAAAAGATCATCACACGCCCGCCATCGGCCGAGCTGAAACCGAACCAGACCGACCAGGACAGCCTGCCGCCATATGAAATCCTCGACGCCATCGTCGAGGCGTATATGGAGAACGACCGCAGCGTCCGGCAGATCGTCGACCAGGGTTACGCCGAGAGTGACGTACTGCGCGTCGTCCATCTGCTGAAAATCAGCGAATACAAACGACGGCAGGCGCCGGTCGGCATTCGCGTCACGCAACGCGGCTTCGGCAGGGACTGGCGCTATCCGATCACCAACCGCTATCGCGAAAGCTTCTGAGTCGATTCAATACCGGCGACAAATTTCTGATACGATTAACAACGATTTCCTGCGGAGCCCGTCCATGAAAAAAATTGAAGCGATCATCAAACCGTTCAAACTCGACGAAGTGCGTGAAGCCTTGTCGGAAATAGGCGTCACCGGCTTGACAGTCACCGAGGTCAAAGGTTTTGGTCGCCAGAAAGGGCATACCGAGCTTTATCGCGGCGCCGAATACGTGGTCGACTTCCTGCCGAAGGTCAAGCTCGAGATCGTCGTCGCCGACAGCGGGCTCGACGAAGCGATCGAAGCGATCATCAAAGCCGCGCGTACCGGAAAGATCGGCGACGGCAAGATCTTCGTCAGCTCGATCGAGCAAGTGGTACGCATCCGCACCGGCGACCTCGACGAAGCAGCGATCTGATCGCGACGGCAGTCGCCACCCAGCTGCCGCCTGCCGAAACTCCCCTCCGTTCAGTCAGCGCCGATTTTTTGCTGCCCGCCGAGATAGGGCTGCAAAACGGTCGGCACGCGGATGCTGCCATCGGCTTGCTGGTAGTTCTCGATGATCGCCACCAGCGTCCGGCCGACCGCCAGTCCGGAACCATTCAGGGTGTGCACCCACTCGATGCGGTTACGCTCACGCCGGCAGCGCGCCAGCATCCTTCGCGCCTGAAACGCTTCGAAATTCGAACACGACGAAATCTCGCGATAGGCCTGTTGCGACGGCAGCCAGACCTCGAGATCGTACGTTTTGGCCGACGAAAAACCCATGTCGCCGGTACATAACACCACACGGCGGTACGGCAATTCGAGCAATTCGAGAATGCGTTCGGCGTGACTAGTCAGCACCTCGTGCGCGGCAGCCGAGTGCTCGGCGGCAACGATCTGTACCAGCTCGACCTTGTCGAACTGATGCTGCCGAATCATCCCGCGCGTATCACGACCGTACGAACCGGCTTCGGAACGGAAACACGGCGTGTGGCAGACCAGTTTCAGCGGCAGAGCGTCGAAGGGAAGAATCTCGTTGCGCACGATGTTGGTCACCGGCACCTCGGCGGTCGGAATCAGATACCAGGGTTCGGCGTCCGGCCGCTGAATCTTGAACAGATCCCCTTCGAATTTCGGCAATTGCCCGGTGCCGAACAAACTGGCGGCATTGACCAGATACGGCGAATAAACCTCGGTATAACCATGCTCAGCGGTATGCGTGTCGAGCATGAACTGCGCCAGCGCGCGATGCAGGCGCGCCACATCGCCTTTGAGGATGGTAAAGCGCGCACCGGTGATTTTCGCCGCTGTGCCGAAATCGATCTGGCCGAGCGTCTCACCGAGATCGACATGATCCTTCACCGGAAAATCGAACACCGGCGGCATTCCCCAACGTTTCAGCTCGACGTTGCCGGCCTCGGACGAGCCGACCGGCACATCCTCTTGCGGCAGGTTCGGCAAACCGGCGAGAAAAGCGTCGAATTCCTTCAGTAGTTCGGCCAGACGCACTTCGTTCTCCGCCAGCCGATCCTTGAGCGCCGCCACGTCCGCCAAAGTTTGCGCGGCATCCTGTCCCTGGCTTTTCAACACCCCGACCTGTTTCGACAAGCTGTTACGGCTGGCCTGCAGATCCTGTGTTTCGGTCTGCAAACGCTTGCGCTCGTTTTCGAGCCGCTGAAATGCCGCCCGGTCGAGTGTGAATCCACGGGTGGCCAAACGACCGGCAACAGCGTCGAGCTGGCTGCGCAGGAGTTGGATGTCGAGCATGATCAGTCCTCAAGTCGGCGGTCGCTACGGCAAGCGCGACTCAGCCTTTTTTCAGTCGGGCCTGGCGATCGGCGGCACGCAACTGCGCCAGTTTTTCGCCGATGCGGATTTCGAGACCGCGGTCGACCGGTTTGTACCATTCGACCGACGGCATGCCAACCGGAAAATAGTTCTCGCCGGCAGCGTAGCCCTCGGCTTCATCGTGCGCGTAACGATAATCGCGGCCGTAGCCAAGTTCGTTCATCAGCCGTGTCGGCGCGTTGCGCAGATGCAAGGGCACCGGACGCGACGCGTCGCCGGCGACGAAAGCGCGGGCGACATTATACGCGAGGTAGGCCGCGTTCGACTTGGCGGCCATCGCCAGATAGATCAGCGCATCGGCCAGCGCCAGTTCGCCTTCCGGCGAGCCCAATCGTTCGTAAGTCTCCGCGGCGTCGAGCACGATGCGCGCCGCGCGCGGGTCGGCGAGACCGACATCTTCCCAGGCCATGCGCAGCATCCGGCGCGCCAGATAACGCGGATCGGCTCCGCCATCGAGCATCCGGCAGAACCAGTACAGCGCCGCGTCGGGCGACGAACCGCGCACCGCCTTGTGCAAAGCCGAAATCTGATCGTAGAAGGCATCGCCGCCCTTGTCGAAACGACGCAGACTCTGCGCCAGTGTTCGCGTGATGAAATCCGCGTCGATGTCATCGACCCCGGCCGCGATCGCCGCCGTGCGCAGTTGCTCGAGTTGATTGAGCAAGCGGCGCGCATCACCATCGGCATGCTCGATCAGGCGATCGCGCGCCTCGTCGGCAAAACTCAAGCCGGGCAAAGCCTGCTGGCAAGCCCGATCGAACAACTGCCGCATTTCATCGCTTGCCAGCGGCTGCAGCACATAGACCGAGGCGCGCGACAGCAGCGCCGAATTGACCTCGAAAGACGGATTTTCCGTTGTCGCACCGATGAAGGTCAGCAAGCCGCTTTCGACATACGGCAGAAAAGCATCCTGTTGCGCCTTGTTGAAGCGATGAATCTCGTCGATGAAAACGATGGTCAGCTTGCCGAGCAAACGATTGTGTTCCGCTCGGGACACCGCCTCACGGATATCCTTGACACCGGCCATCACCGCCGCGATCTGGATGAACTCCGCTTCGACGGCGGCGGCGATGATGCGCGCCAGCGTCGTTTTGCCGACGCCCGGCGGCCCCCACAGAATGAAACTGTGCGCCTGCCGCGACTGGACGACCATCGCCAGGGGTTTACCGGGCGCGATGAGATGCTGTTGGCCAATCACCTGCTCGATGCTCGTTGGCCGCAGTTGCTCGGCGAGTGGCACGCCATGCCACCGATCTTCGAACAGGCCCAGCGGCATATCTTTTGGCATGATTAAATTCAATAAGTCAAAGAAAAATCAAGCTTGGTCAAATCTTCAACCCCAGCGAAATCGGCAAGCGCTTTAGCATAAACGATTAAGCGGGATTGAAGATCTGTCAATTCTTGGCGGAACTGCTGGCAAGTTTCTGGCTTCGAAAAGCCACCCTCGGTAAAGACCTGTCGCATCCGGATGATTCTACGCGACCTCGACAAGTAGGTACGACGCAAGTTACGTTGCCATCTCTGGAAACCATGGGGTCGAGCAGGCTATCGGGAACGGCGCCAACGCGGCATGTCGGCGCGTGGAATAGCAGCCAGTCCGCACATGGTCCATGGCGGGTATCGCCGACGCCTACCCTGTCGAACGCACTTCCGATGCGCTATTTCGAACAAATCGGACCACTGAGCCTTGCGCCGCGGCAGGAATTCGATTCATCGAGCCACCGGATACGTGAACTTTTCGTTCGGAGGAGAGGGAGGGGGAAACCGCGAAACTTTTTTCTCTCCCGACCAGGCTGTAGTTACTAAGGAAGCGCTGATTAAATCGATTTTCGCCCCAAGATGGCAGCCTAACCCATTGGTTGTACTGATGTCGAAATTTTGTAACACGATTTAATCAGCGCTTCCCTAAGGAACCGCTGATCAACGCACCTTTTCGACGCACCCGACGACGCCA
>CAYRXO010000031.1:0-24072 GCA_964428215.1 uncultured Candidatus Accumulibacter sp. | reverse complement strand
AAATATACGTTTTTTTCGATTATTCACCGCCGAGAAGAGCCGAACCATGCCGACACTGAATTACAAACATCTGCGCTATTTCTGGGTGGTTGCCAAGTCAGGGTCGATTGCCCGCGCCAGCGAACAGCTATTTCTCACCCCGCAGTCGATCAGTGGACAACTCGGCGAGCTCGAGGAAAACCTCGGCGTCGAGCTGTTTCGCCGCGTCGGGCGCGGACTCGAACTCACCGTCACCGGCCAGCGGATTCTCAGTTACGCCGAAGAGATATTCACCCTCGGTGACGAGTTGCTCGACGTCGTGCGCGACCAGTCAGCGGTGCGCAGTCTGCCATTTACGGTCGGCATCGCTGACGTGGTGCCGAAATCGCTGGCCTATCTGCTCGTCGAACCGGCTTTACGCCTGGAAGAACCGGTACGGCTGATCTGCCGGGAAGGACGGCTGACGTCCTTGCTCGCCGATTTGGCCGTGCATCGGCTGGATCTGGTGATTGCCGACCGGCCGATGCCGGCGAATCTCAACGTGCGCGGTTACAGCCATTGGCTCGGCGAGAGCGATGTGAGCGTTTTCGGCAGCGAAACGCTGGTGAACACGCTGCCCGGCGCTTTCCCGGCGCGGCTCGACGGCGCGCCGCTGCTCTTGCCGGGCGAAGACGCCGCCATCCGGCCGCGGCTGGAACAGTGGCTGGCCGATCAGCGCCTGCATCCGCGCATCGTCGGCGAGTTCGACGACAGCGCGCTGGCCAAGGCCTTCGGTCAGGCCGGCGCCGGACTGTTCGTCGCGCCGACCGCACTGGCGGCGCATATCTGCGAACAGCATCAGGTGAGCGTCGTCGGGCGCATCGAAATGCTGAGCGAGCAGCTCTACGCGATCACCACCGAGCGGCGTTTGACGCATCCGGCGATCGTCGCCATCAGTCAGGCGGCGCGCGACGAGATTTTCGCGGTGCCGGCCGGGACATGGTCAGGAGAGAGCAGTGATCCTGACAGCCAGGCGCCAACACCGGCGCGGACAGGCCGCAAACGCGCTTTGCCGAAGATCGTCAAAAAGACGATGCCGTAACGACCGGGATGCAATGCTTCCGGCAAACGACTGATGATGAGTTTTTCTCGGATTGACCGGATGAAGGCTGGCAACGGCTGCAATTGGCTCGTTGACGATGCGGCATGCATGCTTGTCGTTCTGGTTCGACGATTTTTTCTTGCTTTCAGAGGGCAGCAAACGACAGGGCGTAAGGCGTTCAAGCGCGCCGTTCGAGCAGCACACCGCTTTCCAGATGCGGCGTATCGGGAAACTGATCGAACAGCGCGCAGCGCGTCGGACGGTGTGTGTCCTGCAGTTGCGCCAGGTTGGCCGCCAGCGTCGATGGCTGGCAGGAGATATAAATAATGCGTGGGTAGCGGCGCAGCAGTTCGCAAGTCGCTGCATCGAGACCGGCGCGCGGCGGATCGACGAGAACGGTACCGAAGCGGTAGGCGTGCAAATCGATACCCGCCAGACGGCGAAACGGCCGCACGCCATTCAGCGCTTGTGTCAATTCTTCCGCCGACAGCCGGACCAGCGTCACATTGTCGATGGTGTTGTCGGCCAGATTGGCCAGCGCGGCGTGCACCGACGATTTGCCGATTTCGGTCGCCAGCACCCGCCGCACGTGAGTCGATAATGGCAGCGTGAAATTGCCGTTGCCGCAATACAGTTCGAGCAGATCGTCGTCACGCTCGCCGAGCGCAGCGCTGGCCCAGGCGAGCATCGCCTGGTTGACGGCGCCGTTGGGTTGCGAAAAAGCGCCTTCCGGTTGCCGGTAGCGAAAGAGTCGGCCATCGACACGCATTTCTTCGATGACATGATCGCGGCCGATGACGCATTTCTGGCCGCGCGAGCGACCGACGATGCTCACCTGCAAGTCCTTGGCCAACTCACTGGCGGCTGCCTGCCAGGCCGCGTCGAGACGCCGGTGATAACAGAGCGTGATCAGGGCATCGCCGGCCAGGGTGCTGAGAAACTCGACCTGGAACAGCCGCGTCGATAAGGCCGGCGTCGTTTGCCAGGCGCTTCTCAACAGCGGCATCAGCGTGTTGATGCGCGCACTGGCAGCCGGAAACTGCTCGAGCAGGATCGGCGTGCGCTTGTCGCCGGCAGCGAACATCGCATAGTGACGCTCGCCCTTGGTCTGCCAGAGACGGAATTCGGCGCGCAAACGGTAGTGTTCGGACGGGGAAGGAAAAATCGTCGGCGCCGGTGCGTCGAACGGCGCCATCAGATCGCGCCAGCGCGCTGCCTTGACGGTCAGTTGCCGCTCATCATCGTCGGCCGCTTCGAGCGCGGCCGCCATCGACACCGCCGTAGTCAAGACGAGGCGAAAGCGAATTTGGCCGTGAAAACAAACGCCAGGACGATCATCATCGGTTTCAGCCCGCGCCAGCGGCCGGCGAGCGCATGCACGACCACCCAGGTGATGAAACCGAAAGCGATGCCGTTGGCGATTGAAAAGGTCAGCGGCATGGTCAGCGCGGTAATCGCCACCGGCGCCGCAACGGCGATATCGTGCCAGTCGATTTCGGCCAACCCGGAAGTCATCAGCACGGCGACGAAGAGCAAGGCCGGCGCGGTGGCGAAAGCGGGAACGATGGCTGCCAACGGGGCGAAAAACAGCGCCAGCAGAAAGAGTACGGCGACGACGCAGGCGGTCAATCCAGTACGCCCACCGGCAGCGACGCCGGCCGCCGACTCGATGTAGCTGGTCGTCGTCGACGTGCCGAGCAGCGAGCCGGCGAGCGCGGCGTTGCTGTCGGCGATCAGCGCGCTCCCCATGTTCGGCAGATGGCCGTCGCTACGCATCAGCCCGGCACGTTTGGCGACGCCGATCAGCGCGCCGGTATTGTCGAACAGGTCGACGAACAGAAAAGCGAAAATGACGCTGACCATGCCCAGGTCGAACGCGGCGCGGATGTCGAGTTGCAGAAAGGTCGGCGCCAGCGACGGCGGCAGCGAAACGACGCCCTTGAACGAGACGATGCCCAGCAGCGCCGAAACGGCGGTGATGGACAGGATGCCGATCATCACCGCGCCGGTGACGCACCGCGCTTCCAGCGCGACGATGAGCACGAAACCGGCAATCGCCAGCAGCGCCGGCGCATTATCCAGCCGGCCGAGAGTGACCAGCGTCGCCGGACTGGCGACGACCAGACCGGCGGTCTTCAGCGCGATCAGCGCCAGAAACAGGCCGATGCCGGCGCTGATCGCCGAGCGCAAGGGCAGCGGGATGCTGTCGATGATCCATTCGCGGATGCGGAACAGCGACAACAGCAGGAACAGCGTCGCCGAAATGAACACCGCACCGAGCGCCACCTGCCAGCGGTAGCCCATCTGCTGCACGACGGTGAAAGTGAAGAAAGCGTTGAGACCCATACCCGGCGCCAGCGCGATCGGGTAATTGGCGATCAGGCCCATGCACGCCGAACCGAAAGCCGCCGCCAGACAGGTGGCGACGAACACCGCGCCCGGGTCCATGCCCGTCTGCCCGAGAATGGCCGGATTGACGAACAGAATATAAGCCATCGTCATGAACGTCGTCAGTCCGGCCAGGACTTCGGTACGCACATCACTCCCATGCTGTTGCAGTTGAAACAGTTTTTCCAGCACCCTGCACTCCCGGCGCGCCAAGCCGTCGGCGCGCAAAGACCGGCATGATAGCAGTTTGCCGCCGGCCTGAAGGCGGGCGAAGTCGGCAAATGACGGTTGGCCGCGCAGGCCATGCGGGAATGAAACAGAGCGTACGGCGCAACGGCGATTGATCGGAGTCGTAGCGCATGCCCGGCGTAATGCGCTGAAATCGCCGACTTCGCCCGAGACTGTCTAGGCCGCTCGAAGCCGCTTCTGGTAGGATGCGCGCTCCTTCTGCCGATCCCGTTCATGACCGTTTCGCTCTCCGACGTTTTTGCTGCCGACGGGCTACTGGCCGGCCGTATCGCCGGTTATCGCCCGCGGGCGCAGCAGCTCGAACTGGCCGAGCGGATTGCCGAAACGATCGCTGAAAACCGCGTCCTGGTCGCCGAAGCCGGCACCGGGACCGGCAAGACCTTCGCCTACCTGATCCCGGCGCTGCTCTCCGGCGGCAAGGTGATCGTGTCCACCGGCACGCGCAATCTGCAGGATCAGCTATTCACCCGCGACATTCCGACCGTCCGCCAGGCGTTGAACGTGCCGGTGCGCGTGGCGCTGCTCAAGGGACGCGCCAATTATCTCTGTCACCATCATCTGCAGCGCGCTTTGGCCGACGGCCGCTTTCTGTCGCGGGAAGATGCCGCGCATGCGCAGCGTATCGGCCGCTTTGCCAAACGGACGCGCAGCGGCGACAAGGCCGAATGCGTCGACGTTCCCGAAACGGCGTCGGTGTGGTCGATGGTCACTTCGACACGCGACAATTGTCTTGGCCAGGAGTGTGCGCATCATCAGGAATGCTTCGTTCTCGCCGCACGTCGCGAAGCGCTGGCGGCCGATCTGGTGGTGGTGAACCATCATCTGTTTTTCGCCGACGTCATGTTGCGCGACGAGGGGACGGCGGAACTGTTGCCGGCCTGCAATACGGTGATTTTCGACGAAGCGCATCAGTTGCCGGAGGTGGCCAGCCTGTTTTTCGGCGACAGCGTGTCGACGGCGCAACTCAGCGAATTGCTACGCGATACGCTGATCGAAGGCACGGCGTCGGCGCGCGACTGCCTCGATCTGCCGCCGTACTGCGCCGCTGTCGACAAGACCGTGCGTGACTGGCGGCTGACGCTACCGCTCGAACCCGGCCGCTTTGGCTGGCCACAGATTCAGCAGCGCGACGGCTTTGCCGAGGCGATGGCGACGACGATCGCCCAGTTCGAAGCGTTGACCAGCCTGTTGGCCAGCCAGTCGTCACGCAGCGAAGGTCTGGAAAATTGCTGGCGGCGGGCAGGCGATCTGCTCCTGCGCCTGCGCGCCTGGCAGGCAGGTGAACGCGCCGATCTCGTCCGCTGGGCGGAAACCTATACCCATTCCCTGCAACTGAATGCGACGCCGCTGGTCATCGACGAGCTGATGCAGAAACAGATGAGCGGCACGCCGCGCGCCTGGATTTTCACCTCCGCGACGCTGGCGGTACAGGAAAATTTTGCGCATTACTGCGCCGAAATGGGGCTCGCCGACGCGCTGACGGCGCGCTGGGAAAGCCCCTTCGATTATCCGCGACAAGCCTTGCTCTACGCGCCGCGCGGGCTGCCCGAGCCGAACAGCGCCGGCTACGGCGAAGCGGTGGTCGCCGCGGCGTGGCCGGTCTTGCAGGCCAGCGGTGGCCGCGCCTTCTTCCTGTGCACCTCCTTGCGCGCCATGCGCCGCACGCACGAGTTGCTGAGCGAATTCCTGCAGCGCGAGGGGCTCGATCTGCCGTTGCTGCTGCAAGGCGAGCAGAGCAAGAACGAACTGCTCGAGCGTTTCCGGCGGCTCGGCAATGCGGTGCTGATCGGCAGCCAAAGTTTCTGGGAAGGTGTCGACGTGCGCGGCGAGGCCTTGTCGCTGGTGGTGATCGACAAAATTCCTTTTGCGCCGCCCGACGATCCGGTGCTGTCGGCACGCATCGACAAGCTGAAAAGCGCCGGACGCAACGCTTTCATGGATTACCAGTTGCCGCGCGCGGTGATCAACGTCAAACAGGGCGCGGGCCGGCTGATCCGCGACGAGAACGATCGCGGCGTGCTGATGATCTGCGATCCGCGGCTGATCAGCAAACAATACGGCAAACGCATCTGGCGCAGCCTGCCGCCGATGCGCCGCACGCGCGAACTCGCCGAGGCGCTCGACTTTTTCGCGCCGACAGTCAAGGACGGAAGCCGACCGGCATGAACGAGCCTTTACCGAGCGCCCTGGCCGAGCTGCCGGCGATGTTGCAGCAGGATTGTCGCGCGGCGGCCGAACTGCTCAATCGCGGCTGCGCCTGCATATCTCTCGATCAGACAGCCTTGCAGCGGGCGCTGATCGGCGAAGCGCAGTCGCCGGCGCAGGCCGGGAGTCTGGCCAGTCGACCGCATCTGTTCGCCGACGGCATGGTCTTCGTTAGCGAAGCGCACCTGCGACGGATGGCGGAGGTCGTCGCTGCCGTCGAACGTATCGTCACGCTGCCGGCGTATCGCGCGACGATGCTCGCCCGCGCACCAGCCTCGGCGCGTCACACGCCGCCGGCCGCCGGCGTCTTTCTCGGTTACGACTTCCATATCGGTTCCGCGGGGCCGCAACTGATCGAAATCAATACCAACGCCGGCGGTGCGCTGCTCAACGCCCGTCTGTTGCGCGCGCAGCGCGCCTGCTGTCCGTCGGTCGCCTCCTTGTTCCCGCCGGCGACTGCGCTCGAGCAACAGTTCATCGCCATGTTCCGTAATGAATGGCGGCTGGCGCGCGGCGATGCGGCACCGTTGTCGGTCGTGGCGATCGTCGATCAGGCGCCGGAAAAACAATATCTGGCGCCGGAGTTTGAGTTGTTCCGGCAGTTGTTCGTCGCGCACGGGATGACGGCGTTCATCGTCGATCCGGCGGAACTGGTCGACGATGGCGAACGGCTGCGCTGCCGCGGACAGGCGGTCGACCTGGTCTATAACCGGCTGACGGATTTTTCGCTCGAAGATCCGGCCCATGCCGCGTTGCGCTCCGCCTATCTCGGGCAACGGGTGGTGCTGACGCCGCATCCGCAGTTGCACGCCTTGTACGCCGACAAACGCAATCTGGTGCGGCTCGGCGATGCGCAGCGACTGGCGGCTTTCGGGGCGGCGGCGGACGATCAACGCTGTCTGGCCGAGAGCATACCGCGGACCATCGAAGTGCTTCCTGGCGACGCCGAACGCTTCTGGGCCAGCCGCAAGCAATGGTTCTTCAAGCCGTTCGCCGGTTACGGCAGCAAGGCGGCGTACCGCGGTGACAAGCTGACGCGACGCGTTTTCGAGGACATCGCCGCCGGCGGCTATGTCGCGCAGGCGCTGGTCGCCCCTTCGCTGCGCCGTCTGTTGGTCGACGGCAGCGAACAGGAATTCAAGCTCGACTTGCGCAATTACGTCTATCGCGGTCAGGTACAACTGGTCGTCGCCCGCCTCTACCAGGGGCAGACGACCAATTTCCGTACGCCCGGCGGCGGCTTCGCGGCGGTGTTGCCGGTGCCGTGTCCAGGTCAGGATAGGCAGGAACATGCCGTCAGGCAGGGATGAAAGTATGAAAGTCTTCGGTATTGCTGGTTACTCCGGTGCCGGCAAAACGACCTTGCTCGAAAAAATGTTGCCGCTGTTCAGCGCGCGCGGCTGGCGGGTGTCGATTCTCAAGCACGCGCATCACGGTTTCGACATCGATCGGCCGGGCAAGGATTCGTACCGCCACCGGCAGGCAGGTGCCAGTGAAGTGCTGCTGGCCAGCGGCGCGCGCTGGGTACTGATGCATGAAAGGCGCGCGCCGGGCGAGCCGACGCTGGATGAACTGCTGCGGCATTTTTCGCCTTGCGATCTGGTGCTCGTCGAGGGTTACAAAAGCGAGCCGATCGCCAAGCTCGAAGTCTATCGTCCGGCAAACGGCAAACCGCCGTTGTGGCCGGCGAATCCGCAAATCATCGCCGTGGCCAGCGATGAGCCGCTGCCGCCCGACATGCCGGCGTCGCTCACTCGGCTCGACCTGAACGATCCGGCGGCGATCGTCGACTTCATCCTGCTGAGCGTGCGACTGCCGGCCGACAAGCCCGCGGTGCCCGCCTGACCGGCGGCAGCGGGACCTCCGAAACGAATTTTCCGGGACTTTGCGATGTTATCTTTTGACGAGGCCGCCGATCTGCTGCGGCAAAGTGTGCCGTCCATGCGCGAGATGGCCGACGTGCCGACACTCGAAGCCGCCGGGCGTGTCCTGGCCGTTGCCCAACGTGCCGGGATCAATGTGCCGCCGCAGGACAATTCGGCGATGGACGGCTATGCCGTCGCCGTTGCCAATTGCTCGGCGGCGGAGACGCGCTTGCCGGTGGCGCAGATCATTCCCGCCGGTCGCGTCGGCGAGCCGCTGACGCCGGGAACAGCGGCGCGGATTTTTACCGGTGGTGTGATTCCCGCGGGTGCCGACGCGGTGGTGATGCAGGAAAATTGTCAGGCGAACGACGGCTTCGTCGTCATCGGGCACCCCCCCCGCGTGGGCGAACACGTCCGCCGTGCCGGCAGCGATATTGTCGTCGGCAGCGAGATTCTCGCTGCTGGACAGCGTTTGCGGCCGCAGGACACGGCGTTTGCCGCCTCGGTGGGTCTGGCGAGCCTGCCGGTCTTCCGCCGTCTGCGCGTCGCGGTATTTTTTACCGGCGACGAACTGCGCATGCCGGGCGAGCCGCTGCCGCCCGGCGCGATCTACAACACCAACCGTTTCCTGCTCGGCGCGCTGCTGCAGCGTCTGGGTTGCACCGTCGTCGATCTCGGCCAGGTGCCCGACGATCTGGCGGCGACGCGTCAGGTCTTGCGCCGTGCCGCCGAGGATTGCAATCTGATCATCAGTTCCGGCGGCGTGTCGGTCGGTGACGAGGACCACGTCAAGGCGGCAGTATCCGCCGAGGGGCGCATCGATTTGTGGAAGATCGCCATCAAACCGGGCAAGCCGCTCGCATTCGGCCAGATTCGGGCATCCGCGCAGGAGGTGCCGTTCATCGGCCTGCCGGGCAATCCGGTGTCAGGGCTGGTCACTTTCCTGACCCTGGTCCGCCCGGCGATCCTGAGCATGCAGGGTGTGCGCTATGCGCCGCCGCAGCCGTATCTGTTGCGCGCCGAGTTCGACTGGCCGCGCCCGGATGCGCGCCGCGAGTTCTTGCGCGCACGACGTACCGCCGATGGCGGTGTCGCGCTGTTTACCGACCAGGGAGCGTCGATTCTGCGTTCAGCGGTATGGAGCGACGGGCTGCTCGACAATCCACCGCGGCAGGTGATCCAGCGCGGCGATCTGGTACGCTACCTGCCGTTTGCCGAACTGCTCGACTGAATACCATGCTGACAATTCTCTATTTCGCTCACATCCGCGAAACCGTTGGTCAAAGCAGCGAACAATTGCCGCCGCCGACCGGCGTCGACAACGTGCTCAGCCTGCGCCGTTATCTCGCCGCTCGCGGCGGCGCCTGGCAAATCCTGCTCAGCAGCAAGAATCTGCGTTGTGCGATCAACCAGAAAATGGCCCGTCCCGATTCGGCGATCGTCGATGGCGACGAAGTGGCGTTCTTTCCGCCGGTGACCGGAGGCTAGATGAGCGTCCGCATCCAGCAGGCCGATTTCGACCTCGATAGCGAGCTGGCGGCGTTTGCGCACGGCGACCCGCGCATCGGCGCGCTGGTCGCTTTCGTCGGGCTGGTCCGCGACGCCAACGACGCCGCGACGATCCTGGAAATGACTCTCGAACACTATCCTGGAATGACCGAGAGCGCACTGGCCGAAATCGTCGACGAAGCCGGAGCGCGCTGGTCGATCCTTGATGCGCTGGTCATCCATCGTGTCGGCACGCTGCAGCCGACCGATCAGATCGTCGCCGTCGCCGTGGCGGCAGCGCATCGGGGAACGGCGTTCGCGGCCGCTGAATTCATCATCGATCAGTTGAAAACGCGCGCGCCGTTCTGGAAGCGCGAACTGACCAGTCAGGGGGCGCGCTGGGTCGATGCCCGCGAAACTGACGAGCAAGCCAGTGCGCGCTGGCAGGCGACGGAATGAGCGTGCCGGGTCGGCGGGCGGCGCTCAGCCGTTGAACCAGGCCAGTTTCTGCTGCAAACGAACAACGGTGCCGACGATGATCAGCGCCGGCGCCCTGATGCCGGCAACGGCGACTTTTTCGGCCAGGCTTGCCAGATCGGCGATCAGCACCCGCTGCCGCGATGTCGTGCCTTCCTGAACGACGGCCGCCGGATGATCGGCGGGCAGACCGTGCGCGATCATCTGCCGGCAGATTTCTGCCAGTCCACCGACACCCATGTAAAACACCACCGTCTGGCGCGGTCGCGCCAACGACGGCCAATCGAGATTGATCGTGCCGTCCTTGAGGTGGCCGGTGGCAAAAGCGACCGCTTGCGCGTGATCGCGATGCGTCAGCGGAATGCCGGCGTAAGCCGCGCAACCGGCGGCGGCGGTGACGCCGGGAACGACTTCGAAAGCGATGCCGGCATCGACCAGGGTTTCGATTTCCTCGCCGCCGCGGCCGAAAATGAATGGATCGCCACCTTTGAGACGCACCACGCATTTGCCGGCACGCGCCAGTCGAACGAGCAGCCGATTCAGTTCTTCCTGCGGCACGGTGTGATTCGAGCTTTCCTTGCCGACATAGATTTTTTCGGCATCGCGCCGCGCCAGTTCGAGGACACCGTCGGCGATCAGATGGTCATAGACGATGGCGTCGGCTTCGCCGATCAGCCGTGCGGCACGCAAGGTGAGCAGATCGAGATCACCCGGGCCGCTACCGACGATATGGACGGTGCCGGTGACGTTTTCCGCGGGACTAGGACACATGCGACAGATCCTCCGATGGGGCGAACCGAGAGGATAAGCGCTCCGCACAGATCATTTCAACCGTCGCGCTGCCAGTGATCGCCGATCTTCTTTTAATTTGATTTCGATCAATTTCAACTCGCGGTGGCAGAAATTTGCGAATGATGCGCTTAATCGTGCAAGATTTCCTGTGACAACTATAGTCTGAGAGTAACATTTTCTTTCTGCAGGATGTCGCCGGCACCCCCGTCGATTTCCCTCTCACAATTCTCAGGAAGATCGTCTCTGCCATGGAATGTCCCAGTTGTCAGTCCAACGCCGTCCGCCGTTCGCGGCGGCGTGGTCTCCAGGAAGGAACAGCGCTGCGTTTAATGAATCAGGCGCCTTACCGTTGCCGCGCTTGTGGCTTTCGTTTTGTCGCACCTGTCGACGAGGAGACCGCGGCCGCCGCCAAGCGCCATTTGTCGTTTGCGGACTATCTGGGATTGCGCGGCCGGGCAAGAAAATTATTCAGCGATCAGATGGTGCTCGGCCTGTTGGCTTTCCTCCTGATGGTCTTGATGGGAGTAATCGTCATTGGCTTGTCCCTGGGTTGGTTCGATCCAGTGCTTTCCCGCTCCACCTCGTCGGCCTGGACGCCGGGCGCTTCGGAATGAGCGTCTTGCGTGTTTTTTTCACTGAAAACTGCTGTCGGGTGTATTAAATGAGCCGAACTCTGGCCATGTCAGGCATCGCCGGACGTTAAATCGGGAAAATCGGTGATAAGATCCGTGGTTGATCGATGCGCTAGCCGGTCAACCCAATCAGCTTTAGCCTCGTTCTATTCAACTCATTGTCGATAAGGAACCCTCATATGAAGAACTCTCTGCTCGTTGCTGCGCTGATCGCGCTGGCTGTGACCGCTTGTGGTGGCAAGAAAGAAGAAGCCAAACCGGCGGCCGCACCTGCTGCCGCTCCGGCCGCTGCTGCTCCGGCGCCTGCTCCGGCTGCTCCTGCCGCTGCTCCGGCGGCTGATGCCGCCAAAGCGGCGGCCGACGCCGCCAAGCCGGCGGCCGACGCCGCCAAATCGGCGGCCGACGCTGCCAAGTCAGCGGCTGATTCGGCCAAGTCGGCTGTTGAAGCTGCCAAGCCGGCGGCCGAAGCGGCTGTCGATAAAGCCAAGGAAGCCGCGGCAGCGGCTCATAGCGCAGCCGATGCTGCCAAGGATGCAATCAAGAAGTAATTCTTCAAGATCGGAAGAAAGCCGGCGCCAGCCGGCTTTTTTGTGGCTGATTGCTTATTGTTTTGTCTGCCGGCGGGCGGCAGATTCCAGATCAGGCCACTTGGCGCCAGTCGAATCCCGTCTGTTGGTCGGCAACTTGTATCCATTCTTCCGCGCAGTTCAACGCCTGACTCAATGCACGGACGGCCAGCTGCGGGCAATTGTTTTCCTGACTCAAGTGCGCGGCCACCAGATGTTGCAAGCGCGAGACGTCGATCCGACGCAGCAACGCGGCGGCCTGCTCGTTTGCCAAATGGCCATAGCGGCCGCCGATTCGCTGCTTCAGCGAGGCTGGATAGCGCGATTTGGCCAGCAAGTCTTTATCGTGGTTGCATTCGACGACCAGGGCATCACAAGCGTGCAGTGTGTCGACGATATGTGTGGTGATGACGCCACTGTCGGTGAGGACGCCGAGGCGATGTCGTCCATCGGCAAAGCGGTATTGCACCGGTTCGCGGGCATCGTGCGGTACCGGATAGGGTTGAATTTCGAGGTCGCCGATGGCAAAAGCGCTTTGCCCGTCGATGATGCGACAGCAAGCGGCACCTGGCGAGTAACGCGCGGCGGCCATGTACGTGCCATGCGTCAGATAGACCGTCAGGCCATGGCGTCGGGCGAGAGAAAAGACACCAGCCAGATGATCGCCATGCTCGTGCGTGACCAGGATGGCAGCCAATTGCCCGGCTTGCAAACCAAGCCGGGTGAGGCGCTGGCACGTCGACCGGGTCGAAAAACCGCAGTCGAGTAAAACCCGTGTCGTTCCGGCTTCGACTATCAGCGCGTTGCCCTGACTGCCGCTGCCCAGCGAAGCAAAACGCATCATCACGACAGGCGGAAAATCAGGCGGCAGTGACGCGCTGCCTTGCTACGCAGGCGCTCACTTAGCGCCAAAGTGACTGATCTCGCCGTTCGCCGATGGCCGGGCATCGCACCGCACACATGCCGAACAGGATTCGCGTGCTCATTTCAGCTGATCGTGCAGCAATCCGAGAATTCTTCTCACCGTACTCGATTGGTCGGCGCCACCCTCGGCGCTCAACACCTGAACCGTGGTCTGGCTGCCGGCGTCATTGAGGTGGATGCGATATTGCGTCTGCGGCTTCTTGCTGCTGCCGAAAGAGAACAGTTTGCTGATAAAGCCGTCGTCTTTTTTCTCGTTGTCCGCTTCCGGGTCGACATAGCGCACGAAGTAGATCCCGCGCGAGCGATCGCGGTCTTCGACGGTGAAGCCGACCCGGTCGAGCGCCAGACCCACCCGGCGCCAGGCGCGGTCGAACGATTCATCGACTTCGAGCGAGCCGGCGCCACCATCGCCTGCACGCAACAAGCGTGCTTTCTCGATCGGCTTTTCCTGCGCTGCGGCTACCGCCGCCGTGGCGCGCTTTTCTTCGCTGCCCAGGCGGATCATCAGCCGACGCAGCATTTCCGCTTCGAGTTCAGGATCGGCCGGACGCGGCTGCCACTTGGTCTGGTCCCTGGCTTCGGTAACGAATATCTCGTACATCCCGCGGTGGCTGATGAAGATGTCGGTCGTCCCGGGCGTGCTGCCGGGCTCGAGACGGGTACGGAATTTGTCGCGCTCGGGGGTCGAATACAGCGAGTCGATCAGTTTGCCCAGCGTGTTGCGGATGAAATCCTGTTGGATCTTGGCGCGGTTTTCGGCCCAGTCGGTTTCCATCACCCCGGCGTCGGGCAATTCGAGGTTGATCAGAAAACCGGTTTCCTGCCAGAACTCCTTCACCGTTCCCCACAGCTTGTCCGGTGTTCCCGCGGCCACCAGCCAGCGTTGCGTACCGGCGCGCTCGATGTGCGCCCGGTCGACTTCCGGCAGGACCTCGCTGCGTTGCTGCGCCTTGCTTTGCGGCGAACGTTCGGCGGAGTATGCCGAGAAGGTGGCCGTCCCTTTGCCGCCGCCGGTATCCGGCACCGCGTAACGGTCGTCACGTGTCGGCGAGGTCAGATCGGGTGGCACTTCGAGGGTCGGCACCCGGTTGCTGCTGGCGGTTTTGTATTCGATCCGCTTGCCTTCGAGCAAGGAACCGTTGCAGGCGGTCAGCAGCAGCGTCAGCGCAGCGATCCGGAAACGGGAAACGACGAGACTCATCGGCGATCTTCCTGAAACTAGGCCAGCAGGCCCGCCTGGCGCATGGCGTTGCGCACGCGCTCATGACAATCCGGCGACAGCGGGGTCAATGGCAAGCGGATACCGGGGCCGATCAGACCGAGCTGCTGACAGGCCCATTTGACGGGTATCGGGTTGGCTTCGCAAAACAGTTGCCGGTGCAGTCCGAACAGGCGGGCGTTGATTTCCCGCGCCTTGAGCACTTCACCGGCCAGGGCGGCGGCACAGAGTTCGTGCATCAGCCGCGGGACGATGTTGGCAACGACGGAAATATTGCCTTGGGCACCGAGCAACTGCAGCGCACAGGCGCTGGCGTCGTCACCACTATAGACGGCAAAGCCGGCCGGCGCGCGCGCGATCAGTTCGGCACCGCGGTCCATATTGCCGGTGGCGTCCTTGATGCCGACGATATTGCCGATCTCCGCCAAGCGCAAGGCGGTGTCGTTCGCCAGATCGGCGACCGTGCGGCCGGGCACGTTGTACAGGATCAGCGGGATGTCCACCGCCTCGGCGATCGAGCGGTAATGCCGGTAAAGGCCTTCCTGCGTCGGTTTGTTGTAGTAGGGAACGACCGACAGCGCGGCGTCGGCACCCGCCTGACGGGCGAAGCGCGTCAGCTCGATCGCTTCGGCGGTCGAGTTGCCGCCGGTACCGGCGATCACCGGAATGCGGCCGGCCGCCTGTTCGAGGGCGACACGTATCAGCTCGCAATGTTCATCGACGCTGACGGTCGGTGATTCGCCGGTAGTGCCGACGATGACGATGGCGTCGGTTCCTTCGGCAACGTGATAATCGATCAGACGACGTAAAGTCGGCAGGTCGAGGCTGCCGTCTGCGTGCATCGGGGTGACAATGGCGACGATTGATCCGCAAATCATGATGAGAGCCTGGGAATCGGCCGACAGCAGCCAGCCTGGATAATTAAATTAAACGACTGATTCTAGCCGAAAGAGAGCGGCATGACCATCGAAACTGATCCGGCCGCCGTTCGCGCTGGCGCTTACAGGTGCGCCAGGACCCGGATATGGCCGGAAACGCTGCGCGCCAGTGCCGAGAGGGCGTAGCCGCCTTCCAGCATCGAGACGATACGGCCTTGTGCGCTTTCCTCGGCGATCTGTTTCAACTGTTCGGTGACCCAGATGTAATCTCTCTCGAACAGCTTCAGGCCACCCATTTCGTCCTCGTAGTGAGCGTCGAAACCGGCGGAGATGAAAATCATTTCCGGCTGGAACTCGCGCAGCCGGGGAAGCCACAAATCGGTGACCACCCGGCGGAATTCGTCACCATCGCTGCCGCGGCCCAGCGGCACGTTGAGCATGTTGTCGGCCGGATCTTCGGTGCCGCTGTAAGGGTAGAAAGGGTGCTGGAACGTGCTGACCATCAGCACTTTTGGGTTGTGTTTGAAGCAATCCTCGGTGCCGTTGCCGTGATGGACGTCGAAATCGATGATCGCCACGCGCGACAAGCGGTGCGCTTCCAGAGCGTGCGCCGCGGCGACGGCGATGTTGTTGAAAAAGCAGAAACCCATTGCCGCCTCGCGTTCGGCGTGATGACCGGGCGGACGCACGGCGCAGAAGGCGTTTTCGACTTCCCCGTTCATGACCAGATCGACGGCCATGACACCGGCGCCGGCGGCGCGCAAGGCGGCATGCCAAGTGTGGCGGTTCATGGCCGTGTCCGGGTCGAGGTGCACGATGCCCAGGTCGGGCGCCGCGCGTTTCAGACGTTCGAGATGCGCCGCCGTATGCACCCGCTTGAGTTGCTGAAACGTGGCCAGGGGCGCGTCGTAATAGACGAAATATGAATCCAGGCCCTGCGCGATCATGTGGTCGCTGATCGCCGTCAGTCGATCCGGCGATTCCGGATGATAAGAACCCATGTCGTGCAATTGGCATTCGCGATGGGTGATGAATGCTGTGGTGGTCACTGGGGCCTTTCTGTGGCGAAGCAAATGATTGTCCGCCGGAGAAACATTGCGGAAATCGACACGGAATCGAGGGATGGATTGATGGTTTATTATCAACCTAATTACGCTGATACGACAAGACATCCAGTCATGCTGAATTCTGCTCACCCTGCGGCGATTGCCAATCTGCTGGCCGCCGCCAATCGGGTCGTCCTGGGCAAGACGCGCGAAATCCGTCTCGCCGTCTGCTGCCTGCTGGCCGGCGGCCATCTGCTGATCGAGGATCTGCCGGGAGTCGGTAAAACGACGCTCGCGCATACCCTGGCGCGCCTGCTGGGTTTCCGTTTTGCGCGCATCCAGTTCACCAGCGACATGCTGCCGGCGGACATTCTCGGCGTATCGATTTTCGACCGCGTCCAGGGCAACTTCCGCTTTCTCGCCGGACCGGTGTTCTCCGAACTGCTGCTCGCCGACGAGATCAACCGGGCGACGCCGAAAACGCAGAGCGCGCTGCTCGAAGCAATGGCCGAAGGTCAGGTGACCATCGAGGGCGAAACCCGACCGCTGCCGCAGCCCTTTTTTGTCATCGCCACGCAAAACCCGGCTTACCAGATCGGCACCTTTCCCTTGCCCGAATCGCAGCTCGACCGCTTTCTGCTGCGTATCGAGCTGGGCTATCCTGATCGCGCTGCCGAGCGCACGCTGCTCGAAAACGGCGCTCGCCGCGAACAACTGCCGAATTTGCCGAACTGCCTGAGCACTGGCGAGTTTGCACAGTTGCAGCGGCAGGCGGCGGCGATACACGCCGCGCCCGCGCTGCTCGATTATCTGCAGCTGCTGATCGACGCCAGCCGGCGCGATGCGCGCTTCGTGCACGGACTCAGTCCGCGCGCGGCGCTGGCGCTGCTGGCGGCGGCGCGCGCCTGGGCATTTACCGATGGCCGGCCGATGGTGCTGCCCGAGGATGTGCAGGCGGTGCTGCCGGCGGTGGCGCGTCATCGTCTGCGACGGGTCGATGGCGAGCCGGCCGACGCGGAGGATATCGCCACCTTGATCCGCACGATTCCGCTGCCCTGATGCGGCAGCCGGAGACCTTGCGCCGTTGGCTGTTCCGGTCGCCGCCTGACCGGCAATTGCCGATCGAACTGACGCAGCGGCGCATTTACATCCTGCCCACCGGCGCCGGCCTGCTTTTCGCCGCTGCGCTGACCGTGATGCTGATCGGGGCGATCAATTACAACCTCGGGTTGGGGCATGCGCTAGTCTTTCTGCTGGCGACGATCGGATTGCTGGCGATGGTGCATACTTTCCGCAATCTGTTTGCCTTGCAGTTGCTGCCCGGGCGCGCCGAACCGGTGTTTGCCGGCGAGACGGCACGCTTTCCGCTGCGGCTCGACAATCCGGGTCGCCTGCCGCGCCGGGCGATCGAACTGGCTTTTGCCGGGCAGGCGATGGTCAATGCCGATTTGCCACCCTCCGGCAGCATGACGGTGCGTATTCCTTTCGTCACGCAACGGCGTGGGCGGCTCGATCCCGGCCGGCTGACGCTGGCCACCCGCTACCCGCTCGGACTGTTGCGTGCCTGGAGTCATCCTCACCCGCTCTGGTCGTGTCTGGTGTATCCGCAAGCGATTCATCGGCCCTTGCCGGCAGCTACGTTGCAAGGCGTCGTCGACCAATTGCCAGGGGACAGCGGACAGGAGGATTTCGCCGGCTTGCGCCAACGCCAGGACAGCGATCCAACGCGCCATATCGCCTGGAAAGCCGTCGCCCGGCGCACCGACGAACAGCCGCTGCTGGTCAAGCAGTTCGCCGGCGGCGGTGCGGGTGAACTCTGGCTGCGCTGGTCGCAGACCGCCTTCGCCTGCGACGACGAACAGCGTTTGTCGATCCTCACCGGCTGGGTGATCGCCGCCGACCGGCAGCAGGCGCGTTACGGGCTGGAATTGCCGGCGCGGCGTATTGCGCCGGCGCGCGGCCCGGCGCAACGTGCTGCCTGCCTGCAGGCACTGGCCTTGTTCGGAGACGGCGGATGAAGCGCGCTGCGCGCGTCGAACTCGAACACGGCGCAATTCCGTGGCTGATCATCGCGGCGCTCGGCACCGTCGGGCCGCATGTCGCGCACCTGCCGCTCTGGCTGTCGCTCGCGGTCGGCGCGATCATCGTCTGGCGGGGCTGCTTGTGGCGGGATCGGCGGGCTCTACCACATCGCTACTGGCGACTGTTGCTCGTCGCCAGCAGTATCGCCGCCATCCTCTGGCAATTTCGCACACTGTTCGGCAAGGACGCCGGCGTCGCGCTGCTGGTGGTGTTCATGGCGCTCAAGCTGCTCGAAATGAACGCCCGCCGTGACGCGATGGTCGTCGTGATGCTCGGCTATTTCCTCTTGCTGACGCATTATTTCTACTCGCAGAGCATCCCGACCGGGCTCTGGCTGCTGGCGATGGTCACTTGGCTGACAGCCACCCTGCAGCGCATCCACGGCGGCGCGCAAGCCGCAGGTCTGATCGTCGGACAGGCCGGCGTGCTGTTGCTGCAGGCGCTGCCGTTCATGGTCATTCTTTATCTGCTCTTCCCGCGCATTACCGGACCGTTGTGGGGCCTGCCGCAGGACGCGCATACCGGCGTCAGCGGGCTGAGCGACCATCTGGCGCCCGGCTCGATCAGTCGCCTGATCCAGTCCGGGGCCATTGCTTTCCGCAGCCATTTCGCCGACGTAGCGCCGGAACAAGCCGCTCTCTATTGGCGCGGGCCGGTATTCGACACCTACGACGGACAGGCTTGGCGCGCCCGGCCGCATCCGGCAACGCTGCCCGAGCGGCCGGCGTCGATCGAGAGCCGGGGCCGTACGTATGCCTACACCAGCATTCTCGAAGCGCACAATCAACGCTGGTTGCTGGCGCTGGACATGCCGATCAGTGTGCCGGCGGGTAGCCGTCTGGCAACGGGCGGCGAAGTGCTGGCCGCTGAAGCTGTGCGTTTGCGCAGCCGCCAGGCTTTCGTCTCCGCTCCGGACTACCGTTTCAATCGCTTCGAAACACCGGAAATGCTCGATGAGATGCGCGCATTGCCGCCGGCGATCAATCCTCAGGCGCGCGCGCTGGCCAGCGGCTGGCGTTCGCGGTCGCCGGAGCGCATCGCCGAAGCGGCGCTGGCCCTGTTCCACGAGCAAGGCTTCCGCTACACGCTGCAGCCGCCGCCGCTCGGCCGCGATGGCATCGACCAGTTCCTGTTCACCACCCGCCAGGGATTTTGCGAACACTACGCCTCGGCTTTCGTCTTTCTGATGCGCGCCGCCGGCGTGCCGGCGCGGATTGTCGCCGGCTATCAGGGCGGCGAAATCAACCCGGTCGACGGCTACCTGACGGTGCGCCAATCCGATGCGCACGCCTGGGCGGAAATCTGGCTCGACGGCCAGGGCTGGCGGCGGATCGACCCGACAGCTGCCGTGGCGCCATCGCGCGTCGAACAGGGCATCGTCGCCGCCCTGCCGGAGGCCGAGCCGCTGCCGACGCTGGTCCGCCTCGACAGCGACTGGCTGCGCGAAATGCGATATCGCTGGGAAGCGGCGAACAACCGCTGGAATCTGTGGGTGCTCGGTTACAATCCGCAACGCCAGCGCGAGCTGCTCGGCCATTTCGGCTGGGTGGACGCCGACTGGCGAGCGCAGAGCGGCGTCCTGGCGCTGCTCTGCGCTCTCAGTCTGGCGATCGTCGTGTTATTGACGCGACCGGTGGGCCGACGACCCGATCCGGTGCAGCGCGCCTGGCAGCGCTACTGCAGCGCATTGCAGCGCCATGGTGTTCGGCGGGCAGACTGGGAAGGGCCACTGGCTTTCGCCGAACGCGTCGCCCGCGAACGACCGCCCCTGGCGGCGCTGACCCGGGAAGCCGCTGATTATTACGCGACGTTGCGTTACGGCCACCCTGCCGGCGACGAACTGCGCTGCTTACAACACTGCCGGCGGCGCTTGCCGCCGCGACGGAGAGACGAGTCTTGAAAAGCATAGTCCGCTTCTGGCTGACCGGCGTATTCGCCTGTCTGTATTCCTTGCTTGCCGCGGCGCAGAGCGGACAGGTTTTCAGCCAGCAGCCGGCGGTACAGGCGTTCATCCGCGACATGCACGAGCGGCACGGCTTCGATGTCGAGCATCTGTCGCAGCAGTTCTCCAGCATCCGGCCGAATTTGGTCGTCCTGCGCGCCATCCGTCCGCCGGCGGTGCCGGAATTACAGCGCTCGTGGCTCCGGTATCGCCAGCGCTTCGTCACCAGCCAGCGCATCGCCGGTGGCCTGCGTTTTTGGCAGCGCAACGAAACGACGCTGCAGCGTGCCGAACAGTTTTACGGCGTGCCGACGGCGGTGATCGTGGCCATCATCGGCGTCGAAACCGAGTACGGACAAAACATGGGCAGTTTCGGCGTCATGGAAGCGCTGGCCTCACTGGCTTTCAACTACCCGCCGCGCGCCGACTTCTTCCGTGACGAACTCGAACAATTTTTGCTGTTGGCGCGTGAAAACGGCTTCAATCCGCTGAGCATCAAAGGTTCATACGCCGGGGCGATCGGCATTCCGCAGTTCATGCCCGGCAGCCTGCGCCGCTTTGCCGTCGATTTCGACGGCGACGACCGTATCGACTTGCGCAACAGCACCGTCGATGCCATCGGCAGCGTCGCCCGTTTCCTGCAGCAGCATGGCTGGCAAAAGGGCGCACCGGTCGCCGTCCCGGCGCAGGTGGCTACCGATCCGGCGGCGGAGCTGGCCCTGGGCATCAAGCCGGCGCTGAGCGTTGCGGAACTGGCGACACGCGGCATCATCGCCGCCCACGCCGACTCCGGACGTCTGGCGGCCCTGATCGATCTGGTCTCACCGGAAGCACCGACCGAGTACTGGCTGGGTTTCGACAACTTTTACGTCATCACCCGCTACAACCGTTCGAGCTTCTACGCGATGTCGGTCTTCCAGCTGGCCGAAGCGCTGCGCGAGCAGCGGGAGCTGGCATCGTTTACAGCGCGTAAAGGAAGCGTCGAATGAATAGCGGCAAGGGAGGCTGCGCAGGCGCATCGGCGATGATTCTATTCAAAAAAATCGTTTTCTCTTATCCTCTTTGCGCGCGCGGTTTTAAAGGTTTGCTCGAACAACTGGCGAGCGAGTCCGTCGGCGCCGAAATCGCCGCCCGCCGGGAGACGCGGCCGAAATTGGCACGGCGCCAGCCTGTCACGGCAGCCACAATCCGCAAATGGCCGTCGCGCACCGATTTCCAGGAGCGCTCGCCTGTCGAGTCCCGGCTGACACGTAACCTGCTGCCAGCCCAGTGGTTCAGCTTGCTCCGACCGGCATGCGCGCCATGAACATTCGGAAAAATCGCCCAAGTTGTGAGGATTGGATACACGATGCCCAATAAACAGCTCGCTGAAATCATCGCCACCCTGAAAAAAGCCAGAGAAATCGCCATCTTTTCCGGCGCCGGATTGTCGGCGGACAGTGGCATTCCGACTTTCCGCGACGGTGCCACCGGCTTATGGAACAACGTCGCCCCCGACGAGGTCGCCAGTGTCGATGGCTTTGAACGCAATCCACGCCTCGTCTGGCAATGGCTGCGACAGTTGAAGCAGTTGATCAATGACTGTCGGCCCAATCCCGGACACCTGGCCATCGCCCGCCTCGAAGCGCTTTGCCCGGACAAAAACGTCACCGTGATCACCCAGAACATCGACGGTTATCACCGTTCCGCCGGCAACGAACGGATTCTGGAAATTCACGGCACGATTCACCGGGTGCGCTGCCACCGGCATTGTGGCTTCACCGCCGAATGGGAGGAATCGGCCGACGAACCTTTCGCCTGTCCGGCTTGCGGCGCGGCGGTGCGCCCGGATCTGGTCCTCTTTGGCGAAGCACTCGATGAACAGGTATTCACAGAAGCCGGCCAACGTAGCGCGCATGCCGGTCTTTTTTTCTGCGTCGGCACGTCGTTTACCGTGCAACCGGCCGCGCAATTGCCGATGTGGGCCAAATCGTTCGGCGCCACCGTCGTCGAAGTCAACCCGCATCCGACGCCTTTTTCTCAACTGGCCGATTATTCGCTGCGCAGCGGCGCGTCGGAATTTTTCCGTGCGCTGTGCGCCGCCCTCGAGGAGCCGCGCTGAATTTTTATTCTATCCGATTGATTTTTAGTGATTTATATTTATTGCGGCGCAACAGGGACCGGTTTCCTGCGCGTTTCCTCAGTATAATGCGCCGTCGTCCGGTACTCGCCGGCTACTGCCCATTCATCCGTTTCAGATCCGAGTCGTCTTCTCTTGGTCTTGTCGTTCCCCCGCTTGCCGCTGCCAGCCCGCGGTGAGAAGCTGCATTTTCCCGTCTATGCCGGATCATCGGACGCGCTGCTCATCGCCGAGGCAGCGTCGCGCGCTGGCCAGGGTGACAAACGCCGCCTGCTGGTCGTCGTCACGGCCAGTTCCGGCGATGCGCAACGTCTGCTCGACGAGATTCCGTGGTTCGCCGCCGAACTGCGCGTGCGTCTGCTGCCCGACTGGGAAACCCTGCCGTATGACGTTTTTTCGCCGCACCATGATCTGATCTCGGAGCGGCTGGCGTCCTTGTACGCCGTCAGCCGCGGCGACTGCGACGTGCTGCTGGTGCCGGCGAGCACCGCGGTCTACCGGCTGCTGCCGCCTTACTATCTGGCGGCCTACACTTTTTTTCTCCAACAGGGCGAACGCTTCGACGCCGGCTCATTCCGCGAACAGATGACCGTGGCCGGCTACAGTCATGTCACGCAAGTGGTCGCTCCCGGTGAATATTCGATCCGCGGAGGCTTGGTCGATCTGTTTCCGATGGGCACGGCCATGCCTTTCCGGCTCGACCTGTTCGACGACATGATCGAAACGATCAAGACTTTCGACGTCGACACGCAACGCACGCTCTATCCGGTGCCGGAAGTGCGTCTGCTGCCGGCGCGCGAGTTTCCGCTCGACCCGCCGGGACGCGCCCGCTTCCGCCAGCGCTTCCGCGAGATTTTCGAAGGCGATCCCGGCCGTTGTGCGATCTACAAGGACGTTTCGCAGGGCATCGCTCCCGCCGGCATCGAATATTGGCTGCCGCTCTTTTTCGACGACACGGCGACGTTGTTCGACTATCTGCCGACGGATGCCTGGCTGTGTCTGCACGGCGACGTCGCGGCCGCGATTCGCGACTTCTGGCAGGAGGCGTCGTCGCGCTACCGCCTGCTGGCCGGCGATCAGGCGCGTCCCTTGTTGCCTCCCGGGCAGTTGTTCCTTGCCGAAGAACCGTTTTTCCTCGCCGCCGGCCCGTATGGCCGCGTCAGCCTGAAAGCCGGCGATGACGGTACGACGCGTCCCTTGCCACTGCTGGCCATCGACCGGCGTGCCAACGATCCGCTGCAGCGCCTGAAAGCCTTCCTCACCAGCTTTCCCGGTCGCGTCCTCCTGTTGGCGGAAAGCGCCGGCCGGCGTGAAACCCTGGCCAGCCTGTTCACCGAATATCGTCTGCCAGTAACGGCCTGCAGCGGTTACGCAGATTTCGTCACGTCGACGGCTGCGCTCTCGCTGGCCACCGCGCCGCTGCACAACGGCTTCCTGCTCGACGATTGGGCCGTGATCTGCGAAGCCGAGTTGTACGCCGACAGTCCGTCGCGGCGCAGCCGCCAGACGGCGGCGCGCAAGAGCACGCTCGACAACTGGTTGCGCGACCTCACCGAGCTGAAGATCGGCGCGCCGGTGGTGCACGAACAGCATGGCATCGGCCGCTACCAGGGGCTGATCCATCTCGACCTCGGCGAAGGCGAGATGGAATTCCTCGAGCTGCATTACGCCGACAACGCCAAGCTGTACGTCCCGGTAGCGCAACTGCACGTCATTTCGCGCTACTCGGGCGCCGACCCGGAAACGGCGCCGGTGCATGCGCTCGGTTCGCCGCAATGGGAAAAAGCCAAGCGCCGCGCCGCGCTGCAGGCGCGCGATACCGCCGCCGACCTGCTGGCGCTCTATGCCCTGCGCGCCGCGCGTCAGGGCCAATCCTGCGAGTTCGAGCAACAGGATTACGAAGCATTCGCCGACGGTTTCGGCTTCGAAGAAACGCCCGATCAGGCGGCGGCGATCGCTGCGGTGATCGACGACATGCGTTCCGGGCGGCCGATGGATCGTCTGGTATGCGGCGACGTCGGCTTCGGCAAGACCGAAGTCGCCTTGCGCGCCGCTTTCTGCGCCGTCGCTGGCGGTCGGCAGGTCGCCGTTCTCTGCCCGACCACCCTGCTCTGCGAACAGCATTTCCAGACTTTCAGCG
>CAYRXO010000030.1:16531-24231 GCA_964428215.1 uncultured Candidatus Accumulibacter sp. | reverse complement strand
CCTGCTCCAGGTAACGCAGCCAGGTGGACAAAGCCAGAATGTCCATCTGCCGGCCGGCGTCATTGACGTAATACTCGCTGGTCACCTCCCAGCCGGCAAAAGCCAATAGACGACAAAGACTGTCGCCATACGCCGCGCCGCGACCGTGACCGACGTGCAATGGCCCGGTCGGATTGGCAGAAACGAATTCGACCAGAACTTTTTGCTGACCACCCAGCGACGCGCGGCCAAAATCCGCTCCGTGCGCGATGACGTCCCGAATGACCGCCAGCTTGGCGCTCGCATGCAGATGAAAATTGATGAAACCGGCACCGGCGACATCGACCTTGCTGACCAACGGCGAAAAAGGAATTTCCGAAACCAGCAGATTCGCCAGTTCGCGCGGGTTGCGCCTGAGCGTGCGCGCCAGCTGCATTGCCAGGTTGCAGGAAAAATCGCCATGCGCCGCCAATTTCGGGCGTTCGATAACGATCGGCGTCTGGTCTTCGTCGGGGGCAAGGCTGCGCAAAGCGGCACGCATCAGATCCGCAAGGACAATTTTTATGGGAGGAGTCATCAGGGGATGTGTCGCTAAAATTTCAGACAAGCTGCTGATTATACGATGCCCGTCGGCAAGTCAGACCAATGTTCGACAAGGTGCTCCGGATTTTCTATCGGAGAACCCGTTCAATTAATTTGGATGACTGAATCCGCGATTCGATTCGTATTGCTCAGGCCTGGCGCTCAAAATTCAGAAACCTTCGCTGCCGGAAAAGCAAGAGTTCATAAAAATCATTAACCTGGACGCAGGTGATCGCGCCTGCGACAGGTGAGGCAACATTTTTCGTCGTCGGTGTGCCAAGTTGAGCAGTTTTTTCACCGCTGCATCGATGAGCGTCGCACTGACTGGCCGGTCGCGGATGGCGAATCATCCGTGCGGCGAGAAAAATCCAACCTCGCTTTGGCAGTCGCGTCGCAGCAAATCCAGTTTGATCGGGGTTCATGCGCATTCTGTTCCTTGAAGGTCATGCGACTTCGTCCGACGCCATCAGCATTCATCTGCGCGCACAAGGCGTTATCGTCGACGCGGCATTTACGGGCGGAGAGTTCGGTGCGGTGTTGATCGATCTGGCCTTGCCCGATGGCAACGGCCTCGATCTGGTGAGCCGCCTGCGCCGGCATGGTCTGCCGTTGCCGATCCGCATCCGCATCCGCACAGCGCGCGACCGGATCAGCGACCGGATCCGGGGCTTGGAAGCGGGCGCTGACGACTATCTCGTCAAACCGTTCGAGCCTGACGAAATGATGTCCCGGATGCATGCCGTCGCCCGCCGTTATGGTGGTCCGCCAAAAGTGCTCGAGGAATTCGCCGACTTCCGCACCGATTTCCCCCGCCGCTGTGTCCCGGTCAAGGAGGCGTGCGTACGACTGATGGCCAGGGAGTGGGCGCTGCTGGAAAAGTTGAGCTCCCACCCGGGATCCTTGTTTTCAAGGGAGAAACTGGATCAGGCCATTTACGGCTTCGACGATGATGCGACAAGCAATACCCTGGAGGTATTCATCGGCCGATTGCGCAAGAACGAATTTCTGGCCAATCCCCATCGCGTATCCGGTCAGCCCGACTTGCCGCCGATCTGATTGAGTACTGCAGGCGGCTGGTGATTGATTGCATTATTTTAAAATAGTAATGTGATGTTTTCCTATCAGGCCTGCTTGCTCGGAGATATTCATGGGACGAGTCGCGGTGGCACTCTCTTGTACGGAGGAAGTGAAAGCGGAGTTGGAGCGGATGGCGCGGAGTCGCCGCGGGGAAATTCGTTTGGCTGAGCGGGCGAGGATCGTGCTGGGCTGTTTGCAAGGCCTGCAAAACGCGGAGGTGGCTCTCACCCTTGGGGTACGACCGAACACCGTGGGGTTGTGGCGTCGGCGCTTTGCCGAGCAAGGATTATCCGGCTTGCGTGATGCCGCTCGACCGGGCAAGCCGGTGAAGTACGGGAAGGATCTGCTTGACCGCCTCTTAAAGCAGCTTGAACTGCCCCCGCCGGAGGGCATGGCGAGTTGGGACGGGGGTTCGCTGGCGAAGACGCTGGAGGTGTCAGACGACGCGGTGTGGCGCGTGTTGCGTCGGGAAGGCATCCAGCTGCAGCGGCATCGCTCCTGGTGTGTCAGCACGGACCCCGAGTTCGCGGCCAAAGCGGCGGATGTCATCGGGCTCTACCTGAAGCCGCCGGAAAAGGCTCTGGTCCTCAACGTCGACGAGAAGCCCTCGATCCAGGCGCTGGAGCGCCAGCGGGGCTATGTCCAAACGAGTAGCGGCAAGGTGGTTCACGGACTCAAGAGCACCTACAAGCGTCATGGCACCGTCAACCTGTTCGCCGCCCTTGAAGTGGCCACCGGCGTTATCCGCGGGAAGGTTACTGAAACCAGGAAGCGCGCCGACTTTCAGTCCTTCATGGAGGATGTCGTCGCCGATGAGCCCGCTGACCGGGAGATCCACGTCATCCTGGACAACCTGAATACGCAGAAGGAGAACGACGCGTGGCTGGTGGCCCACCCCAACGTCACCTTCCACTTCACCCCGACCCCTGCCAGCTGGCTCAACCAAGTCGAGATCTGGTTCGCTATCTTCCAGCGCAAGACGCTGCGCAATGCCAGCGTTTCGAGTGTCAATCAACTCGTCGAGGCGATTGAGAAATTCACTGCCGCTTACCGCCAGAACGCCGCCCCCTTTGTTTGGCGAAAGCGGGAGGCCAAGAGTGCTCGCCAGCGTAATACTATTATTAATTTATCCAATTAACGCTATTGCGAACACGGCCGCACGGTGCTGGCCGAGACGAGGTCGATGCCGGGCTGGCGCTGCATGTCCAGCGAGATCATGCGCCCGGGTTCATGCACCTGCAGGATCGCGCCCGCGCCGCCTTCATGGATGGCGGCGGCGAGTCGGGTCAACGATTCCAGATGGTCATCCGAACCGGCGAAGAACTGGAGTGGAAACGCCTGGCGGCGCTTGTTCGGAAACGTGCAGGCGGTGATGACGTGATCGACGTTCTTCGCCCGTGTGCGCAGGTAATCGAGTTCGGCATCCGAGAGCGTGAGGTCGGGGTTGCTGCTCCAGGCGGTCATCGGCGCCATGAAGATGGAGTACGGTTGCAGGGGTTGCAAAGCTCTGGTGCTTCTTGGAGGGGCCCAAACGGAGGCCGGGTCCCCGGCGTTACATTCCGGCTGATTATCTGGTTTACGATGAAAGGGGTCGGGGTTTGAAACAAAGCATTTTCATCGCTTGCGCGGGCGCCTGACTGCCCAAAGTCGATTGAGGTAACTAATGGTTGTACAGGAAGACGTCGTGCCGCAAGATCTCCAGCCAATCCTCCCCGGAAAGGAATTGATGCGTCTGCAGGATGTCGCTGATGCAGCCATTGAAGCGCTCGACCATGCCGCTGGTTTGCGCTGTCCCCGGTTTGGTCAAGCGATGCCCGATACCCACTGGTCGAACGCATGCGTGCCGCTCGGCTGTCGGTCTGGGGAGCCGAACAGGCGACCTTATCGCTATCGCTCAGCAAGCGGGCGATCTTTATCGGGCATTCCCGATAAAGTACTTTCAGAAATGCTTTGGCGACGGTCGCCGACTTGTTGGGCTGAATGGCGCAATAGACTCGGCGGGTTGCGCGATCGATGGCCTCGAACAGATAACGCCGGCAGGTTTCGTCGGCTATCTGAGGCAAGTGCTTGCTAGCCCGGAGGATACGACTTGAACGCCGGATGGGCGGCTTCCTCCGCCACGGGTTGCCGCGTGCGCAGATTGCCCACATGGCGGCGCAGGCAACGGCTCAGTCCCGAGCGTGAAACCGCCGGACAAAGAAACTCGCGAGTCATGGCCAGGAGGTCGTTCAGAAACACCACGGACTCGTTCGCCAGTTGCTCGAGCAAACCTCTGTTGTAAGCCCTGCCTGATTCAGGACAAAAAAAGCGCCGTCGTGGCTGACGGCGCTTTGCGGTAGCGATTGCTGGCTGCGCTCCTGCCAGGAACGTGATCGTTCCGGGCAGAACGCCGGCAACGGACTTATTCGAATTCGATGATCACCTGATCAACCGACAGGCTTTCACCCGGCTTGGCGACGACCTTCTTGACCTTGCAATCGCGCTCGGCCTTAAGGACGTTCTCCATCTTCATCGCTTCGATCACCGCCAGTTTTTCACCGGCCGGCACTGTCTGTCCTTCGCTGACCGATACTTCGCGCAGCAGGCCCGGCATCGGCGAGAGAAGGAATTTCGACAGATCAGGCGGCACTTTCTTCGGCATCAGCGCCAGCATGCGCGCCGCATTGGCGGTCATCACCGTCGCTTTGACCTGTTTGCCGAAGTGCACGACGCGGTAGATCAGGCCGATCCGTTCGAGTTGCAGACACAGCGGCTGGCCATTGCAGGTGCCTCTGAAGACCAGTTCGCCAAAGCGCCAGTCGGAAACGAGATCGTATTGCTTGCCGTTGCAGCTCGCCGAGTAGCCGCCGGGAATGTTGACCAGGCGAACCGGAAAATCGAGATCGTCGAACTGCACCACCCAGTCACTGCCGACTTTGCGCTCGTGTCCCGGCATCTGGCCGCTGACCTTGATCGCCCGGTCGATGTAGCGACGGCGACCGAATGCGGCGACGGAGGCCAGAAGTTCCGGGTCGGCATGTTCGACGTTGGCGGCGACGAAGCCGTCCGGGTATTCCTCGGCCAGGAAAGCAGTGGTGAAGGTGCCGGAGAGGAAACGCTGGTTCTGCATCAGCGCCGCCTGGAAGGGGATGTTCGAGTCGATACCGCGGATGACGAATGCGTTGAGTGCGTCGCGCATGCGGCCGACCGCCTGATCGCGCGTGGCGCCGTGGCAGATCAGTTTGGCGATCATCGAATCGTAGTACATCGAGATTTCGCCGCCTTCGAAGACGCCGGTGTCGACGCGCACTTCACCGTCGCTGGTTTCCGGTGGCCGGTATTTGACCAGCCGGCCGACCGACGGCAGGAAGCCGCGGAAGGGGTCTTCGGCGTTGATCCGGCATTCGATGGCCCAGCCGTTGGCTTTGATGTCGTCCTGGGTGAACGGCAGTTTTTCGCCGGCGGCGACGCGGATCATCAGTTCGACCAGATCAAGACCGGTGATCATCTCGGTGACCGGGTGCTCGACCTGCAGGCGGGTATTCATTTCCAGGAAGTAGAACGATTTGTCGGAACCGACGACGAATTCGACGGTACCGGCGCTCTGGTATTTGACCGCCTTGGCCAGTGCCACCGCCTGTTCGCCCATCGCTTTGCGGATGCTGTCGTTGATGAACGGCGACGGCGCTTCTTCAAGCACTTTCTGGTGCCGACGCTGGATCGAGCACTCGCGTTCGAGCAGATAGACGGTATTGCCGAAGGAGTCGGCGATGATCTGTATCTCGATGTGATGCGGGCCTTCGACGAATTTCTCGATGAACACGCGGTCGTCGCCGAAGCTGTTGCGCGCTTCGTTGCGGCAGGCGTCGAAGCCTTCGGCGGCTTCCTTGTCGTTGAAGGCGACGCGCAGGCCTTTGCCGCCACCACCGGCGGAGGCCTTGATCATCACCGGATAACCGATCCCCTTGGCGATTTCGACCGCCTGCGCCGAGTCGCTGATTTCGGCGTTGTAACCGGGAATGGTGTTGACTTTGGCTTCTTCGGCCAGCTTCTTGGAGGCGATCTTGTCGCCCATTGCGGCGACCGAGTAGTGCTTCGGACCGATGAAGACGATGCCGGCTTCTTCCAGACGGCGCGAGAATTCTTCGTTTTCGGACAGGAAGCCGTAACCGGGGTGTACCGCTTCGGCACCGGTCTGCTTGCAGGCGTCGATGATCTTGTCGATCACCAGATACGATTCCTTGGACGGCGGCGGGCCGATGCAGACGCCTTCGTCGGCCATCAGCACGTGCATCGAGTCCTTGTCGGCCTCGGAATAGACCGCGACCGTCTTGATGCCCATCTTTTTGGCGCTCTTGATGACCCGGCAGGCAATCTCACCGCGGTTAGCGATCAGAATTTTCTTGAACATCTTGATTTCTCCCTGTGGATCAAAGCGGAATGTTGCCGTGCTTGCGCCACGGATTTTCCAGTTTCTTGTTACGCAACATTGCCAGCGAGCGGCAGATGCGTTTGCGGGTTTCGTGCGGCATGATCACGTCGTCGATGAAACCGCGCGCGCCGGCAACGAAGGGGTTGGCAAACTTGGCCTTGTATTCGGCTTCGCGGGCTGCCAGTTTGGCCGGATCGTTCTTCTCTTCGCGGAAGATGATTTCGACGGCGCCTTTCGGACCCATGACGGCGATTTCGGCCGACGGCCAAGCGAAGTTGACGTCACCGCGCAGATGCTTGGAGGCCATCACGTCGTAGGCCCCACCGTACGCTTTGCGGGTGATGACGGTGATCTTGGGAACGGTGCATTCGGCGTAGGCGTAGAGCAGCTTGGCGCCGTGCTTGATGATGCCGCCGTATTCCTGGGCGGTGCCGGGCATGAAGCCGGGCACGTCGACGAAGGTAACCACCGGGATGTTGAAGGCGTCGCAATAGCGCACGAAACGGGCCGCCTTGATCGAGCTCTTGATGTCCAGGCAGCCGGCGAGCACCAGCGGCTGGTTGGCGACGATGCCGACCGTCGAGCCGTCCATGCGCGCAAAGCCGATGACGATATTCTTGGCGTATTCGCGCTGCAGTTCGAAGAAATCGCCGTCGTCGGAGATTTTGATGATCAGCTCCTTGATGTTGTACGGCTTGTTCGGGTTGTCGGGGACCAGCGTGTCGAGCGACATGTCGAGACGGTCGGCCGGGTCCTGCGACGGCAGAACCGGCGGTTTTTCGCGGTTGTTCGACGGCAGAAAGCTGATGAAGCGGCGGATCATCATCAGCGCTTCGACGTCGTTTTCGAAAGCCAGGTCGGCGACACCGGATTTGGTGGTGTGGGTGATCGCGCCGCCGAGTTCTTCGGAGGTGACGTCTTCATGTGTCACCGTTTTGACCACTTCCGGGCCGGTGACGAACATGTACGACGAATCCTTGACCATGAAGATGAAGTCGGTCATCGACGGGCTGTACACCGCGCCGCCGGCGCAGGGACCCATGATCAGCGAGATTTGCGGGACGACGCCGGAAGCGAGCACGTTACGCTGGAATACGTCGGCGTAACCGGCGAGCGAGGCGACGCCTTCCTGGATGCGCGCGCCGCCGGAGTCGTTGAGGCCGATCACCGGCGCGCCGACCTTGATCGCGTGATCCATCACCTTGCAGATTTTCTCGGCGTGCGCTTCGGACAAGGAACCGCCGAAGACGGTGAAGTCTTGCGAGAAGACGAACATCAGACGACCGTTGATCGTTCCGCAGCCGATCACCACGCCGTCACCGGGAACCGATTGATCGGCCATGCCGAAATCAGTACACCGGTGTTCCTTGAACATGTCCCACTCTTCAAACGAGCCACTGTCGAGCAACAGCTCGATACGTTCCCGGGCAGCCAGCTTGCCTTTGCTGTGCTGGCTGTCGATGCGCTTCTGGCCACCACCCAGACAGGCCGCCGCGCGCTTTTCTGCAAGCTGGCGAATGATGTCGTGCATATGTTCTACTCCCTAACGGTCGCGTCAATCAGAACTACTCAAACAAGTCGGAGATTCTTGGTACCAGCAATCAGTGCTTGAGATAGGCGAGCAATCGTGAAGCCGCGGCGCCGGGTGTCG
>CAYRXO010000030.1:0-16521 GCA_964428215.1 uncultured Candidatus Accumulibacter sp. | reverse complement strand
CGCTTTTCCGCGAGCTGGCGAATAATGTCATGCATACGATTTACTCCCTAACGGTCGGGTCGATCAGAACTACTCTATTCAACACGGAGCAACCGGCTCCGCGGACTGCTTTTACTGTTTCATGAACGCCAGGAGCTGTGCGGCAGCGACTCCTGGCATGGTTTTTCCTTCGGCAACGTCTTTCGAGAATGTCGGCAGCGAAGCGCGCACCGACGGGTGCGAACGGAAATTCTGCCGCAAGCCGGAATCGATCAGGTTCCACATCCAGTCGACGGCCTGTCGACGGCGTTTCTGCTCGAATTCGCCACTGTCTTGCATCGTTTGCCGGTAGCGCTCGATTTCGTTCCAGAATTCGGCAATGCCGCGCTTGGCCAGCGCGCTGATCGTCAGCACGGGCGGCCGCCAGTTGGGACTGGCACTGCGCAGCATGGTCAGGGCCGCCCGCATCTGGTTGCGGGCAAAAGCGGCCGCTTTTTCGTCAATGTCGGCCTTGTTGAAGACGATCAGATCGGCGATTTCGACGATGCCTTTCTTGATCGCCTGCAGATCGTCGCCGGCATTCGGCAACTGCAAGAGTACGAACGCGTCGACCATGCCAGCCACCGTCGTTTCCGACTGGCCGACGCCGACGGTCTCGACGATGATCACGTCGAAGCCGGCGGCTTCGCAGACCAGCATCGCTTCACGCGTCTTGTCGGCGACACCGCCCAGCGAACCGGCCGACGGACTGGGCCGGATGAACGCTTCGCTGCGCTGGCAGAGCATTTCCATGCGCGTCTTGTCACCGAGGATCGAGCCGCCGGAAACCGACGACGACGGATCGACGGCGAGGACGGCGACCCGCCTGCCGGCGTCGATGAGGTGCAAGCCCAGCGATTCGATGAACGTCGATTTGCCGGCTCCCGGTGAGCCGGAAATACCGACCCGCATCGCCGATCCGGTGTGCGGCAGCAAGCCGTGAAGCACTTGCCGGGCCCGTTGTTGGTGGTCGATGCGGGTCGATTCGATCAAGGTGATCGTTTTCGCCAGGGCCCGCCGCTGTCCCGCCAGCACGCCGTCGAGCAGTTGCTGGTCGGCGGGTCCAAGTTTGCCGGGGGGAGCGGTGGTCATGGTGAGGTTCGCCTGGCGAAACGGTTGCGGGCGGACGGCTCAGGCCCGTGCTTTACGGATTTCGCTCAGCACGGTATTCGCCGAATCCTCGATGCGCGTGCCAGGACCGAAGATCGCCTTCGCGCCGGCCTGGAAGAGGAAATCGTAATCCTGCGCCGGGATCACCCCGCCAGCGAAGACAATGATGTCGTCGGCGCCTTGCGCCTTCAACTCCTGGACCAGTTCGGGCAGCAGCGTCTTGTGACCGGCGGCCAGCGACGAAACGCCGATGGCATGCACGTCGTTCTCGATCGCCAGCCGGGCGGCTTCCGCCGGCGTCTGGAACAGCGGTCCGACGTCGATGTCAAAACCGAGATCGGCAAAGGCGGTGGCGACCACTTTCGCACCGCGGTCGTGGCCGTCCTGACCGAGTTTGGCGATCATGATGCGCGGCCGGCGACCTTCTTCTTCGCTGAACTTGTTGATGTCGGCCTTCAGGGTTTCCCAACTGGTCATGCCGCCGACCACAGCGCCATAGACGCCGGAGACGGTCTGCTGCGTCGCGCGGAAGCGGCCGAAGATTTTTTCGAGCGCGTCGGATACTTCGCCGACCGTCGCACGCAGACGCATCGCCTTGACGGCGAAATCGAGCAGGTTGCCTTTACCGGTTTCGGCGCATCTGGTGAGATCGGCGAGTGCGGCGTTGACTTTCTCGCCCTCGCGGGTCGAGCGAACCTGCTGCAGGCGCGCAATCTGCGATTCGCGGACGGCATTGTTGTCGATATCGAGAATTTCGAGATCGTCCTGTTTGGCCAGTTTGTATTTATTAACCCCAACGATGACGTCCTTGCCGGAATCGATGCGCGCCTGTTTGTCGGCAGCACAGCCTTCGATCTTCATCTTCGCCCAGCCGGAATCGACGGCGTTGGTCATGCCGCCCATCGACTCGACTTCCTCGATGATCTTCCAGGCTTCGTCGACCAGATCCTGCGTCAGCTTCTCCATCATGTACGAACCAGCCCACGGGTCGATGACGTTGGTGATGTGCGATTCTTCCTGGATCACCAGCTGCGTATTGCGCGCGATGCGTGCCGAGAATTCGGTCGGCAGGGCGATGGCTTCGTCGAGCGCGTTGGTATGCAGCGACTGCGTGCCGCCGAACACCGCGGCCATCGCCTCGATGGTCGTGCGGATGACGTTGTTGTAAGGATCCTGTTCGGTCAGCGACCAGCCGGAGGTCTGGCAGTGCGTGCGCAGCATCATCGACTTCGGATTCTTCGGCGAAAATTCCTGCATCACCTTCCACCACAACAGGCGTGCGGCACGCAGCTTGGCGACTTCGAGGTAGAAATTCATGCCGATGGCGAAGAAGAACGACAGCCGGCCGGCGAATTCATCGACGTCGAGACCGGAAGCGAGCGCCGTCTTGACGTATTCGCGGCCATCGGCAATGGTGAAGGCCAGCTCGAGCGCCTGCGTCGCGCCGGCTTCCTGCATGTGATAACCCGAAATCGAAATCGAGTTGAACTTCGGCATGTGGTGCGCGGTGTAGCCGATGATGTCGGCGATGATTTTCATCGACGGCTTCGGCGGATAGATGTAGGTGTTGCGGACCATGAACTCTTTGAGGATGTCGTTCTGGATCGTCCCCGAGAGTTTGTCCTGCGCAACGCCCTGCTCTTCGGCGGCGACGATGTAACCGGCGAGGATCGGCAGCACGGCGCCGTTCATGGTCATCGAAACCGAGACCTTTTCGAGCGGGATGCCGTCGAAAAGAATTTTCATGTCTTCGACCGAGTCGATCGCCACGCCGGCCTTGCCGACGTCACCGGTAACGCGCGGATGGTCGGAGTCGTAACCGCGGTGCGTCGCCAGATCGAAAGCGACCGAAACGCCCTGACCGCCGGCCGCCAGCGCCTTGCGATAGAAGGCGTTCGACGCCTCGGCGGTCGAGAAGCCGGCGTACTGACGGATGGTCCACGGCCGCACGGCGTACATCGTCGCTTGCGGACCGCGTACGAAAGGCGGCAGGCCGGGCAGCGTATCGGTGTACTGCAGGCCGTCGATATCCTGCTTGGTGTACAAAGGCTTGACGACGATACCTTCGGGAGTAACCCAGTTCAGCGCGTCGACATTGCCGCCGGGAGCGGATTTGGCGGCGGCTTTTTTCCAGGCTTCCATATTCTTGTTATCGATTGACGCAGCGTTGTTCTCGTTGGACATGAGCGAACCTTTCACGAAATCGTTGGACTGAGCGATGCTCGCCACTGACAAGGATTTTGGCAGCACGCCGATCAGGCGAGTCGGGGCGACTCAAAGGGAATTGTAACTGTTTGCGGCGTTTGAACACCCTGGTAAGGCTTGACACCCTGCGTGGCGAATAATACTGTATCCATAATTATGAACGCAAGGTCCTGCCCCGGACGCAGCGCTTTCCAGTGAAGTGACGGATGTCTCCGAGTCGTATTGCCCAGACCGCCCTGTACCAGGAAGTCGCCGAACGACTGCGCTTGAAGATCTTTGCGCACGAATTGCCGCCAGGGACGCGCATCGACGAGCAATCGCTGACCGCCGCTTACGGCATCAGCCGCACGCCCTTGCGCGAAGCCTTGAAAGTGCTGGCCGCCGAAGGGCTGGTGACGCTGGTGCCGCGGCGCGGCTGCTTCGTCACCGAAATCTCCGAGCAGGATCTGGACGAGATTTTTCCGCTGATGGCATTGCTCGAAGGCCGTTGCGCTTTCGAAGCGACGCGACGCGCCACAGCGGCCGATCTGGCTGAAATCGAAGCCATCCACCAGCAACTCGAAGCGTTCGCTGCCAGCCGGCAGATCGAAAGTTTCTTCGAAGCCAATCAGGCTTTTCATTTCCGGATACAGGAAATGTCTGGCAACCGCTGGTTGAAGCAACTGGTGCAGGATTTGCGCAAAGTCCTCAAACTGACCCGCCGCTTTTCCCTGAGCGCCGAAGGACGGCTCGCCCAATCGCTGACCGAACACCGCGCGCTGCTGGCGGCGATCATGGCCGGCGATGCCGAACTGGCACAGACGGTGATGCACGATCACATCCTGGCTGGTCGTCAGGCAGTGGCCCGATCGCACCCGGCCGAAAAGGGGCATGAATGAGTGGCGAAATCATCTGCCGTCAGGACGAATTCATTGCGACGGTGACCTTGTCCAATCCGGACAAGCGCAACGCCATCGATTCGGCGATGTGGCGGCAACTGGCCGAGGTGATGGCAAGTCTGTCGGCGAACGATCAGGTGCGCTGCATCGTCGTCCGTGGCGATGGCGAGCAGGCGTTCGCCGCCGGCGGTGATATCGAGGAATTCATCCATTGCCGCGACACGCTCGAGCGCGCAATGGCTTATCACGCGCTGGCCGGCGCGGCGATGCAGGCGATCGCCGATTGCCCGCACCCGACAGTGGCCATGATCCACGGCGCCTGCATCGGCGGCGGGCTCGAGGTCGCCGCGCAGTGCGATCTGCGACTCTGTGGTCATTCGGCGACCTTCGGCGCGCCGATCAATCGGCTCGGTTTTTCGATGTATCCGCTCGAAATGGCCGGCTTGCTGAAATTGGCCGGACAGGCGACGCTGCTTGAAATCCTGCTCGAAGGGCGGATTCTGACCGCCGCCGAAGCCTGCGCCAAAGGACTGGTGACACGCGTCGTCGCCGACGGGCAGTTGAGCGAGCAAGCCGACGCCAGCGCCCGCCGCATCGCCGCCGGCGCACCGCTGGTTGCCCGCTGGCACAAACAATGGTTGCGCCGCCTGCAGGACAGCCGGCCGCTCGACGAACAGGAATTACGCGCTTCGTTCGCCTTTCTCGACAGCCAGGACTACCGGGAAGGATTGACGGCGTTTCTGGAGAAACGGCCGCCGCGCTTTCGCGGTGGCTGAAATCGCGCGACTGGCAGCGGCCGTTGCTCCGCGCGTTGTTGGCGGAGACTGCGCAACGCGAACAATGCCGTTCTCTCCGCAGCTATCCCACGACATCACGGGGGCGACGCCCGCCGCGATGTCATGGGGCGAATGGCAGTCAGTCGCGCCGCCGCATCAGACCCAGACTTCCCAGCCCGAGCAGAGCCAGTAACAGGCTGGCAGGCTCCGGTACATTCGCCCCTGGCGTAGCCACCGTGATGTCATCGAGAAAAACGCCGTCAACTTCGAAACTGACCGGATTTGTCATCCGGACCGTGGTGAACGGCGTGTCCGAGATCAAACCGAAAAAGTTGACGGAATTTTGCTGAATGTTCAGCGGATCCAGGTTGACGACATCGACGGGATAGCCGCCGTCAATGGTGATCTGGATCGGCGGCAGGCCCGCAATACCAAACGCAGCGTAATCGCTGAAGCTATGACCGTAAAAACCAAAAGCGACGACTGGCGCGCTGAAGGTCAGATCGAAATAGTCGTGACGGCCGTGCGTGTCGGCGTTCAGCACGCGAGAACCATTGAGCCTGGTCGATGCATAAATGTCCGATTGCAGCGTCGACAAACTCCGCAGGTTTCCCGTCAGCGCGGTGCCGGCAAAGTCGAGTCGCACAGCGCCGCCCAGAAAGCTTCCCAACGGGTTGTCCTCGAACGTTTCGATGCCGATGTTTGCCCCGTTCAATGCGCCAAGAAAACTGGCATGGGCAGCGTCCGAGTTCGGTCGGGGACCACCGCCGGATCTCTGGTCAAGCCCGTAAAACAAATTAAAGTTGGCGGCTTGCACCCCGCCCGCCAAGCTCATTCCCATCGCCAGCGCGGCCAAGAGTTTCAATCTCATTGATTTACCCCCCGATTAACAAGTAAATGAATGCCTCAAAGCGAACTCATATGTTTTCTACTCGCCTTCCATGAAATAACGCTCATGAAGCCTACGTAAAAAGCAAAATAATAAAAGCAAAAAATGTGCCAATTATCTATTTTACTGATATAATGTTTGTGTTTGTGTTTGTGTTTGTGTAAAATTTTTCGACACACCGATTGAAAATAAGCGCTAACGTTGCATGATGCAGTGGGGAGCAGTTCACACCATGCGGCGACGTCCAACTCAGTGTAAAGCTCCTGTTTCTTCGAGATACGGCGCAGTCATCGAAGCCAGAATTCGTACTATAATACATCGACTTAGCAACACCACTAGGTGATGCGGTCTGGTTTTTTTGCCGATCGTCAGCGTCTCGCAGAATATGATGCAGGTCGCCATACCTCTTATCGATTGGATACATCGCGCTTATTGCCGGCGTACGTCTTGCACTTCTCCCCTAAATCCTATTTCAGCGCTTCCTTTACCGTTCGTGCCAATAACGGCGATACGCCGAACGATAATCGCTCACCGTCAGTCGTTTACCGAGCATGACTTGCCGCGCTACGTCTTCCTGTACAACAATCAACTGCCCTAATCGGCTTGGGCAGTCAGACGCCCAACCAAACGATGCAGAAATGGTTTATTTCAAACCCCGAGCTCTTTCATCGAAAACCGGATGATCAGACGGGATGTGACAGGCGATCGAACGGACACTGCCCCTCGTCATCGTCAAACGGACCGCACTGCCGTCCGCCGCGACGACGTGTAAGCCCCGCCAGCGCGGGATCGGCCAATGTAAAGCCGAGACAAGAGCAAACGAAAATATGCAAACAAGCCAACTGGCAAGAATTGCCGCTCAGCCAAGCTTATTGCGCAGCAACTCGTTGACCTGTTGCGGGTTGGCACGGCCCTTGCTGGCTTTCATCACCTGTCCGACCAGCGCGTTGAGCGCCTTCTCCTTGCCAGCCCTGAATTCGTCGACCATCGCCATATTGGCCGACAGCACCTGATCGACGATCTTAGCCAGTGCGTCGCTGTCGCTGATCTGCCGCAAACCTCGACTGGCGATGATCTCATCGGCAGAAGTCCCGTCGCCGGCACAGAGGGCGTCAAAGACCTGACGGGCAACGGGCGTCGAGATGGTGCCATCGGCGATGCGCGCCAGCAGGTTGCCGAGTTGAGAGGCTGAGAGCGGCGCAGCATCGATTTCACGTCCCTCCCGGTTCAGACGTGCCGCGAGGTCGCCCATCACCCAGTTGGCGCAGAGCTTGGCGTTCGCTTTGCCGGCGGCGTTGACGGTTGCTTCGTAGTAGGTGGCTATTTCGAGGGAAGAGGTCAATACCGCCGCGTCGTGTGCGGACAAACCATACTCGGCAAGCAGCCGTTGGCGATTGGCAGCAGGCAGTTCAGGCAAGGCGGCGTGCACCTGTTCGACCCAGTCGCGCTCGATGAAGAGCGGCAACAAATCCGGATCGGGAAAATAACGGTAATCGTGCGCATCTTCCTTGGAACGCATGGCGCGCGTTTCACCATTGTCGGGATCGAAAAGCACCGTCGCCTGTTCGATATGACCGCCGTCTTCGAGGGTGGCGATCTGCCACTGCACTTCATAGTCGATCGCCTGTTGCAAAAAGCGGAAAGAATTCAGATTCTTGATCTCGCGTCGCGTGCCGAAGGCCGTCTGGCCGGCCGGCCGGACCGAGACATTGGCGTCGCAACGAAAGGACCCTTCCTGCATGTTGCCATCACAGATGCCGATCCAGCGGACCAGGGCATGCAAAGCCCGGGCATAGGCCACCGCTTCGGCCGACGAGCGCATGTCGGGTTCGCTGACGATCTCCAGCAACGGCGTGCCAGCACGATTGAGGTCGATGCCCGATTTGCCGCGCAGGCTGTGTCCGGCGGTTTCGTGCAGCGATTTGCCGGCATCTTCCTCGAGATGCGCGCGCGTCAACCGGATGACCTTGCTTTCCTGGCCTGCCTGGATGGTCAATTCGCCGCCGACGACGACCGGCCACTCGTATTGACTGATCTGGTAGCCTTTCGGCAGATCCGGATAAAAATAATTCTTGCGTGCAAATACCGAGCGCGTAGCGATTTCGCTACCGGCGGCCAGCCCGAAACGGATGGCGAATTCGACGGCCGTCCTGTTCAGCACCGGCAGGACACCCGGCAAGGCGATGTCGATGGCGTTGGCTTGCAGGTTCGCCTCGGCACCGAAAGCGATCGGGCTGGCTGAAAAGATTTTCGCACGCGTCGCCAGTTGGACGTGCGTTTCGATGCCGATGACGACTTCCCATGCGTTCATAGTGACTGACTCATCCGTTCATTCGGCAAAGCCCGGTGGTAGCTGCAGATGCCAGGGCTTGACCTGCTGATAGCGATGGGCGGCATTGAGCAGGCGCGCTTCGCTGAAATAATTGCCGATCAGTTGCAGTCCGGCTGGTAATTTGCCGACAAAACCGCAGGGGGTCGACACACCGGGCAGACCGGCCAGGTTGACGGCGATGGTGTAGATGTCGGAGAGGTACATCTGCACCGGGTCGGCGGCCTTGTCGCCCAGTTTGAAAGCGGGGCTCGGGATGGTCGGACCGAGGAGCAGGTCGCAATGCCGGAAAGCCTCGGAAAAATCGTTGGCGATCAGCCGGCGGATGCGTTGCGCTTGCAAATAATAGGCGTCGTAATAACCGTGCGAGAGTACGTAGGTGCCGATCAGGATGCGGCGCTTGACTTCGGCGCCGAAACCCTGCGCGCGGCTGCGGCGGTACATGTCGTTGAGGTCACGATAGTCCGGCGCGCGGTAGCCGTAGCGTACGCCATCGAAGCGCGCCAGATTCGAACTGGCCTCGGCCGGAGCGATGACATAGTAAGCGGCTACCGACAAGCCCATGTTCGGCAGGCTGACATCGACGAACTCGGCGCCGAGTTGCTCGTAGTCGGCAATCGCCGCTTCGATCAGTTGCATCACCTGCGGATCATTGCCTTCGCCAAGAAACTGTTTCGGCAAACCAATTTTCAAGCCGGCCAGCGGCAGACCGTTCGGCCGTGAATCGATCTCACGACAGTAATCCTCGGCGGGGCGGTCGATACTGGTCGAATCGCGTTCGTCGAAGCCGGCCATGACGTTGAGCAGGCGGGCGCAATCGGCCGCCGATGGCGCCAGCGCGCCGGCCTGGTCGAGCGAGGAGGCAAAAGCGATCATTCCCCAGCGGGACACGACGCCGTAAGTCGGTTTGATGCCGGTCAGGTTGCACAGCGCCGCCGGCTGGCGGATCGAGCCGCCGGTATCGGTGCCGGTCGCTGCCGGTGTCAGGCGAGCCGCCACGGCGGCGGCGGAGCCGCCCGACGAACCGCCCGGCACGCAGTCGAGATCCCAGGGATTGCGCACCGGCCCGTAGTACGACGTTTCGTTCGACGATCCCATGGCGAACTCGTCCATATTCGTCTTGCCGAGCAGGACGGCGCCGGCGTCGGCGAAGCGCTGGATGACCGTGGCGTCGTAGGGGCTGACGAAATTGTCGAGGATGCGCGAAGCGCAAGTGGTTCGCCAGCCTTTGGCGCAGAATATATCCTTTTGCGCGATTGGAATGCCGGTCAGCGGGCCGCCTTCACCGCGCGCCAGACGCTGATCGGCCAGCCGGGCCTGTGACAGACTGGCCTCGGCGTCGATGGTGATATAAGCGTTGAGACGGGCATCGTGACGGGCGATGCGGTCGAGATAGAGTTGCGTCAGTTCGACGCTCGAAATGGCCTTGCTGCCCAGGGCCTCGGCGAGTTGCTGCAGGCTGCTGCTAATCATTCGATGACCTTGGGAACGAGATAGAGACCTTCGGCGGTTTCCGGCGCGATGGCCTGGAAAGCCGCCCGCCGTTCGCCGCTGTCGCGGGCGTCCGGCAGGTCGTCGCGCAGGCGCTGCATCATTTCCTGCGCGTGCGCCATCGGTTCGATGCCTTGCGTATCGACGGACTGCATTTCCTCGATCAAGGCGAAAATGCTGTTGAGTTGAGCGAGCGTACTGTTCGCTTCGTCATCGCTGATTTCGATGCGCGCGAGCTGGGCAACGCGCCGGACTTGTTCCAGAGTAAGCGACATCGCGAAAATCACTGAGGTATTAGACGGAAGGGGCTTATAAGGTATCATAAAAGTTTTTCCCACCGCAGCCCCTACGGGCGACAACGGATTTGGCAAGCATGTTCAGTTTTCTGCGCAGTTATTTCTCGAACGATCTGGCGATCGACCTTGGCACAGCCAACACCCTGATCTACGTGCGTTCGAAAGGAATCGTTCTCGACGAACCGTCAGTGGTCGCCATCCGTACCGAAGGCGGTCCGAGTTCCAAAAAAACCATCCAGGCAGTTGGCAAGGCGGCCAAGGAGATGCTCGGCAAGGCACCGGGCGCGATCACCGTCATCCGGCCGATGAAAGATGGTGTGATCGCCGATTTCACGGTCACCGAGCAGATGCTCAAACAGTTCATCAAGAAAGTGCACGACTCCCGCCTGCTTTCGCCATCGCCAAGAATCATCATCTGCGTACCTTCGGGGTCGACGCAGGTCGAACGGCGCGCCATTCGCGAATCGGCGATCGGCGCCGGTGCCAGCCAGGTTTTCCTGATCGAGGAACCGATGGCGGCCGCGATCGGCGCCGGTCTGCCGGTCGCTGAACCGACCGGGTCGATGGTCGTCGATATCGGCGGCGGCACCACCGAAGTCGGCGTCATTTCGCTCGGCGGCATGGTCTATGCGGGCTCGGTGCGCGTCGGCGGCGACAAGCTCGACGAAGCGATCATGAATTACATCAGTCGCAATTACGGCATGCTGATCGGCGAAAACACCGCCGAAAACATCAAGAAGCATATCGGCTCGGCGTTTCCCGGCGCCGAAGTCCGTGAAATGGAGGTGTCAGGTATCAACAAGGCCGAGGGCATACCAAGAAAATTCACCATCTCGTCGAACGAAATTCTCGAAGCACTTACCGAGCCGTTGAACAGCGTCGTCTCGGCAGTCAAATCGGCATTGGAAAAAACGCCCCCCGAACTGGGCGCCGACATTGCCGACAAAGGTATGGTGCTCACCGGCGGCGGCGCCTTGCTGCGCGATCTGGACCGGTTGCTGATGGAGGAAACGGGTCTGCCGGTGATCGTTGCCGAAGAGCCGCTGACTTGTGTAGCGCGCGGCTGCGGTCTGGCCCTCGAGAAAATGGACAATCTGGGCAGCATTTTCGCCTCGGATTGACGTTTGGCGGTGCTCATCGCGCCGCGAGACTGGCGTAACCTTAAGCCGCCTGCGTCATGGACCATCAGCCGCCTCCGTTTTTCAACCGCGGGCCGGCCCCGCTGGCCTTGTTGACCTTCTATATCGCCTTGTCGCTGGCGTTGCTGATTGCCGACGCCCGTTTTCAGACGCTCGAAATGCTTCGCCAAGGTCTGTCCTTATTTACGCACCCGGTGCAGAATCTGGCGCATCTGCCGGGCCAGGTCGTCGAGCAAGTCAGTTCCTACTTCGTCAGTCTGGCCCGCTTGCAGGAAGAAAATGCGCAGCTGAAACGTACCCGGCTGGAAAACGTTTCGTCTTTGCTGCGTACAAAGCAGCTCGAAAGCGAAAACCAGCGTCTGCGCAAGCTGCTCGAACTCAAAGAACGGCCGACGGCGCACGGTCAGCTGTCACAAATCCTTTTTTCAGCGCGCGACCCCTATTCGCGGCGGGTGGTCATCGACAAGGGGCTGCAGGATCACGTGCAGGCCGGTCAACCGGTGATCGACGATGCGGGTATCGTCGGTCAGGTGACCCGGGTCTTTCCGTTTGTTTCGGAAGTGACTCTGATCACCGACAAGGAACAATCGGTGCCCGTACAGATCGTGCGCACCGGACAGCGCTCGGTCGTTTTCGGACTCGGCAACGGACAACTGGAATTGCGTTTCCTGCCCGCCAATACCGATGTGCAGAACAACGACCTGCTGGTAACCTCCGGTCTTGACGGCATTTATCTGGCCGGCTTTCCGGTTGCCAAGGTGGTGCGCATCGACCGCGACGCGACGCAAGCTTTCGCACGGATTTTCTGCACGCCGATCGCTGGCGTCGAGAATTTTGGCGAGGTACTGGTCCTGGCGCCGCGACCAACGGTGGCGTTGCCTGAACCACTGGCCAAGCAGACTGCGGCCAACGACCGTAAGTCGGCGAACAAAGCCGGGCAAGGTCGCAAGAAACGCGCGAAGAAGGAGTAGTCATCCCGATGCAGACCAGTTACGGCTCCGCGCGCATCTTGCTGCCGGTTCGCCCATGGTTCATTTTTCTCACCTTGCTGCTGGCACTGCTGCTCAATCTGCTGCCAACGGGCATTCTGCTGGCCATGCCCGACTGGGTGGCGCTGGTGCTGGTCTTCTGGAGCATCCGCGAACCGCGACGCATCGGCATGGGCAGTGCTTTTCTGCTCGGCCTGGCGATGGACATCGCCGACGCCAGTCTGCTTGGACAACACGCGTTTGCCTACGTGCTCGTCGCTTACGCCGCATCGTCGCTATCGCGGCGCATCCTGTGGTTTCCTCTCGGGCAGCAGGCTCTGCAGGTTTTTCCACTGTTGCTGATCGTGCAGATCGTCCAGTACGGCTTGCGCATGCTGCTGATTGGCGGCGATTTCCCCGGCGTTTTCTATTTTCTCGGGCCTTGTTTCGCGACCATGCTCTGGCCGCTGCTGACGCTTGTGCTGCTGCTGCCACAGCATCAACCGGTCGATCACGATGCCAATCGACCACTCTGAAAACTATCCATGTTGATCTGCGCAGCCGACATCAATCGGTGAGGCGGTAGCGGGCCAGGAATCGAAAACAACAGCGTATTGAGCCGCCAATCGCCGATGAATACTCAGGATCGCGACAACCTTCGCTTCCGTTTCCGCATCGCGCTCGCCGCCGTTGCGGTCGTGGTCGCCTTCGGCGTGTTGCTGGCGCGCTTTTTTCATCTGCAAGTCGTCCAACACGAGTACTACAGCACGCGCGCTGAAGACAATCGCATTTCACTAGTGCCGATCACCCCCAACCGCGGTTCGATTTTCGATCGTAATGGTGTGGTGATGGCCAATAATTACTCGGCGTTTACCCTGGAAATCACCCCGGCCAAGGTCGACGATCTCGAGGTGATGATCGACGCCTTGAGCAAAGTGATCGACATTCAGCCCAAGGATCGCAAACGTTTCCGCAAGCTGCTCGAGGAGAGCAGGAACTTCGAAAGTCTGCCGATTCGCAGCCGACTGACCGAGGAAGAGGTGGCACGCTTCACCGCCAACCGCTACCTGTTTCCGGGCGTCGAGGTGAAACCCCGACTGTTCCGACAATATCCGCTCGGTTCGATCGCTTCGCATGCCTTGGGTTACATCAGCCGCATCAACAAGAACGATCTGCTGTGGATCGAGAAAAATGAGCAGGAAGCGAATTACAAGGGGACCGACCATATCGGCAAGAACGGTCTGGAAAAAGGATATGAAATCACTCTGCACGGCACAACGGGTTACGAAGAGGTGGAAATCGACGCTGGCGGCCGGGCGATCCGCAGTTTGTCGCAAACGCCACCGATTCAGGGTAACGATCTGACCCTGACCCTGGACACCAAATTGCAAGACATGGCCGAGAAGGTGTTCGGCGACCGCCGCGGCGCGCTGGTGGCCATCGAACCGTCGACGGGTGGCATCCTGGCGCTGGTCTCCAATCCAACCTTCGATCCGAATCTGTTCATCGACGGCATCCGCAGCGACGACTGGGACGATCTGAACAATTCACCGGACAAGCCCCTGCTCAATCGAGCGATCAATGGCGCCTATCCGCCGGGATCGACTTTCAAACCGTTCATGGCACTGGCGGCGCTCGAAACCGGCAAGCGCACGGCGGGCCAAACGATTCACGATCCCGGCGTGTTCAATTTTGGCGGCCATCAGTTCCGTGACGACAAAAAAGGAGGGCATGGCAGCGTCGACATGTACAAATCGATCGTCCAGTCGTGCGACACCTATTACTATATCCTCGCCAATGAAATGGGTATCGACAGCATCGCCAATTTCATGGGGCAGCTCGGTTTTGGCGAGAAAACCGGCATCGACATCGACGGCGAATCAATCGGCGTTCTTCCGTCTCCCGAGTGGAAACGACACCGTTTCAAACGGCCTGAACAACAGAAATGGTTTGCCGGCGAAACGATTTCGATCGGCATCGGCCAGGGGTACAACGCCTATACCCCGATGCAGCTGGCGCAAGCGATGGCCACGGTGGCCAATGACGGTATCATGTTTCGTCCGCACCTGGTCCGCTACATCACCGACAGCCGTACCGGCGAGAAAACACCGATCGAGCCCGAGCCCATACGTATCCTGCCGTGGAAACGCCAGCACGTCGAAACGATCAAGCGGGCGATGATCGGCGTCAATGTCAGCGGCACGGCAGCCAAGGCGTTCGCCGGCGCCGGCTACGTGTCGGGCGGCAAGACCGGCACGGCGCAGGTGTTCAGCCTCAAGGGTTCCGAATACAAAGCGTCGCGCATCAAGAAGGAATTGCGCGATCACGCGCTGTTCATTGCCTTCGCCCCCGCGGATCGTCCAAGGATCGCCCTGGCGGTACTGGTTGAAAACGGTGGTTTCGGTGCGCAGTCGGCAGCACCGATCGCGCGCGCCGTTTTCGATTACTATTTGCTGGGCAAATGGCCAAAGGGTGTCGCCGAGGAAAACGATGTCGAGGAAGATTGATTGATGTCTCCGCCGTTTCTGCCACGTCTGTGGAGCATACTGGTTGCCCGACTTGACTGGCCCTTGCTGCTGATCACCATCGCCATCATGGCCACCGGTTTGGCGACCGTCTATAGCGCCACCTACGATGCCAACAACCGCCTGCTGGCGCAAAGTCTGAACATGGTCGTCGGCTTTGTAGCCATGTGGACCGTCGCGCAGCTGCCGCCACAGAAGCTGATGCGTTTCGGTTTGCCGCTGTATATTCTGGGCGTGATCCTTCTGTTGCTGGTATTCGTCGTCGGTGTCAAGGTCAACGGAGCGAAACGTTGGCTTCCTTTGGGTTTCACACGCATCCAGCCCTCCGAAATGCTCAAGATCGCCGTGCCGCTGATGCTGGCCTGGTATTTCCATCAGCATGAAGCGCAGCTCAAATGGCGTCATTACTGCATTGCCTGCCTGCTGCTCCTGGTGCCTTTCGCCCTGATCGCCAAGCAGCCCGATCTCGGTACGGCGATACTGGTCGGCGCGGCCGGTTTCTACGTCATATTTTTCGCCGGTTTGCCATGGCAGATCATCGTCGGACTGGCTGCTGCCGCCGCCGCCGCCGCACCATTCGTGTGGACACTGTTGCACGATTATCAGCGCAAGCGCATCCTGACGCTGATCGACCCATCGAGTGATCCCCTGGGGGCTGGCTATCACATCATCCAGGCGACGATCGCCATCGGTTCCGGCGGCAGCTTCGGCAAAGGCTGGCTGTCAGGAACACAGACGCATCTCGAGTTCATTCCCGAGCGGCATACCGACTTCATTTTTGCGGTGTTTTCCGAAGAGCAGGGGTTGCTCGGCAACGCCTTCCTGGTTCTGCTCTACCTGCTGCTGATCGGCCGCGGTCTGATGATCGCCTCGTCCGCGTCGACACTGTTTTCACGGCTGATGGCCGGTTCGATTACCCTCAGCCTGTTTACCTATGCATTCGTCAACATGGGCATGGTCAGCGGACTGTTGCCGGTGGTCGGTGTTCCCCTGCCTTTCATCAGTTACGGCGGTACGGCTCTGGTGACCTTGTCGATCGGCATCGGCATCCTGATGAGCATTCATAGTCACCGGATGCTGGTCCGCTCATGACGGAGCGGTTGCGCGCACAACGCTTCACTTGGCTGCTGCTGCCGCTTTTCCTGGCCGCTTGCGCTGGCCAACCGGCGCGAACGCCTGAGCGTGGCAGCGAGACCGGCAAACCGAGCGTGAAAATGGTCAAACGGTCGCCGTCGCCGCAAAAGCGAGGGGGCGCCTATTACAAGGACGACGGACCGGGCGATGAGGTACCGGAAAATCTCGATCAGATTCCCGATGCACAGCCACGCATCGAAGCGCTGCATCGTTTTGCCAATCGTCCATACATGGTGCTCGGCAAGGCTTACGAACCGCTCAGTGCCGTCAAACCGTTCCAGGAGCGCGGAATTGCCAGCTGGTACGGGAAGAAGTTTCATGGCCAGAAAACGTCGATCGGCGAACCCTACGACATGTTCGCCATGACTGCTGCCCATCCGACACTGGCACTTCCCTCGTATGCGCGGGTGACCAATCTCGGCAACGGTAAATCCGTCGTCGTCCGGCTCATCGACCGCGGCCCATTTCATGCCGACCGGATCATCGACCTGTCTTATGCCGCCGCGCATCGACTCGGCTACGTCGAGAATGGCAGCACGCAGGTCGAGGTCGAAGCGATCGTTCCGGAAGGGATGGCATCGTCGAGCTACGCCCGGCTTGAGCCAGGGTTGGTGCCGCGACCTGCCGTCGTGACCAAAGAAGTCGATCCCATCCAGCAATTGACAATCCGGCTGGAACAAGCCGAAACAGTCAAGACGCCATCGCCCGTCACCCTGCGCGGCATTTATCTTCAGTTGGGGGCTTTTACCAGTAGCGACAATGC
>CAYRXO010000029.1:0-24383 GCA_964428215.1 uncultured Candidatus Accumulibacter sp. | reverse complement strand
GTCATTTTCGATCACTTCTGTTCTCCACAGGGTAACAGGGTAAAAGAATCAAAGGGTAAGCTGCCTCACGGCAGCATCCGGGCGGGACGGAACGAGACATAGTCGTTGCGGTAGCCGGTCGCGTTCACGTAGCGGTAGGCGGCGCGGGTGCTCCCCGCATGGTCGTACCAGGAACCGCCGCGAACCACACGCTGGCCGCATTCTCCACCGTTTTCGCCCTCCCAGGCCCGATCGCCATTGTCTGGCGGGTTCAGGTAATTCCCGTGCCAGCAATCCGCCACCCACTCCCGGGCATTGCCGGCCATGTCTTTCAGCTCCCAAGGGTGGCTGTTGCGCGGCGTGCTGCCCACCGCGTGCAGGCGAGAGCCGGAATTGGCGTCATACCACGCCTCCTCCTCCAACCGGCTTTCGTCGTTACCGAAATACCAGCGCGCACTTTTATTGCCGCGCGCGGCGTATTCCCATTGCGCTTCCGTCGGCAGCGCGTAGCTCTGCCGCGTCTTTTTCGTCAGCCAGGCGGCGTAGGCACGCGCGTCGTTCCAGTCTATGCCGGTGATCGGGCTGGTCGCCTGGTGGGCGTCTACTTTCCGATAATAATCCGGCGCATTTGCCTCGCGCCACTGGGGCTCCCGGCAGCCGCGGTCCTGCACGCAGGCCAGGTAGTGCGCAACGCTCACTTCGGTTTCGGCCAGCGCGAAGCGTCGTTGGAAGCGCACCGGATGCGGCGGATGTTCATCATCGAAAGCCATGGCATCGGAACCCTGGCGCGTGCCCATGGTGAAGCTCAGATCGCCGCCGACGATACGAAACTGCGGCCCGCCGGGGTAGGCGGCAAAGGCGCAGCCGGCCTGCCAGGCGCCGTCGCGCCAGCAGGCGATGGCTGGGTCGTCGGCCGCCACCGGGGCGGGGGTGGGCGCCGGGATGGGTGTTGGCGCGGGCGCGGGCACCGGCTCGGGGGTGGGTACTGGCGCGGGTACTGGCGCGGGGGTGGGCGCGGGGGTGACGGGCAGCGGCAGCGCTGGCTCCGCTTTCCCGGTTCGACTCCATTCCTGCAGGTTGGGCAACGCGGCCAGGAAGAGCGCTGCGCCGGCGATGCTGCCCACCACGACCGACCAGGTGCGCAAAAAGTCAGGGACCAGGCTGCGGGGGCGGACGTCTGTTGAGCGTATGGCATAGGAGGCACCCGCTTCTCTGCGCTTGGGGGTCGTCTTCTCGGCTGGGCGCCGCTGCCCCGGCTCGATGTCTTCGCGCCGGATGAGCACTTCGTCGGCCAGCCATTGGGCGGGCAGTTCGTCAAGGGTTTGTTTGAGATGGCGGATGGCGCGCTGGATGAAGTCGCGGCGCCGCTGGGCGAATTCCCGTTTCGCGTCGTGATCCGATGCCGGATACGCGTCGACTTCGCGGCCGAGAGCGACCAGTTCTTCCGGCAGTTCGTCGATGGCGGTACACAGCTTTTCCGGTGCATGGGGATGCGCGGCCTTGAACGCCTGCCAGCCGGATTTCTGGCGCAGAAGCTGCAGTTGCCGGCCGAACTGATAACAATCTTCGCGCCAGTCGATGCGCCGCAGGCGGTCGAGGGCGCCGGGACAATACCTGTTCCAGAAGGTGTGTTTGTGTTGCACGTCGGCGAATTGGACTGCATCGACTGGCTCGCTGACGAGGCTCCGGCGTTCGGCGATGCTCAGGCGCTCGAATTGTTGCCGGCCCAGCTTTTCCACTTCCTCGATCAGCGCCTGCGCCGCCGGCGTCGCGTCGGCGAGCTGCGGCAGCAGGGTGTGGGGGGTTTTGCCGCGCGCGATCGAGAAGCCGAAGTCGATGCTTTTCAGCGCCTGCCAGTCGAGCTCGATCTTGAGGTAGTCGCCCGCGGCGTCCTGCAGCGGCGTCACCTGGCGCGTGGCCAGGCAGAAATTGGGCAGCCGATAGTCCATGTGCACCAGATTGGCGGCGTGGATCTCGTCGAGGGCGCGCAGCCCGGCGAGCACCAGACGGACGAGGTTGCCGGGCAAACAGAAGAGATGGGCGAGTTTCTGACGCTCGCGGCCGACGCGCACCGGCCAGTGCTGCCAGTCGTACACCGTCGGTCCCATGTGGGTGGTGGCGATGTGGCTGCCGAAGTCCTCGGCGGCGGGGTCCACGCGCAGGGGGGTGCCGCGCTCGAGGTTTTCGACCAGTTGGTAGCAGTTCGGCAAGCCCTTGAGCGATTCGAGGATGTCGCGCTCGGCGCAGTTGAAACTGCGCAGGTCGTAACCGACGTTGCCGTATTCCTTGGTCCACACGCCGGCGCCGCTGCGGTATTTCGGCCACCACGTGCGGCTTAAGCGGACGCGCTTGGTGATGCGGCCTTTGTAGGGGGCATCGAGGTCGTGCGCGGGGATGGCCATCCGGGGGTCGAGCAGGGCGAGGATTTTTTCCCATTCGGAAGCGAAGGGGTAGCTGTCGGGGCGGGCGGCGGGGCGGGCGGCGGTCATGGCGGTCGGGGTGCGGAAAGCGGGCGGGTAAGAGGAGGATCAGCCGGCGAGCCGGTCGCCGAGGCGGTGCCAGAATCCGGCAGGCGGCGGCAGGCGGCGGGCGACGAGCGCGCTGATGTCGTCCTGGCTGCCGGCGCAGCGGGCGGCGAGGCACAGTTCGCGGGCAACCGCGGCCGACAGGCGATCGTCCGCGCCGGCCAGCGCGCCGTAGAAGACGGCGTGCAGTTCCTGGTCGGCGAGGCCGCGGTGCAGGCCGTCGCTGCACAGCAGCAGGTGGCTATCGACGGCGAGTGCGATCGGCTGCAGCTGCGGCGTCCCCATGTAGCCGGTGCCGACCATGTGGGCGAGGTCGTCGGGAGCGCTGCCCTCGGGGGGTGTTTCGCCGCTCTGCGCATAGGTCTGGTCGTCGGTGAGGCGTTCGATGCGCGCCGTGCCCAGGCGGTAGAGGCGGCAATCGCCGACGCGCTGGATGAGGCCGCAACCGTCGCTGCCCAGCCAGGCGGCGGCGAGCGTCGCCGCGCCGGGGGCGAAGCTGACCTCGCGCAGCGCCTCCTGTACGCAGGCTTCGGCGCCGAGCATATGGCTGAGCACCGCCGCCGGGCGCAGATAGTCGGCGCCGTGCAGCGCGAGGCTGTAGTCGACGAGCGCTTCGGCGGCGACGTCGCCGCGCGCGCCGCTGCCGACGCCGTCGGCCAGTGCGCAGAAGAGCGCCGGGCAGCGGTCGCCGCGGAAGTGGACGGCGCGGTGCGCCAGGCGGTCTTCGAGGACGGCGTGTCCGCTGCCGGCGATCTGCGCCCAGGCGAGCTGCCAGCCGTCGAGGCGGGCTTCGCCGCCGGTGCAGGCGGGAGGAGAGAAGGGAGAGTGGGAAATGTGGGGCGTGTGCGGGCTGTTCATGGCTGTCGGCTTTCCGTACCGGCGGCGGGTGGCAGGCGCGCCGCCGGTACTGGCGTGATTTTAGAGGTTTGTCGGCGTTGCCGGTGCGTCAGGCGGCTCAGGCGGCTTCGATGCGCACGCTGACCGTTCCCGCTTCGCCGGCCGGGCCGCCGAGGCTGAGCGTCGGCTGCTCGCCGACCGGCAAGGTGCAGCGTTCGCCGAGCGGCCGGTCGCCGCTGAAGGTGCCGTTGCGGCCGCGGTTGTGCACGTAGAGCTGGCGGCTCGCCGGCTGGTAGTCGACCAGCGTCAGGTGTTCGCCGGAGATGAAGCTTTCCCGGCCGGCGGCGTCGAGGCAGTCGGCACGCACGGTCAGGTCGTGCGGACCGCGCGGCGCGCTGCCGATGGTCAGCGGCAGCAGGCCGGCATGCACCGGCAGGCGTTTTTCGCCGGCCGCTGCCGGCAGACGCAGGTAAAAGAGCGTCGGCGGGCCGGCATCGCGGCGCGGCGGGCGTATCGGCGTGTGGCGCGCCGCGTCGGCCGGCGCTTCGTCGCGGCGTGGCAGGCGCACCGGGGTGTGGCGCAGCGCGTCGCCGGCGTCCGGACCGGCGGCGTCGTGCCCTGCCGGCGGCGCCTCCGCAGCCGCGGCCGCGCCCGGGATGACGGCATAGTCGCCTTCGAAACGGAAGACGAGCGGCAGCCGGCTGCCTTCGCTGGCCAGCAGATTGCGGACGAGGTAGCCGTCGACCAGCGCTTCCGGCGCGACGACCTGGAGACCGTAGAAGTCGTCGAAGAGCAGTTGTTCACCGGCGCCATGCGCTTTCAGGCAACGCCGGTGCGCGATGCGGTTTCTGGTTTCGCCGGGCATTTCGGCGATGAGGCGCAGCAGCGGATGGCCGGCATCGGGGATGGCGACTTCGATCGAGCGCAGCCGGAAGCCGGTTTGCTCGTCTTCGGCATGTACCGGGTCGACGTAGTCGCGGATGAAGCGGGCGGTGGCTTCGGTAAGCGCCTGGTTGAAGGCCTGCAGGCCGGAGAGGGACGGCGGTTCGACCAACGGGTCGACCGGTGCGTCGGCTTGCGCGCCGGCGGGCGGCGCGGGTGGCCATTCGCCGAAGATCCAGTCGCCGAGGCGGCGCACGAGGGTTTGGACGAGGGTCTGGATGGGGTTCGTTGCGTTCATGGTCAGGACTTTCGGGGTGGTTGGCGGGGTGTTCGAGACGGACGGCGGCGGTGTGACGCGTGGCATTTTTTTCTCCTGAGCGGCGCGGGTGGCAGGTCGAGGCGCGCCGGCGGGCGGGCGCTCGAAGACGGTAGACGCCGGCCGGTCGGGGCGCGCCGGAGAGTTGGGCGATTTTTTTTCGTCGGCGGCGACGAGGCGGTAATGGAAGACGAGGCGATGCGCGGGCGCGTCGCCCCCGGCCGATGGCTGCCGGCCATGGACGAGGCGGGCATGGACGGCGTGCGCCAGACCGAGGGCGTTGAGCGCGCCATGTAGCCAGCGCAGGCCGTCGGGCAGCGCGCCCGCCGCACCGACCGGCAGCCGGCGCGGGTCGATGATCAGTTCGAGCCGCCAGTCGGTGGCGGCGGGGTGGCGGTGACGGGCGGCGGCGTAGTGGTGATGGATGTCCTGGCGCAGGGCGGGCCAGTCGGCGGCCCGGCTGTCGGCGGCGAATCGGTGGCGCGTGTTCATGGCGTTTCCCGGGGGGTGTGGAGGGCGTTGATCAGCGCCAGGCCGATTTCGGCGGCGACGTTGCCTTCGGCGCTTTGGTCGCCGGCGTCGTCGATGCGTCCGTCGCGGCGCCAGTTGCGCTCGGCGCGCACGAGAACGAGCGTTTTCGGCTCGCGGCCGCCCGGCGGCGTCACCAGCGCGGCGAACCATTTCAGCGGCCGCAGGACGCAGTCGTCCGGCAGCGGCCGGGCGGCGGCGGTGTGCGCCGCACAGCGCGCGCGCCAGGCGCCGAGCGGGTCGGGCTGCTTTTCCCGGTCCGCCGGGAAGAGCGGCGTGCCCGTCTTGGCGGCGATGCGCAGGCCGTTCGCCGTCGGCCGGCAACCGTCGAGAACGCCGCCGACGGCGCTGGCGGCCCGGCAGGCGGCGGTGGCGGTGCCGCGCACGGCGACGGCTTGCAAGGCGTCGAGGACGGCGCGCGCGTCGGCGCGGGCGATGCCGTGCGCGGCGGTCGGGCGGATGCGCTGCTGGCGGCCGTCGTGGCCGCGATAGGCGGCGAGCAGGTGCGGCCGCGCGGCCTGCCGGTGGCCGCCGGCGGCGGCGGCGAGGTCGAGCCAGCCGCCGGCCAGACCGAGCAGGGAAGCGCGCGCGTTGCCCTGGCCGTACAGTTCGGCGATCAGGTCGATGAGCGCCGCGCCCTGGCAGCCGCGCCAGCGCTGCCGGTCGCCGCCCCGGTAACAGGCGTGCAGTTGGGCCGGGTCGATGCCGGCGATGCGCTCGACGAGCGGGCGGCCGTCGGCGGCGAGCAGCGCCTGCCCGGCGTAGATGCGCTGTTCGAAGTCGGCGCTTTCCGCCTGCAGGCCGCCGTCGCGGTAGCGGTAGCGGATCGTTTGCACGCCGGCCTCCTGGCTGCTGCCGATGAGAGTCATTTCCGGCCGGCAGCGGCGCCGGCCGGGTGCGCAGCGGTTGAAGCCGGCGGCGGTGAGCCGTTTTTCGAGTGCGGCGACCCGGCGGACGATGCAGCGTTTGTCGAAGCGCTGCGCCTGACAGAGATAGAGGTCGATCATCGCTTCGCTGTCGGAGCGGCGCAGGATCTCCGGCAGGCGCGCCCGTTCGTCGCCGCTCAGGTTGCCGGCGGCGAGCAGCGCCAGCGCCTGTTGCGGCTTGGCGATCGAGCCGAACATTTCGCCTTCGCTGGCCGGGTTGTCCAGCCAGTGCGGGCGCGGGCGCGGGTCGGGCAGCCGCGGGCAGTCGGCGGCTGTGTTGTCGTTGCCGGCGGCCTGCGCGCGGAAGCACGGGCTGTGGCTGGCGGCCATGGCGCGGATGGCGCCGCTGTCGACGTCGATGACGGTGATGCCGACGCTGCGCGCGCGGGCGCCTTCGTACATCTGGGCGGCGTGGCGCGGCGGATACCACCAGGCGTTGGCGCAGTTTTCCTGGTCGCCGGTGTAGCAGGCGGCGGTGCGCTGCGCGCGGCGCTGCGTGTCGTCGGCAAGCGTCAGCCACAGCTCGCGTCCGACGGCCAGTCCGCGGTATTCGCCGGCGACGCTGCCGGGCAGCGGCTGGCGGTAGTCGGCGAGCAATCGATATACCGGCGCCATGCCGGGCGGAAAGAGGCGCGGGTCGAGCGGCGTGCCCTGCTGACAGCGGCCACCCGGCGGCCTGGCGCTTTCGCGGCGATCCGTCTCGCCGTACAGGCAGCCGGGCAGACGGAAGGGGTTGGCGCGCAGCGGCTCGTTTTCGTGCCGGCTGTCGTCGAGAATCCGGTCGACCTCTTGTGCCGGCCGTTTGGCGAGTTCTTCGGTGACGGCGAGCAGCCGCGGCGGTTCGCTGCCATCGAGCGTCGCGTCGATGCGGCGCGCAGGCTTGCCGGTCGGCGCCTGACGGGCATTGAGCGCCGCGACGGCCTGGCAGAAACGGTCTTCAGCGGGACAGGCGGCCGGCGGTGGCGCGTCGCCAGCCGGCACCTGATGTTGCGCCAGCCAGCGCAGCGCGTCGACGCGGGCGGCATCGATGTGGTAAGGCGATAATTCTTCAGTCCGTTGCGCGCCGAACAGGTAGGCGGCGAGCGCGAGCAATAGAACGACCGCCAGTGCGAATTGCAGGCGCAGGCTGAGGACGTGCGGTGAGTAGGAAGGCGTGCAATGTGACATCTGGCAATCTCCGTGCGGCGGTTGAGGGGGTCGGTTCGTTAACCAGAAGACGCTCGGGCGCGGAGCGATCCGGAGGGTTGGCAAAATTTTTTCATCGTTGGCAATCGCTATGGCGGCGCTGGCGATGCGCCGGGGTGGCCGGCGAGCGGCCGATTCGCCACAAATGAATACGGTGATGCCATGCGAAAGTTGATTTTTTTGTAGTTTTTTTACGTCACAGTCGCGCGACGGCCGCCCTCCTCCGCCGGCCGCAGCAGAGGGACGGCGACACTCACGCCGTCGAACGCTGGGCGAGGCCCATCCAGGCGGCGGCGACGATCAGGCTGGTCTTGCCGTAGGCCATCAGCGGTAACGGCAGGCCGGCGAGCGAGGTCCAGCGCAGGCTGCCGCCGAGGGCGATCAGCGTTTGCGCCAGCAGTCCCAGCGCCGCGACGGCGACCAGCCAGAACAGCAGGTGCGCGTTCATGTCGTCGGCGGTGAAACGGCCGGGACGCGGCCAGTGCGCCGGGCTGGCGGCGAGGACCAGCGCCAGCAGCCAGCCGGCGAGCACGCCGAGTCCGATCCAGGTGAGCGGCGCGCCGTAATAGCTGACCCAGAGCGCGACGGCGAAATCCTCGGGGGTCTGCAGCGGCGCGCCGTCACGCCGGGCGGCGTCTTTCAGGCAGGCTTTTTCGCCGAGCTGCGCGGCGGCGCCGCACCATGGCACGCGGCCGGGTCCGAAGCCGCCAGCCGGCGCGGCGGCCATCAGCCACTGGATGCGCAGCATGTCGTCGCGCCGGCCGGTCTCCGGGTGCTGGCGGTCGCCGTCGCGCGCCGCGGCGAGCGGCGAGAAATTCGGCAGGAAATCGTGCAGTGCGCTCCGCCAGAGGGCCACCGTGCCGACGACGAGCAGCAGCGCCAGCGCGGCGGCCATTCGGCGGCGCACTGGCCGATCGACGGCGAGCCGCTTTTTCAGCGGCCAGCTGGCCAGCCAGAGCAGCGCCAGCAGGCCGATGACCAGCGCCGGGCCGCCGTCTTTCGACAGCCAGAGGCCGAGTAGGACGAGCCCGTGGGCGACGGTCAGGAAGCGCCAGCGGATGCCGTCCGACCATTCGCCGCTGCGGTAGCCGACCCAGGCGATGCTCAGCAAGGCCAGCGCGCGCAGCAATTCGCCGCTCAGATGCGGCTGGCCGAAGCCGATGACGAGACCGAACCATGTCGCCGCGCGCGGCCGGCCGAGCAGCCCCATAGCGATGACCAGCAGCAGGCCGCCGATGAAAACCGGCCAGCGGCGGCGATCGCCGAGTGCGCCGCTCAGCCACTGTGCCAACCGCAGCGTTTGGCGGGCGATCGGGGTGCGGCAGACGGTGGTCAGCAAGCCGCTCAGGGTGGCGAGCAGCAGCCCCTGCGCGCCGCGGATGGCCAGATATTGCGCTTTCGGATCGGCGCCGGCGGCGAAATCGGCCAGCGCCAGCCAGCTCATGCCGGCGAGCAGCGCGAATGCGGGCCATAGAAGGGCCTGCGCGACGGTGGCTGGCGCCAGCGGGCCGCCGCGGCGGCGCGGTCGCACGGCCCAGATCAATGCGCCGGCGATCGTTCCGACGCCGGCCGATAGCGCCAGTGCCGGGACACTCGTCGGGCCTATCAGCGGCAGCGGCCCGCTGAACAGGCCGATCAGCGCGCCGACGCTGGCGCCGAGCAGCGGCCGGAGCGCCGGCGTGTGCCCGCGCGCCAGCCACAGCGCCAGGCCGCCGAGCATCGCCCAGGCCGGCAGCCAGCGCGGCGCCGCCCAGCGCAACCAGACGGCGTAAGCGGCGCGTTCGTCGGGCGACGGGCTGCGCCAGCGTTCTGCTTCGCCGAAGGACGGGTAGCCGTAGCGTTCGCCGAGACCGCTCAGGGTCGTTGCCTCGATAACGGCGGTAGCGTAGTGGCGCAGGATCAGGGCGACGAGCAGGGTCAGCAGCAGTTCGACGAGCAGGCGAAAAAGTGCCTGGCGATGCTCTGTTAACAGGGGGTGATTCGTCGGACGGGTGGAATCGGTGCACATGCGCGGCGCTCCTGGTCATGGGGTAATGACCCGGTAGACGCGGCGATGGCGTGTCAGCCGGAGGATAAGGGCCGATCGGCGCCATTTTTTTGCGCCATGCCGACGAATCTCCGGATCGTAGGGTCGTAGGGTGGATAAGCGCAGCGCATCCACCACCCCTCCAAAGCCGTAGGGTGGATAAGCGCAGCGCATCCACCACCCAGACTTGGTCAGAGGGATGGTGGATGCGCTACGCTTATCCACCCTACGGCTACACCCTACGGCTACACCCTACGGCTACACCCTACGGCTACACCCTACGGCCTGCGGCGGGTAGGAAAATATCCATCTTTCCACGCCATTTGTTGCGTTATGCGCTGGTGTTATGCTGCAGTCTTTTTTCGATCATGCGGAGGGAGGGCCGATATGTTTGAAGATGTCGGCGAGCAGCGCGTTCTGGCCGCGCTGGCGGCAGGCGATACGGCCGCGGCGCGGCAGGCCATGGAAGCGCTGCTCGGCGAGGAACTGGACGATCTGGTGCCGGCCGAAGACCGGCGCGGCGACGAGGCGGGCGATTTTTCCGGCGCGCTGAATCATGCCTCTTCGCGCTTGCTCCTGCAGTTCATCGGCCAGCGCGCGGCGGCGAGGTCGGCGGTGTATGCGCTCGACAGGGTGCGCACCGGCGACGGTCACGATCTGCTGCGCTTGCTCAACGACGGCCGCTCGCCGCGCCAGGCCATCCGTCAGGCGCTGCTCGCCGCCGATTTTCTTGCCCGGCTCGTTTCGACGGCCGGCCAACGGCGTCTGTTGAAACTGGCCAACTATTTGAAGCGCAAGTATCTGCACATCGACCTGGAGGCGGAAGACGCCGCCGCCGAAGCGAACCTGCGCCTGTTGAGGAACTTGCCAACCTCGGAGGAGTATCTGAGAACGACCTTAAAGAGCGTTTTTGCGGACGCGGCGCGCCACGGCCGGCAGACTTTCGAAGTGGCGGTCGACGACGGTCTCGACGAAGACGGCCAGGAGGGGCCGGCGTGGATCGAGCGGCAAGGCGGTGCGCAGCCCGCCCACGAGAATTTCTTCTCGCGCCTGCGCCGGGAGCGTCTGTTCGATCTGCTGCGGGCGGTGTCGGAACAGATTCCCGGCCTGAAAATCACGCTGCCGGGCAAGCAGAAGGCGATCATTCTCGGCGAGCGGCACCGGAAAGTGTTCGATCTGTGGCTGTCGCTCGAACCGGCCGTGCGTCTGGACGTCGAAATGACCGTGCATGAAATGTGCCGGGTCATCGGCTGCAGCGACAAGACGCTGGCCGAAGATTTCCGCCGTCTGCAGGTTGCCCTGTCGCAACGCGACGAGTATGCGCAAATTCTCGAACTGATGCTGCCGATCCGCTACCGCGGCGACGTGCCGGCCGATTATCGGCAGCGTTTCGACCAGTTCATCCGCACGGAACGGGAGAACTTCCAGGCGCTGGTGAGAAGCTGGCGGAGCGAACTGTTTCAGCGCGAAGAAAACGATTTTGCCCGGATCGAGTGGCGCGTGCTCAAAAAGGGCAATACTTGAACGCTTTCATTGCCGCTGCCGGAAAACGCCGGCTGCGGTGATCGACTCATCGCGTGCGGCGCACGGAAAAACCGGTCGGGTCGCAGGGTGGATAAGCGCAGCGCAGCCACCGACCGATCCGTCACGGCGGCGAAGCCAATCCGTCGTTCCGACGACGCCTTCAGCCTCGGAATCGGCAACGGTGCGCTCGTCGGGTTGGCGTAGAATTCAACACTGGCTGCCCGGCTCGCCGCCCGCCCGGAAAGGCGCGGCCGCAGACGGGGCAGATTTAACTGAATAGAGATCGACGTCATGCAGGCGCTTTGTCATTGGGTTGTCCGTTCAGCGGCTTTGGCGCTGTGTCTTGCCCTCGCCGCCTGCGGCAAACCGGAAGTCGCCGGGGAAGCCGCGCGGCCGGTGCTGACGCAGGTGATCGCGGTCGCCCACGACGACGAGGCGACGATCTATTCCGGCGAGGTCCGCTCGCGCTACGAAATTCCGCTCTCTTTCCGCATTCCCGGCAAGATCATCGCCCGGCCGGTCGATAACGGCCGCCTGGTCAGGCCGGGCGAGGAACTGGCGCGGCTCGATCCGGGGGACAGCGCGCTGGCACTGCGTGCAGCGGAGGCGACGCTCGAGCAGGCGCGCGCGGAAAGGCTGCGCTACCGGCAGTTGCGGCAGAAGAATTTCATCAGCGCGTCGGCACTCGAGGCGCGCGAAACGGCGTTCAGGACGGCGCAGGCACAAGCCGATCTGGCGCGCAATCAGACGACTTACACCGTACTTAGCGCCGAGCAGAGCGGCGTCATCGGCGCGATCGCTGCCGAAGTCGGCCAGGTGGTCAGCGCCGGGCAGATGGTGATGCGGCTGGCACGCCCGGAAACGCTGGAAGTGGCGATCGCCATTCCCGAATCGCGCGTGCCGGCGCTGCGGCTGCAGCAGCCGGCCGAAGTCACTTTGTGGGCCGATACGCAGGCGCGTTATGCCGCAGCATTGCGCGAACTGTCGCCGGTTGCCGACCCGGTGACGCGCACGTATGCCGCGCGGGTGGCGATCCGGCAGGCGGATCAACGCTTGCGGCTGGGAATGACCGCCAGCGTGCGTTTCCGGGCGGCGGTCGCGGATGCCCGCCTGAGCGTGCCGCTCTCGGCGATTTTCCAGCAGGACGGTCAGCCGGCGGTGTGGGTGGTCGGCGCCGATCAACGGGTCGCTTTGCGGCCGGTGCGCGTCGCGGCGTATCGCGAAACGAATGCGCGGCTCGACAGCGGGCTGCAGCGCGGCGAACGCATCGTCGTCGCCGGCGTGCATAAGCTGACGGCGGGTGAAACGATCCACGCCGTCGACGCAGCCGCGCCGGCAGCGCCGCTCGTCGCACCGCCACCGGCGACCGCCGACCCGACGCGATGAGTCTGCCCAATCTGTCGGAATGGGCGCTGCGCCACCGCCCGCTGCTCGCTTATCTGATCGCCGTGCTGATGCTCGGCGGCGTGCTGGCCTATTTCAAGCTCGGCCGTGCCGAAGATCCGGATTTCACGTTCAAGGTGATGGTCGTGCGCACGTTGTGGCCGGGGGCGACGGCGCGCGAAGTCGAGCTGCAGGTCACCGAACGCATCGAAAAGCGCCTGCAGGACGTGCCGTGGGTCGATGTCGTCCGTTCGCAGACGCGCGCCGGCGATTCGCTGGTGACCATCGTCCTCAAGGATTACACGCCGAAGAAGGAGGTGCCGGAAGCGTGGTATCAGGTGCGCAAGAAGCTCGGCGACATGCGCGGCACGCTGCCGGCGGGGGTGATCGGCCCGCTGCCGAATGACGAGTTCGGCGACACCTTCATCAATATCTTCGCGCTGACCGGCGACGGCTTCGACCTCGCCGCGCTGCGCCGCGAAGCCGAGCGCATGGCGCGCGAATTGCGCCAGGTGGCCGACGTGAAGAAGGTCGAGCTGATCGGCGTGCAGGACGAAAAGATCTACATCGAGATTTCGCACGCCAAGCTGGCTACTCTCGGGTTGAATCCGCTGTTCATTTTCGACGCCCTGCAGAAGCAGAACGCGATGACCCCGGCCGGCTTTTACGAAACGCCGTCGGACCGCGTGCGCCTCCGCGTCTCGGGCGATTTCCGCTCGGTGGACAGCATCCGCGAAATCGGCATCCAGGCCAACGGCCGGCTGTTCCGTCTCGGCGACATCGCGCACGTCAGCCGCGGTTTCGCCGATCCGCCGTCGCCGCGCATGCACGTGCGCGGGCAGGAGGCGGTCGGCATCGCCATCGCGATGAACAAGGGCGCCGACGTCATCGGTCTCGGTCAGCGCCTGCAAGCCGCGCGCGAGCGTTTAGAGCGGCAATTGCCGCTCGGCATCGACGTGCATGTCGTCGCCGACCAGCCGCTGGTCGTCAGCCAGTCGATCGAATTGTTCGTCTCGTCGCTCGGCGAAGCGGTGCTCATCGTGCTGGCGGTATCCTTTCTCAGCCTCGGCATGCGTACCGGGACGGTGGTCGCGCTGTCGATCCCGCTGGTGCTGGCGGTAACTTTTCTGCTGATGGCCGTTTTCGGCATCGATCTGCAGCGCATTTCGCTCGGCGCGCTGGTCATCGCCCTCGGGCTGCTGGTCGACGACGCGATCATCGCCGTCGAGATGATGGTCGTCAAAATGGAACAGGGCTGGGATCGTTTCCGCGCCGCGACCTTCGCCTATACCTCGACCGCGTTTCCGATGCTCACCGGCACCCTGATCACGGCGGTCGGCTTCATGCCGGTCGGCCTGGCGCGCTCGGGCGCCGGGGAATACACTTTTTCGATCTTCGCCGTGGTCAGCATCGCGCTGCTCGTCTCGTGGGTCGTCGCCGTGTTGTTCACGCCGTATCTCGGCTTTCTGGTGCTCGATCCGCAACGGCTGGCCGAAAAATCCCGCCAGCATGGCGACGACATTTACAGCACGCCGTTCTACCGGCGCGTGCAGGCGACGATCGCCTGGTGCCTGCACCGTCGCTGGCTGGTAATCGTCGCCACGCTGCTCGCCTTTGCCGGTTCGCTGGTCGCGCTGAATCAGGGTGTGCAGAAGCAGTTCTTCCCGGCGTCGAGCCGGCCGGAACTGCTGGTCGATCTGTGGCTGCCGAACGGCGCGTCGCTGCAGGCGACCACGGCGCAGGCGCGCCGCGTCGAAGCGATGCTCGCCGAGCCGGAGATGGCGGCGTCGATCAAATATTTCGCCGGCTATCTCGGCAACGGCAGCCCGCGCTTCTACCTGCCGCTCGATCAGCAGTTGTTCAACGACAGCTTCGCGCAGTTCGTCATCACCACGCACGGCATCGCGGCGCGCGAAGCGCTGAAAAAGCGGCTCGAAGCGCGCTTCGCCGACGCCAACGGCAGCTGGAGCGGTCTGCGCGTGCGCGTCCTGCGCCTCGAAAACGGGCCGCCGGTCGGTTTCCCGGTGCTGTTCCGCGTTTCCGGCGAAGACTTGGCCGAATTGCGCCGCGTCGCCGCCGAGGTGGCCCGGGTTATGCAGGCCAACCCGCATCTGAAGGACGTCAATTTCGACTGGAACGAGATGAGCAAAGTCGTCAAAATCGACGTCGATCAGGATCGCACGCGCGCGCTCGGCATCAGTTCGCAGGAACTGTCGGGCTATCTCAACGCCCTGCTCACCGGCGTCAGCATCACCCAGCTGCGCGAAGACGATCAGTTGATCGACGTCGTCGCGCGCGCCGCCGGCGACGAACGCGCGCGGCTGGCGGAACTGGCCGGGATCAACATTCCGACCGCCAGCGGCCGCTACGTGCCGCTGGCGCAACTGGCGCGCATCGACTACGGACTCGAGGATGGCGTCATCGCCCGCCGTAACCGTCTGCCGACGATCACCGTACGCGCCGACATCCGCGACAATGTGCAGGCGCCGGTGGTGACGGCGCAGATCGATCCGCTGCTCGAGCCCTTGCGCGCCAGGCTGCCGGCCGGTTTCCGCATCGAAGCCGGCGGCGCCACCGAGGAGGCGGCCAAAGGCGAGAATTCGATCAAGGCGGTGATGCCGCTGATGCTGGTCTGCGTCGTCACCTTGCTGATGATCCAGTTGCAGAATTTCCGCCGTACCGTGCTCGTGCTGTTGACGGCACCGCTCGGGCTGATCGGCGTCGCGCTGGCACTGCTGCTGTTTCAGGTGCCTTTCGGCTTCGTCGCCAACCTCGGCGTCATCGCCCTGTCGGGGATGATCATGCGCAATTCGCTGATTCTGGTCGACCAGATCGAGCAGGACGAAAAGGCCGGTCTGACGCCGTGGCAGGCGGTGGTCGGCTCGACGACGCGCCGCTTCCGGCCGATCATGCTCACCGCCGCGGCGGCGATCCTGGCGATGATTCCGCTGACGCGCAGCGTCTTCTGGGGGCCGATGGCGGTGGCGATCATGGGCGGTCTGATCGTCGCCACGCTGCTCACCCTCCTCTTCCTGCCCGCTTTGTACGCCGCCTGGTATCGTATCGCGCCACCGGACGCGGCAGCGGGTTCACCTTAGTTCAGCGGCAGGCGTGCCGTCGGCCGAGAGCGTGCGTGGCAACGCCGCCGATCGAGCGCGCAGCCGATGGATTCGCAAACGCTGACATTGCCAATTGCCCGTAGAGAACCATGAAACAGTATCTGCAACTCGTGCAAGAAATCATCGACCACGGCCGCTGGCAGGAAAACCGTACCGGTGTGCGTACGCTGAGTATTCCGGGTGCGATGATGAAATTCGATCTCCAGGCAGGCTTTCCGGCGGTGACCACCAAGAAGCTGGCTTTCAAGTCGGCAATCGGCGAATTGGTCGGCTTCCTGCGCGCCTACCGCAGTGCCGCCGACTTTCGTGCGCTGGGTTGCAAGGTCTGGGACCAGAATGCCAACGAGAATACAGCATGGCTGGCCAATCCCTATCGGCTGGCGGAAGACGATCTGGGGCCGGTTTACGGCATCCAGTGGCGTCAATGGCCGGCGTACAAGTTGATCGACCGACAGCAAGCACAGAGTGCCGCACAGATTGCCGATGCCTTGCGCCAGGGCTATCAGCCGATTGGCACCTGGGAAGAAAGCGGTAGCGCGTACGTGCTGTTGTACCAGGCCATCGATCAGCTACGGCAGTGTCTGGATACGATCAGGCATGACCCCGGCAGCCGGCGGATTCTCTTCCATGGCTGGAATTGGGCGCAACTCGAGGAAATGGCCTTGCCGCCGTGTCACCTGCTGTATCAGTTCCTGGTCAATCGCGAGCCGCGCGAAATCTCGCTCTGTCTGTACATCCGCAGTAACGACGTCGGCCTGGGAACGCCGTTCAATCTGACGGAAGGCGCCGCCTTGCTGCATCTGGTCGGGCGGCTGACCGGTTATCGTCCGCGCTGGTTTAGCTACTTCATCGGCGATGCGCACATCTACGAGAACCATCTGCCCATGCTCACGGAGCAGTTGCGGCGCGAACCGTATCCGGCGCCGCGCCTGCGGCTGTCCGAACGGATTCCGGACTGCGCGCTCACCGGCGAGTACGCACCGCAATGGCTGGAAAAAATCGAGCCCGACGATTTCTGGCTGGAAGGTTATCAGCACCATGCCCCGCTGACGGCACCGATGGCCGTTTGAGTCCCGCGGCCATTGGCCAGCGCTGAATAATTGGCTGCGCGGGATGAAGCGCACGATGCGCAGCCAGCGTGACATGGCAAATCGAATCGATAGGCGAACGAAGCCGCCTTCCCCCGTCCGTCAATCGAGCAACTCGATCTGCCCCGAGATGTTGGCGCTGATCTGGCTCTCGCCGGCTTCGATCGGCATCGGTGTGGCTTCGGCCGCCAACATGCCGCGCACCTTGAGCATCGACATTTCCATCGGCCGTCCGCTGCTGTTGATCGATAGTTGTTTAATCCGGTACGCTTTGCCGAGTGCGTCGGCAATCACCGTCGCGCGCGCCTTGAAAGCGGCGATGGCGTCGACGATCGCTTCGTTCTCGGCCTTCTTCAGCGTCGCCGGCGCCGGCACCATCACCAGGTTGGCGACCGCCAGCGAGCTTTGCAGCTTGCCGAGCAGTTCCGACAAGGCGGCGCTATCGGACGATTCGAGCAGCAGATCGGAGCGCATCCGCCAAGTATCGATCTTGCCGTTTTTTCCGTAGCCGGGATAGGTGTGCGTCGCGCCGCTGCGGGTTTTGACATTGGGATAGGATTTGGCGGTTTTCAGGCCGTCGGCGATCAGACCATTGACCCGCCGGGCCAGTTCGCCGGGCGTCGCGCCGCTGGCTTCGGCGAATACCGTCGCGCGCGCCAAGTCGTTGCTCGCCGAACGACTGGCCTCGGCGGAAAGATCGATGGTCGTCGCGGTCGACGCCGGCGCGGTCGGTGCGGCGCCGGCCAGTGGTACGGTGCACAGGGCAGCCAGGATGGGAGCGGTTTTCAGCAGACGGCGTAACGAAGGCATGGGTGTCTCCAGGTTTGCGGCAGCCGGCAATCGGGGCTAGGCTGCTAGTAATGTGAAATGTGACGAAGGGATCAGCGGCCCGTCGGCCGCGGCGGTCTTGCCTGCGGGACATTCTAGCCCGAAGCGGGACGCGTTTTCCGGTAGTCAGTCGTTGGAAGCTTCGTTAGAATCCGCCCAGTCCGGTGGTAGCGCATGAACGGATGGGGCTTTTGAGGGGTCGCCATGCTGATAGCAGGACAGGCAGCGCCAATGTTCGTCCTTCCTGACGCGGATATGGAACTGATCGATATCGCCAGTTTTCATGGCAGGAACAAGCTCATCCTTTTTTTCTATCCACGGGACGGCGCACCATGTTGCACCTTGCAGGCGACCGACTTCTCCGACCACGAAGAGGAATTCGCACGTTACGACTGCAAAATTTTCGGCATCAGTCGCGACGATTGCCTGCGGCATGCCGAATTTCGTGATGAGCACGGCATTTCCGTCAGCCTGCTGTCTGACGAGGATGGTCTCGTCTGCGAGCAATACGGCGTCTGGCAAGCACGGGAAGTGAATGGCGCCGAGAAATTCGGCATCGTCCGCTCGACTTTTCTTATCGATAAACAAGGCGTTCTGCGCCACGTGCAGTACGGCGTACACGCCAAAGGCCATGCGCTGGAAATGTTGCGCCTGGCAAAGGAAATCAATACATGAACATGCAAGTTGCCAAAAACACCGTCGTCACCCTCGATTACAGCGTCACCAACCCGGATGGCGAAGTGGTCGATGCCGGCCACGAGCCGCTGGTCTATCTGCACGGCGGCTACGACGACATCTTTCCGCTGATCGAGGAAGCCGTGCACGGCAAGAAAATCGGCGAATCGGTGGTCGTCAAGATGCAACCCGACGATGCTTTTGGCGAGTACGACGCGACGCTCGTCCAGGTCGAGAAACGTCACCAGTTCCCCGAAGAGCTGCAGGTGGGCATGGAGTTCGAGGGTTTGCCGGAAGATGCCGACGACGATGACGATGATGACGTGCTGATCTACCGCGTAACCGACATCGCCGACGACAAGGTGGTGCTCGATGCCAATCATCCGCTCGCCGGCATGGCGCTGGTGTTCACCTGCACGGTGACCGGCGTGCGGCCGGCGACTGCCGAAGAAATCCGCCACGGCCATCTGCACGACGAAACCTGTGAAGATGACGAGTGAACGCTGAGCCCGCCAGCGACATCGAAGAACCAGCCACCTTCCTGCCGGGACCGTTCCGTTAGTGGATGTCGCGCTGTCGACCATCGCCGTGCCGCGCACCTTGCTGCGCGGCGAGCGGCGGCCGCGCGTCGCGCTGGTCGGCCGCTTGCGCACCGGCAAAAGCACGCTGTTCCGCGCCGCCTCGAGCACCTCGCCGCAACGGCAACGGCTGCCGCACGCCGGCAGCGATTATCGCGAGTGCGTCGTCGACATCGGCCTCGAACAGATTTCGCTGGTCGATCTGCCGTCGATCGGTTCGCTGCACGCGCTGACCGAACACGATCAGGTGGTCGTCAAATACCTGCTGTGGGGTGACCGCTGGCCGCCGGTGGCGGCGCATGAGGCGGAACAGCCGCTGGCCGCTTTCCCGCCGCCCGACGTGCTGATCCAGGTGGTCGACGCCACGGCGCTGCAGCGCGACCTCGAATTGACGCTCGAACTCTGCCTGCTCGGCAAACCGCTGCTCATCGCGCTGAACCGCGTCGACGAAGCGCGCCGCAAGGGCGTCTATATCAACCCGCGTGCGCTCGCCGAACGGCTCGGCGTGCCGGTGGTGGCCACCGTCGCGCACATGGGGCTGGGGCTCAGCGAGTTGTTCGCCGCCGCGCTGCAGACGGCACGCGAACAAGTCCGGCCGCACACGCCAACGCCGAGCGCGCACATCGACGCCGCGCTGGCGCCCTTGCGCCACTGTCTGGCGCGACCGGAAATCGAAGCCGCTTTCCGGGCGCCCTGGCCGTTTCTGCTCATGCAGCTGGCCGAGAACAACGACTATTTTTTTCAGGAACTGGCAATGCACCTGCCACAGCGACTGCCTGAGGTGCTGGCCGCGCGTGCGGCGGCCGAACTGCAGTTGCCGCGCACGCTGTCCGAGGAACTGCACGCCGACCGGCATCATCGCGCGGCAACGCTGTTCGAGAACGTCAGCCAGTTCGGCGGCAACGCCGACAGCCGCCGCTGGCAGCGCCTGCTCGACCGCTTTTTTCTGCATCCGCAATGGGGACTCAGCGGCAGTCTGCTCGTCTTCGCGCTGGTGCTGCTCGTCGTTTTCGAGGTCAGCAGCGCGCTCGACGCGTACACCGCAGCGCCGCTGGCCGCCTGGGCGCAGGAATGGACGCCGGACTCGACGCTCGACGTCATCGGTCGCGCGGTGGTCGACGGTTTGATCGGCCTGATCGGTATCGTCGTGCCGTACATGCTCCCGCTGGTGTTGCTGCTCGTGCTGCTCGAGGAGGCCGGCATCATGCACCGCGTTGCCTTCGTCGTCGACCGCGGCCTGCATCGCATCGGCCTGCACGGCGGCGCGGCGGCCCCGTTCCTGATCGGGCTGGGCTGCAACGTGCCGGCGATCTCGCTGGTGGCCGGCGCGACGAGCGGCAAGGATCGGCTGGTGGCAACGCTGCTGCTGGCCTTCGTTCCCTGTTCGGCGCGCTCGGCGATCATCCTGGCGATGGGCGGCAAATACCTCGGTGGCCTCGGCGTGCTGGCCATCTTCGCGCTGACGCTGATGGTGGTGGCACTGCTCGGCCGCCTGCTGGCAAAACATTTCACCGGCAATACCGTGGGTCTGGTGCAGGAAATTCCGCCCTACGCGCTGCCGACCTGGCGCGGCGTGCTGCGCAAAACCTGGGAACGCACCGAAGACATCGTCACCATCGTCCTGCCGCTGCTGGTCGCCGGCAGCGTCATCCTGGCCCTGCTCAGCCATTTCCACGCCGATGAATGGATCAACCTGGCGCTGCTGCCGGTAACTGCGTGGTGGCTGGGGCTGCCGGCGCTGCTCGGCGTGCCGGTGCTTTTCGGCGTGCTGCGCAAGGAATTGTCGCTGCTGATGGTCTATCAGGCGCTCGGCACCAATGAACTGGTGCCGGCGATGGATTTGATCCAGATCAGCACCTTTCTGATTTTCCTGACCTTCTACATTCCGTGCCTGTCGACGTTCGCCCTGATGACCCGCACCATCGGCTGGCGTCAGGCCGGCGTGTCGGTCGGACTGTCGGTCGGCGTCGCCTTGCTGATCGCCGGCGGCGTGCGCCTGCTGCTCGAGCTCGGCCGGCTGTTGTTCAGCGGTTGATCAGCGACGCGACGGATACGGACGCACGTCGTAGCGGAACAGCGCCGGCTCGTCGCTGTCGATGATCACTTTCACCCAGCCGAGAAACGGCGAACCGAAGGTTTCCAGGCGTGTGAAGTTGGCCAGCGGTCGATGCGTCTTTTCGTCGAGCAGCGGGTGGTCGATGCGTTGCCAGTGCGTATCGCCGTGAATCAGCAGCACCTGGCCGGCAAAGCCCCGCGTTTCCCACGCCAGCGAATCGATCAGTTCATCAAAAGCGGGCTGCCGCAGACCGCTGGCACGACTGCGGAAATTGGGATCGGCCTGCATCACCACCACCACGCCGCGCAACCCTTCGCGGCGGGCGGTGGCAAAACCCTCGCTCAGCCAGGCGAGCAGACGCGGATTGCGCGCCCGGAATTCGTCGCTCGGGTGGTGCGCCAGACCGTAGTTGTTGTCCGGTCCCGGGACGTTCAACGACAGCAGCAGCACCGGTCCGAGTCGCCAGCGCAGCAGTTCGGGATAGCCGTTCGCCGCCTGTTCGAGCGGCCAGGTCTTTTTGCCCAGCGAACGCGGTGCGGCGAAAAATAGCTGACGCAACTTCTGCAGCCGTTCGAGCGGATCGAATCCGCCGGCGACCAACATCTTGCAGTCGGTCCATTCGTTGTCGCCGGGAACGTAGATCAGCGGCAGTGCCGAAGCGTCGAGCAGGGCGTGGCGTTCCTGCAGCAGCGTGTCGGAGCATCGCTCGTGGCTGGTTTTGAGGTCACCGACGTGCACGATGAAATCAACGTGCTCGTCGGCGATTTCGGCCAGCATCGGCGGCAAGGCTTCGATTTGATACGGGCTGTACGGCGTATCGCCGATGGCCGCGAAGCGCCAGCTTTCCGCCTGCGCTGCCAGGGTCAGCAGGCCAGCGATGAGCGCGAAGAGGGTCCGCCAGCGCATGCCGTGCCCGCCGTTCACAGCAGTGCCTTGAGCGCGTACAAGGCGTCGAGCGCCTCGCGCGGTGTCAACTGGTCGGGGTCGATGCCCTGCAGCCGTTCGAGCGCCGGTGGCGGCAGCGCTTCGCGACTTTCGGCGGCATCGGACAGCGCGGTGGCGAAGAGATCCGGCTGCAGCGGGTTGATCGACGCGCGCTGTTCGAATTCGCGCAACTGCCGCCGCGCGGCGCGCAGCACCGACGCCGGCACACCGGCCAGCGCCGCCACCTGGATGCCGTAACTGCGGCTGGCCGGCCCTTCCTCAACGGCATGCAGGAAGACGATCCGTTCGCCGTGTTCGACGGCGTCGAGATGCACGTTGGCCAGTTCGACGTATTCCTTGGCCAGCAGGGTCAATTCGAAATAATGGGTGGCGAACAGCGTCAGGCTGCGGTTTTTTTCCAGCAGATGCCGGCAGATGGCGAAAGCCAGCGCCATGCCGTCGAAAGTCGACGTGCCGCGGCCGACTTCGTCCATCAGCACCAGACTGCGTTCGCTGGCATGGTGCAGGATCGCCGCCGCTTCGGTCATTTCGACCATGAACGTCGATTGTCCGCCGGCCAGATCGTCAGCCGCGCCGATGCGCGTGAAAATCTGATCGAGCGGACCGAGTACCACCCGCCGGGCCGGCACGTAGCTGCCGATATGCGCCATGAGCGCGATCAGCGCCGTCTGCCGCATGTAGGTCGATTTGCCACCCATATTCGGGCCGGTGATCAGCAGCAGGCGCCGCTCATCGCCCAGCTGGCAGTCGTTGGCGATGAAATCCTGGCCGTTGGCAAGCTGGTCCTCGACCACCGGATGCCGGCCGCCTTCGATCAACAAGCCGGTTTGCGACGAAAACTGCGGACAGCAATAGTGGCGCCGCTGCGCCGTCTCGGCGAGCGCCGCCAGCAGATCGACCTGCGCCAGCGCCTGCGCCACTTCCTGCAGGCGCGGCAGCTCGCTCTGCAGCGCGCTGAGCAATCGTTCGTAAAGCCATTTCTCGCGTGCCAGCGCGCGTTCCTGCGCCGACAGCGCCTTGTCTTCGAAAGCCTTCAGTTCCGGCGTCAGATAACGCTCGGCATTCTTCAGCGTCTGCCGCCGGCGGTAATCGTCCGGCACGCGCGCGGCGTTGGCATGGCTGACCTCGATGTAGAAACCATGCACGCGGTTGTACTCGACCTTCAGGTTGGCGATGCCGGTACGCTCGCGCTCGCGCGCCTCGAGCTGGACGAGATAGTCGCCGCAGTTGTTCTGCAAGGCGCGGTACTCGTCGAGTTCGGCATCGTAACCGTCGGCGATGACGCCGCCGTCGCGGATCAGGCTCGCCGGTTCGACCCGCAGCGCGCGCGACAGCAAGGCGAGCGTCGTCGTCGGCGTCGCCAGTTGTCGCTGCAGCTCGACGAGCAAGGGCGCATCCGCCGCCGTCAGCGGCGCACGCAATTCATCGAGACGGCTCAGGCTGTCGCGCAGGCTGGCCAGATCGCGCGGCCGGGCGGAGAACAGCGCGATGCGGCCGCTGATCCGTTCGACGTCGGCGATGCCGCGCAAGGTCTGGCGCAAAGTCTGCCGGCCGGCCGCGCCGCCGTCGAGCAAGGCGGCGATCGCCTGCTGACGGGCGATCGGCAACGCCGGGTCGCGCAGCGGATGATGCAACGCGTGCCGCAACAACCGGGCGCCCATACCGGTGATCGTGCAATCGAGCAGGCTGAACAAGGTCGGCGCACTCTGGCCGCGCAGGGTTTCGGTCAACTCGAGATTGCGCCGCGTCGCGGCATCCAGACCGAGAAAAGTCGCGTCGCGCTCGACGAGCAAGGCGCGCAGGTGCGGCAGCGCGCGCGCCTGCGTCGCCTGGGCGTAGCGCAGCAGGGCACCGGCGGCGGCGATCGCCGGCCGCAAGCCGTCGACACCGAAAGCGTCGAGCGATTGCGTGGCGAATTGCGCGCACAGCGCGCGTTGCGCGCTCTGAAAATCGAAATGCCAGTCCGGCTGCCGGGTCAGCGCCGCGTCGCAGACGACTGCCCCCGCACCGCTTTCAGGGACGACGATTTCCGCCGGCCGAATCCGCTCCAGCGTCGCCGCCAGACGGGCGGGCGCCACCTCGGCCAGCCGGAACTCGCCGCTGGCCAGGTCGATCCACGCCAGCCCGCTCAATTGTCGCGTCGGCTGCACGGCCAGCAACAAGGTCGCCCGCTTGTCGTCGAGCAGCGCCGCATCGGTCAGCGTGCCGGGAGTGACGATACGCGTCACCGCCCGCTCGACCGGCCCCTTGCTGGTCGCCGGATCGCCGATCTGCTCGCAAATCACCACCGATTCGCCGAGCTTGACCAGCTTCGCCAGATACTGCTCGACGGCGTGATGCGGCACGCCGGCCATGCGGATCGGCTCACCGGCCGACTGACCGCGGCTGGTCAGCGTGATGTCGAGCAGCCGCGCCGCTTTTTCAGCGTCGTCGAAAAACAGCTCGTAGAAATCGCCCATGCGGTAGAAAACCAGCAAACCGGGGTGATCGGCCTTGATGCGCAGGTACTGCTGCATCATGGGTGTATGTCTGGCCAGATCTTTTTCTTTTATATCCATATGATTTTATTGATAAATTTTTCTATCACGGGTGCGGCATGGGAACGTTGCGGGCCGCGGCGTCCGCCAAACACTGCAAAAAGGACAGATAGAGAATTTACAGAAGCAATGCCGCACTGACCAGCGAAAAGAGGCAAACAGTGATCCGTGAGAAACGATATCCGCAGCATTCAAGTCCGTCTTGCAACGAGTGGGTCGATGCGGGTTGATTTGACTCGGTTCTGGCAGGACAAGTGGAAATCCTTGAATATTGAAGTTCTATAACAAGACCTGACCCCTTCGTGTTTTGCAGGCCATTCAGGATGCCTTTATCGATCCGCGAGAAGCCGTCATGCACATGACTGACCTCGATACCGGCCATGGCCGCATCGTGGCTCAGCGTTGCTTGGTATTGCCTGCGGCGGGCATCGTGTCTGAGGCAGACT
>CAYRXO010000028.1:0-24901 GCA_964428215.1 uncultured Candidatus Accumulibacter sp. | reverse complement strand
TGCGCCTGATCGAAGTCGACAAGGACGATCTGGTCGACCTGCCGGATATCGTCGACCTGCTCGTCGGCCGTCCGGAACGCTTCATCGTCTTTTGCGACGATCTGTCCTTCGAACCGGGCGACGCGCGCTACAAGGCGCTGAAAGTCGTACTCGACGGTTCGCTGGCCGCGCCGCCGGAGAATGTGCTGATCTACGCCACCTCGAACCGCCGCCACCTGATGCCCGATTTCTTCGCCGACAACCTCGACAGTCAGCGCCTCGGCGAAGAAATCCATCCCGGTGAAGCGATCGAAGAAAAAATTTCGCTCTCCGAACGCTTCGGGCTATGGATATCTTTCTACCCGTTCGACCAGGACGCTTACCTGCGCATCGTCGGCCACTGGTTGCGCGAATTCGGCTGCCGCGCCGACAGGATCGCCGTCGCCGAACGCGACGCCCTCAACTGGGCGCTCGAACGCGGCTCGCGCAGCGGGCGCGTGGCCTGGCAATTCGCCAGAGATTGGGCCGGTCGCGCTGCCGAGGAGGCTGCCGCCGGCAAAGCGCCGCGCCGCCGCGCCGCGTCCCGCCGATGAGCGCCGCGACGGAAACGGCGATCGGGACGAGCGCGCCGACGCCGGTGACCGAAGTCGTCGCCGCCGTCCTGCTGCGCGAGACGGTTGCCGGCACTGAATTCCTGCTCGCCCAGCGCCCGGCCGACAAGGTCTATGCCGGCTACTGGGAATTCCCCGGCGGCAAGATCGAAGCCGGCGAAAGCGCCCGCGCCGCTCTGCGCCGCGAGTTGCAGGAAGAACTGGGCATCGACATCGTCGATCCCTGTCCGTGGCTGGCGCGCGAATTTTGCTACCCGCATGCCACGGTGCGCCTGAAATTCTTTCGCGTCACCGCCTGGCACGGCACGCTTGCGCCGATCGAACACAGCGCTTTCAGTTGGCAGCGCATCGGCGACGCGGCGAGCGTGACGCCGATCCTGCCGGCCAACGGGCCGATTCTGCGCGCCCTCGAATTGCCGCCGCTCTACGCGCTGACCCACGCCGCAAGCGCCGGCTGCGCGCACGAACTGGCACGCCTGCAGCAGGCGTTGGCGAACGGCTTGCGCCTGCTGCAAGTGCGCGACAAGACGCTGCCAGCGGACGAGCGGCGGGATTTCGCCGCCGCCGTGCTGCGCCTGGCCGGCGACTACCCGGCAACACGGGTGCTGATCAACGACGACGAGGCGCTGGCCCGCGCCGTCAGCGCGCACGGCGTGCATCTGTCGGCGAAAAGTCTCTGGCAATGCACGGCGCGACCGGCGCTGCCCTGGGTCGGCGCTTCCTGCCATAGCGCCGCCGATCTGACGCGCGCGGCGGAACTGGCCGTCGATTTCGTCGTACTCGGACCGCTGCTGCCGACCGCCAGCCATCCCGGCGCGCCCGGCATCGGCTGGCAACGCTTCGCCGAACTCATCGAACGCAGTCCGCTGCCGGTCTACGCCCTCGGCGGCCTGCACGCCTCGCTGCTCGCTACGGCGCAGCGGCACGGCGCGCACGGCGTGGCGATGCTGCGCGGCTGGGGTTGAGTTGCCGCTACCGGAGGCAGCATCGGCGGGGTGAGTCCGCAGGAGCGCTGATCAAACGGTTGCACGGGATGCAGCGCAAGGCGTATGGCGTGCAGACACCGAGACCTATCGGATCGATAGGCGAGGTGGTGAGCTCCGCGCAATGCCGCAATCCGCCCGCACAGCCATTTGATCGGCGCTTCCCCGGGAAAACGCCGATTGATTCGCCTGGCAAAACTTCGAGAAAATAGAATCGATGACTTAGTTTGCTAACTGGGCGGCAAACCCGAATTAATCTGCACTTCCTTGACGCTGATCTCCAGCAGCCACGGTTCCAGCCGCTTGCCGACGGCGAGGGTCGCTTGAAAGCGCGGACGGGTGTGCCGGTCGGGCTGCGCGCGCAGCGCTGGCTGCATTTCGGCGGGAACGTTGATTTCCCGGATGCTCAGGCGGTTGATCCTGCCGCGCAGTGTCGGACGCGGCGGATCGCCGGACGACTGCAAGTAAGCGCTGACCTGGCCACGGGCGAGCAGATAGTGATCGCGCGCCGCATAGCGGGCGCGCAAGGCGGTGGCGTCGAGGCCGGCGTCGATGACGAACAGGCGGCTATTCTCGTTTTCCTCGCTTTCGAGTCGTTTTTGCGCCGTATGGCTGCGCTGGACGAATTCCTTCTTGTCCGGGTTGGCGGCGAGCAGGCGGCTTTCCTCCGCATGTGCCTCCCGGGCACGCGTCAAGGCCTGCTGATACGTCGGGCCGTCGTACTCGAGCACCAGAATGACATCGCGCTGGCGTTGGCCGCGCCAATTCGTTTCCGTGCTCGTTGCCGCCGGCAACTCGAAACCGAGCGCTAGCAATTTGTTTTCGTCGAGCCAGGCGGGCGTGCCGCCGAAATTATGCGCGCCGGAATAGTCGGCGAATTCCTTGTCCTGGGCCGGCAGGATGCGCCAGACCAGGCCGAGCGACGCATGGCCGTTCTCGTGGAACGACCAGGAACGGTTGTATGGCGGGTAGAGTTCGCGCTCGCTGAGCTGCAACTGGCTGTCCGCGTCGCCGGAACGGTTGTACGCCGCGCCGGCGAGGATCAGTGCATTGACCAGCACGATCAGACCGCAGCCGGCGAGCAGTGCGCGCGTGCGGCCGTTCATTGCCGGCTCCCGCTCAGCCAGCCGCTGGCGGCGCGCAGCCGTTTGAGTATCAGCAGGATCAGCACGGCGAGCAGACCGAGGATCAGGAAGAAGAGATATTTCGGCATGGTTTCCCACCACCAGTCGAAGAGCTTGGTATACAGGAAGATGACGAAGAAAGTCACAGCGGTATTGACCACCTCCGGCCATTCGCGCCGTGCGCCGAGCCAGATCGTCAAGCCGCCGAGCAGGAAGCCGGCAATCTGATACGCCCCTTCGATCAGTTTGTGATCGAGCTCGAGGTAGCTGCCATATCCCCAGTGGGCGAGGACGAGCATCGGCAGGAAGAGCGCCAGCAGCCCGAAAACACGGTAGATCGGCGCGAATTCCTGCGAACGGCGGTGCGTGGCGACGCGCGGCAACAGCGGCAGGCAGAAGAACAGCAGTCCGGCCGGGAAGAAATTCTCCGGCCGTTCGCCGAAATCGAGCCAGTACAAACCGCGGAAGGTGCCGGTGCGCGCGGCGATGTAGGCCATCGTGCACAGGATGCCGGCGGCAAGCAATAGGCGCAGATCGCAGGTGTAGGCAAGCAGAAAAGCCAGCGCCGCCCAGGGCAGCAGCGCATTGTCCGACGGCGTCAGATTGAAAATCGCCCCGAGCAGCGAGACGTTGAGTACGAAGCAGGCGAAGGCGATCAGCGCCGCCAGCTTGGTGAAATAGCCGGCAGCGTCCTTGCCGTGCAGCCAGAGGGTGAATACGAAGCTGCCGAGTGCGGTGGAAAGCAGTACAGCGACCTGCAGCGGCGTCGTCAGCAGCCCCCAGTAGCGCTGGAAGAGCAGGAAGACGCTCGCCGCCAGCGCCAGCGCACCGAGGAAGGACGCGATGCGCATGCCGAGCGACAACTGGCGTGCCTGCGCATCGGCGTCGACGTCGAAACTGCGCGCGTAGTCGGCGAGCAGCGCCTGATGATGCGCGCGGATGGCGTCGTCGCGCGCCGGGTCGTCGACCAGCACACCCGCGGCGCGCAGCCGTTGCCATTCGCGCGTGAACACGTTGATGTCGTCGACGCGCCGCTGCGCTTCGAGACGGGTGGCGGCGCTCATCGTCCTGCCTCGATGGATGGCGTTAAACGTGGCTTCATGTCAGGCTCCGGAAAACAATAAACCGACGCACAGCGCGGCCAGCGCACCGGTGATCACGTCGAGCGTCCAGTGCGCGCGCAGGACGATCAGCAGGACCATCTGCGACACGGCGAGCAGTACGGCGAGCGCGGTCAAGGCCGGCAGACCAAGGCTGGCCATCTGCATGGCGCCGTAGACCGCCAAGGCAGTGTGACCGGAAAAGAAGAAATCGTTGGCGACGGCATAGGTGACGAACAGCGACGGGAAGCCGGGGTGGCGCCAGATGATTCCCGTCGGCGCCGGCAAAGCGACCGCCGTTTGGCTGAGAAAGCGCAGGACGAACAAAGCCAGCAAGCCCCAGAAGGGCAGAAAACTCGGGCCGACGACGGCATAGGCGAGGACGAACAGGGTGCTCAGGTCGATGGCCAGCGAACTGACGATCAGCAGCGCTTTCGCGGCGCCGGGGTGCTCGTGCAGCCAGGTGTTGGCCGGCGTGCTCAACTGATGCAGATGATCGACGATACGCTCGCCTGCGAGCGCCCGTTCGCCGATCAGCCGCTGACTGAAGTGCCAGGCGACCAGCGCGCCGGCGATGGCCAGCAGACGCAAGCCGATGGTCGCCAGCGGCGGCCCGTCGAACGCGACTGTCATTGTCCGCCGGCGGCCGCCGGCCTGCCGCTGGCCTCGTCGCGCGGCAGTTCGATGCGCTGCGCCGGAATGCCGGCCCAGGTTTCGCCGGCGGGGATGCGCGTATTCGGCAGCACGAACGACCCGGCGAGGACCTTCGCTTTGGCGCCGACCTCGACGCCGCCCATGACGATCGCCCGCAAGCCGATCGTCGACCCGGCGCCGAGCCTGACCGGCGCGATGACCAGATAGCCGCCTTGCGCGTAGTGCGCCATGATGCTGGCCGTACCGCCGATGATGACGTTGTCGGCGATCTCGATCAGCGACGGATCGGCGATCGCCGTCGAATTGATCGACACGTTGCGGCCGATCTTCATGCCCATCAGCCGGTAGTAGATCTGCGAAAAATGTGAGGGGGTGACGAATTCGAGAAAGGAATAGCGGACGACCAGCGTCAGCGTGCAATGCACGTACCAGCGCAAGGCGGTCAGCGACACCGCCGAGCCGCGATAGGGCTGCAGACGGCCGCCGAGCAGCAGGTTCAGCGTCGGCGCCACCAGCAGCAGCGTCAGTCCGTAGGCGAAGTAGCAGACCGCCAGCGCCAGACCGGTCAGCGGGTAGCGCCAGCCGGATACGACGCCGGCCAGCGCCGGCGTGAAGATTTCCAGGTACAGCCAGGCGGCGACGCCGAGCGACAGGCCGGCGGCGGTGATTGCCAGGGCGAGAAAAGGCAGCGGACCGAAGATGGCGAGGAGTCGTTGCATGGCGGCGGCGTCAGTCGGCGGTGAGCGGGCAGCGCGATCTTACGCCGAATCCGCTCGACCGGGCACTGCCGCCGGCCGGCAGGCGCGTCACGCCCGCCCGGCCGGCGGGACGGTCTTCACTCGCCGCCGCGCACGTCGAATTCGACCCGCCAGCGGGCGCTGCCGTCGTGCGGCAGCGCTTCGAGTTCGAGCGTGCCGGCTTCGGTGACGCGCGCATGCAGACGCACGCGCACCACTTCGCCAGCGTTGCGGCCGTCGGCGGGCAGCGTGGTCAGAATTTCGTCGAGTTCCTGCAACTCGTCGGCCGACCACTCGTCGAGCAGTGTGCCGACCTGATCCTGGCGGCGGACCGACGAGCCGAAGAAGCGGAAACGCACCTGTTCGCCAACCACCAGCCCGAATTCCTGCGCCGGCAGCGCCGCTTCGCTGCCTTCCTCCATGCCGAACGGTGCCACACAGAGCGCCTGCAGCGGCGGTTCGATGCCGGGGACGGCGGGCATCGACGATTCGACGGCGACGTAGTACGCACGCGCCGTGCCGCCACGGATGCGCACGCCCTGGCCGCGGCGCACGTAGCCGTAATACGCTGCGCCGCGCGCGACGGCCAGATCGAGGTCGGCACCGGCGAGCAGCCGCGCCGGCGGGGCGCCTTCGCTGCTCAGCCAGGCGTTGACCGTTGCCAGCGTGCGCTCGGCGAGCAAGGGCGACTTGAAGACGCCGCCGTTGAACAGCACCGCGGTCGGGTGCAGGAAGGTGGCACCTGCCGGCAGACGGCCGCTGAATTCGGCCAGTTCGTCGGTGGCGCTCAACTGGCGGGCGAGGAAGGCGGCCAGGTGACGCGTCACCGCCGCATCCTGCGCGTACGGCAGGCCGAGCTGCGTCAGACCGCCGCGCCCGCGCCCCTGCGGCCGCTCGGCGATCGACACCGCCGGGAAAAAACCCTCGAGCAGCGTCGCACCGATCTCCTCGCGCGTCAGCTCGCTGCGCAGCGAGCCGCCGATCAGCTTGGTCCCGCGGCTGGCGACGACCAGCGGCACGCTCGCCAGATCGCTCTCCTGCAGCAGCGTTTCCTTGGCGCCGCGGCAGGCGTGCGTCAGCGCGCGCAACTGCCAGGCGTCGAGTTTGCTGCCCTGCGCAGCGAGCTTGCCGGCGACGGCGTACGCCAGCGCCAGATCCATGTTGTCGCCGCCGAGCAGGATGTGTTCGCCGACCGCGACGCGGTGCAGTTCGAGCGCGCCGGCGCGTTCGACGACGGCGATCAGCGAAAAGTCGCTCGTGCCGCCGCCGACATCGATGACCAGAATGACGTCGCCCGGCCGCACCTGCTTGCGCCAGCCGCCGCTGCTGCGCTCGATCCAGCTATAGAGCGCTGCCTGCGGTTCTTCGAGCAGGGTCAGCCGTTCGCAGCCAGCCGCGCGTGCCGCTTCGGCGGTCAGTTCGCGTGCCGCCGGGTCGAACGACGCCGGAATGGTGACGACGATGTCCTGCTCGACGAAGGGCGCCGCCGGCTGCGCCTGATCCCAGGCGCAGCGCAGATGGTTGAGATAGCGCAGCGACGCGTCGAGCGGCGACAGCCGGGAGACTTCGGGCGGCGCATCGGCGGGCAGAATCGCCGCCCGCCGGTCGACGCCGGCGTGGCACAGCCAGCTTTTGGCGCTGGCCACCAGGCGGATCGGCGTGCCGGCGCCGCGGCTGCGCGCCATTTCGCCGACCGCGAAATCCTGCGTGTTGCTCCATGGCAGATCGAGGTCGCCGGCGGCCAGTTCGCTCGCATGCGGCAGGTAGATGAACGACGGCAGCAGACCGAGCGCGGCGACGTTGCCCGGCGCGGTCAGTTGCGGCACCGGCAGCACCTGTTGCGTTACCCGCTCGCCGTCGCAGTCGGCGAGATCGACGTACGACAGCGCGCAATGCGTCGTACCGAGGTCGATGCCTAGCGAAAATTTCGCCTCGCTCATAATTCCACCTCCGCCGGCGCGACGATGCAGAGATCGTGTTTTTCGGACAGCTTCGGCAGACGTGTTTCGACGACGCGCCAGCCGCGATGCGTCAGGCTGCCCTTGAACGGCGCCGCGCCGACGACGTTGCCGGTCAGGCGGATAGCCGCGGCGTCGAAGCCGGCCGGCAGGGTGACGCGGCTGCCTTCGGCTTCGTCGCGCACCGCGTCGAGCGTGAAGTTGTCGCGCAGCACCTTGCGGCAGCCTTCATGCACCACGCGCGCCGCGGCGCCGATGTCGGCGTCGGCGTAGGCGGCCACATCCTCCTGGATGAAATCGACGAAACGCGCCTCGCGCTGCAGCAGGCCGAGCAATTGCAGCGCGCCATCCGGCACCGTTTCCCGCAACGGCGGTACGGCCGGCGCTACCGGCGCCGGCTCGGGAGTGGCGACCGGCGTCGGGTCATTCAAGGCCTGCACCCGGGCCGCGAAATCGCTGTCACCGAGGATGCGGAAGAAACTGCCGAGGGCGATCGACAATCGGCTCAGCAGGGAAGGTGGTTTGGTGTTCATGGATGGTTCCTGATTTCCGATGCCGCCTATGGCGGCGAAATGATCGTTCTTCGCGCACGCGCAGCCCCCGACGGCGCAAGGCCTGAGCGGCAAAACGGCGTGTGCGGGTAATGGGGAGACGGGCTGTTCCGGCCCGTACCGAAGCGGTGACGGGCGCAGTCGATGCCTGCCTGACGGGACAGCACGCACGACAGCGGCAGACGGCGACCGACTTTCTATTGCGGCGCAATATAAACCATTCCGCCGATTTCGGGTAGGCCGCCGGCGCGCGGCACCTTCAAGCGCGTTTTCCGGGTGTCCAGGCACGCGCCGGCCGCGGATGGCTACGTCTCGGCTTATCCCACATCAGTTTGCGGCGCTCCCGACGGCGATCGCGGTTTCCGGATCATTCACCACAAGCGATGCGCACCAGAATCCCTTCACCACAACCTGCGTCGCCGTGTATTGATTTAAAATGAAACAATATCCGGGTCCGTTGGTGCAACCCCGTTGCCGGGTGTTGACTGACGTAGACGCTTGGGGCAGCCCGTTAAAGGCGGTCGATCTGCCGTTTGCTGCGCAGTCTGGCTTGCAGGCAGCGAAAGAAGAAAAGGATCAGCGCACCACCACTGGCGACCAACGCGGCCTTGAGCAGCGACATCTCGCCGGCACTCAGAACATCCCAGGCCGCGACACCGATGAAAATGCCGATTCCTTCGGCAATCGGGAACGAGGGTCTGAAAGCGGACTGCACGTGTTTAACGATGAGGGGAAGGTTGGTGAAGAAGATGGCCGCGTTTGCCACCTGTCTCGTCAATCCCGATGTCGAAACGATTGCTTTCTGAACGGCCAGGCAGCAGGCGCCGCCGGGAAGAGAGGCCAAAATGTTCGACAGTAAGGATCTGCAAATCGGATCCGCGCATGGATGGCTGGCGACTGACGCTGTTCAAATACCGGACAATGGTAAATCCCGGATCGATAAGCGGTCTTCAGGGTTTGCGTCGGCGTTAGGTGACGCTTTGTGACAGCGGCCAGCTTAGAGTGAGACGGGCACCGCCGAGCGGCGAGTCGGAAGCGCTGACTGCGCCATGGTGTTGTTCTAGAACCAGTCGGGCGATCGCCAGACCGAGTCCGTAGCCACCGGTAGCCCGGTCACGCGAGCGGTCGAGGCGGGTAAAGGCAGAAAAAATCCGTTCGCGATCGGCCGCCGGAATGCCGATCCCGTCATCATCGACGTGCACCCGCAACTGCTCCCCGACGATTTCAGCGCGGACTTCGATCGTTGCGCGGGCGTATTTGATGGCGTTACGCAACAGGTTGGCGATGGCGTAAGGCATGCTTCGTCGATCCATCTCGACTTTCAAGCCGGCGGGCAAAGCACTGCAATTGAGCTGCAGGTTCAGTTTGCGCGCCAGCAAACGTGAATCGTCGACCTGTTCGGCCAGCCAGAGGGCAATGTCGACTTCGGAGATTTGCAGCTCAGGTTGTTCGCGTTCAAAACGGGTATAGGTGAGGCTGGAATCGATCAACCCGTCCAGTTCATCGAGATCGTCTTCCATCATCCGCCACAGACGAGTCCGTTCATCTGGTTCGTCAGTCTCGGCATACATTTCCAGGGCGAAGCGCGTACGAGCGATCGGGGTGCGCAGCTCATGCGAAATGGCGCTCGAGAGTTCCTTCTGCATGGCGATCAGGCGCTGGATGCGTTCAGCCATGCCGTTGAGCGTTTCGGCCAGCGGCCGGAAGGCGCTGCTGCGCATCGAAGGCGCGCGCGCGCCGAAGTCGCCTTCCCCGAGCGCACGGGCAGTCTGGCGCATTGCTTCGAGGTCGCGCCAGACCGGCTGCACCCAAAACCAGACGGCAATGGCCAGACAGACACCGATCAGACTCCAGGTGAGCAGACTGATACGCAGATCAAGCGGTATCCCCGGCCGGTACTCGGGGTTGCGTTCGGGCGAAATCGGGCCGACGACCAGGATGTGCGGCGATTGCTTGAGCCGGTGGTATAGGATGTCGCCTTGCGCGTCGATCGCCAGATCGCCGTTATCGAGTTTCTCAGCCTCGCTGGGCGGCAGGCGCAGCTTCCAGCGATCGACGATGTCAAGCTTGTAGGAAAACTTCTGGTCGAGCGCGGCAATGGTTTTCGGCCATTCGGCGCGCGGTTTGCGAAACAGCTCGTCTTCGATGAGAACGATCGTGCCGCGCATGAAACGGCTGGTGTAGTCGTCGGTGATACCCTTGACGGCCGTCGATATGACGAAGTCGGCAAAAATGGCGATGACGACAAAGGAACCCATCACCAGCAGATAAAAATTGAAAAACAGCCGCGACAGGCTGTAACGACCCCGCCAGGGCGCCGGTTTATAGTTGTCGAGCAGGGCCAGCAGTTTGTTGCTATTGCCAGTCATGCTTGCTGAACAAGTATCCCTTGCCGCGTACTGTCTTGATACGTAGAGGATTTTCCGGGTCGTCACCGAGTTTCCGGCGCAAGCGGGAAATCCGGGCGTCGATCGAGCGATCCAGACCGTCAAAACCGATTCCGCGCAGTTCCTGCAGCAGATCGTCGCGCGACAGGATATTGCCGGCATGCCGGGCCAGCAACCAGAGCAAGTCGAATTCGGCAGTGGTCAAATCGATGCTTTCGTCACCCAACGAGGTACTGCGGGTCGCCTGACTGATGCGGAAGCGACCGAAAGAGAGTTCGGCGGGTTGACCGGGGTCGCTGTTTTCGCCCGCCGAATTGCCGACGAGTCCCGGTGAACGGCGCAGCAAGGCCTTGATACGTGCCAGCAACAGCCGCGGCTGCACCGGTTTGGCGATGTAGTCGTCAGCACCGAGTTCCAGACCGAGGATCTGATCGAGGTCTTCGTCGCGGGCAGTCAGCATCAGGATCACGCCGGGATAAACCGGACGCACGGTGCGGCAAATCTCAAAGCCATCCTTGCCCGGCAGCATCACGTCAAGGATGACCAGATCCGGGCGTTCATTGACGATGCGCGCCTCGGCAGCGTCACCGCGCCCTTCGACATTGACCTGAAAACCGTTTTTACGTAGATATTCAGCGGTTAGCTCAGCCAGGCGGGAATCGTCTTCAACCAATAAAATTCGTGTCTTCATCGCGCAATCATAGCGGTTTGTGGCACACCGGGAAACCGTGCGGAAATCGTGAAATAATTCCGCCGGGTCCCGCACACCCCGTAACAGCGGGCTTCCAACAAGGACATTTTCGGTATCGAAGTGCCCGCTGTCCGCAGTGAAAGATAAATCTTGCCCAGGCTACTCGTCCAGATTGAAGAGCGGATCGCCCGCGCAGCCTATTGCTCAGCGTTCTCTTGTCACGGCGACCGGTGAAAAGCAATTACCACGTATCGCCATATTCCTGTCTTTCCTGACCGGAAAGTCGCCGCAGAAAATCGCTCAAGGCAGGCGGTAGCGGCGCCGTGAAGCCGATTTCACGGCCGTCGAGCGGGTGCGGCAGGCGGATTTTCCAGGCGTGCAGAAACATCCGTTTCAAACCCTGCTTGGCCAGTTGCCGGTTCAGGTCGAAATTGCCGTATTTGTCGTCGCCGACGATCGGAAAGCCGAGGTGCGCCAGATGGACGCGGATCTGATGCGTCCGGCCGCTGCACAACTCGGCTTCGAGCAGGCTGAAACTTTGCCAGCGCGCCAGCAGGCGGAAGACGGTGCGCGCCGGCTTGCCATCGTCGGCGACGCGTACCCGTCTTTCGCCCGAAGGCAGCAGGTATTTGTGCAACGGTAGTTTGACCGACTGCTGTGGCGCCAGCCAGCGGCCGCTGACCAGCGTCAGGTAACGTTTGTCGGCGGCGCGCTGGCGGAAGGTGTCGTGCAGGGCGAGCAGGGCCGAGCGCTTCTTGCCGAGCAACAGGACGCCGGACGTTTCGCGGTCGAGGCGATGCGCCAGTTCGAGGAAGCGTCCGGGAGGCCGCTGCTTTCTCAGAGCTTCAATGACGCCGAAACTCTCGCCGCTGCCGCCATGTACGGCGATGCCGGCCGGCTTGTCGACCACCAGCAGACTGTCATCCTCGTAGAGCAGCGGCAACGTCGGTGGTCGTGCCGGTCCACTGTCCGCACGGACTTCCGGCGCAGCGATGCGCAATGGCGGGATGCGCACCTGGTCGCCCAACTGCAAGCGGTACGACACCTCAACGCGCCCGCCGTTGACCCGTACCTGACCGCTGCGCACGAGGCGGTAAATATGGCTTTTCGGGACGCCTTTACAGTGTTTGAGCAGCAGGTTGTCGAGTCGCTGGCCGTGCTCGTTTTCGCTGATTAAAGCTTGAGTGACCGAGTTTTTGCCAATTTCGCTCATTTTGAATATACTTCACCTGATTTGCGTCTTGGATTGAAAGAGGCGCTGACCCGTTAGACCGTTGAGCCATAGCGATTTTTTTGATTGCGACACACTTTCCGGCAGGCCTCAGCCGCCTTTCTTGTGCCAATTGTGCAAGATCAACTCAACGCCAATCATCTGGTTAAGTACGCTCACCACAAAGTAGCGATACTACTTGAACTGCGCGCGCCTGGCACCTGCGGGGCGCTCCAGGCAGATTTCCGAGCCCTTGGATGGCAACAAGGCACGACGTAGCAAGGCGTCGGCGAGAGACTTCATTAATTAGTTGCTTTGTTGGGTAACCACTTCAGAGCCCTCTGCAACGACTAATTCCTGACTGCCTGCATCAGGCGTTCCCCGTGGCAGCGCGCGGGAGCCCATACACATGAAGCGCATGCTGTTCAACGCAACACAGGTCGAGGAACTCCGTGTTGCCATTGTCGACGGTCAGAAGTTGATCGATCTCGACATCGAATCGGCCACCAAGGAACAAAAAAAGAGCAACATATATAAAGCGGTCATTACCCGCATCGAACCCAGTCTGGAAGCAGCTTTTGTCGACTACGGCTCGGAAAGGCACGGTTTTCTGCCGTTCAAGGAAGTCTCGCGCGCCTTTTTTCAGCCCGGTGCCGAGGCCGGGCGCGCGACGATCAGGGAAGCCCTGCGCGAAGGCCAGGAACTGATCGTTCAGGTCGACAAGGACGAACGCGGCAACAAGGGAGCCGCGCTGACCACTTACGCCAGCCTCGCCGGGCGTTATCTGGTGTTGATGCCGAACAATCCGCGTGGCGGTGGCGTCTCACGGCGTGTCGAAGGTACCGAGCGAGCCGAGTTGCGGGAGGTGATGGATCAGTTGCAGGTTCCAGCCGGCATGAGCCTGATCGCGCGCACCGCGGCGATCGGTCGCAACGCCGAAGAATTGCAGTGGGACCTCAATTATCTGCTGCAATTATGGAAGGCGATCGAGTCGGCCGCCGACCAGCAGCAGGGTGCTTTCCTGATCTACCAGGAAGGCAGCTTGGTGATCCGCGCCATCCGCGACTATTTCCAGCCTGACATCGGCGAAATCCTCGTCGATACCGACGAGGTGTACGAACAGGCGCGGCAGTTCATGGAACACGTCATGCCGGGCACCGTCAACCGCATCAAGCGTTATCGCGACGATGTGCCGCTTTTCTCGCGTTTCCAGATCGAACACCAGATCGAATCGGCCTATTCGCGACAGGTCAGCCTGCCGTCGGGTGGGGCGATCGTCATCGACCATACCGAAGCGCTGGTCTCCGTCGACGTCAACTCTGGCCGCTCGACACGCGGCGCCGACATCGAGGAAACGGCGCTGAAAACCAACCTCGAAGCGGCCGAGGAAGTGGCGCGCCAGTTGCGGCTGCGCGACCTCGGCGGGCTGATCATCATCGATTTCATCGATATGGAGAACCAGCGCAACCAGCGCGAGGTCGAGAACCGCATTCGCGATGCCCTGCGCTTCGACCGTGCGCGCGTGCAGACCGGCAAGATCAGCCGCTTCGGCTTGCTCGAACTGTCGCGCCAGCGTTTGCGGCCGGCGCTGGCGGAAACCAGCTACATTCCTTGCCCGCGTTGTTCGGGCACCGGTCACATCCGCAGCACCGAATCGGCGGCGCTGCACATCCTGCGCATCCTCGAGGAAGAGTCGATGAAGGACAACACCGTTGCCGTGCACGCGCAGGTGCCGGTCGATGTCGCCACCTTCCTGCTCAACGAAAAACGAGCCGACGTGCAGGCGGTCGAACTGCGGCAAAAAGTCAATATCCTGCTGATTCCCAATATTCACCTCGAGACGCCGCAACACAGCGTCACCCGCATCCGTAACGACGACCAGGGGCAGGAAGAACTGCTGCAGCCCTCGTACCGGATGGTCGAAATGCCGACCGAAGAGGACAGCAAGGAGGCCGTCGCGAGTAGCGGCGAAGCGAAGCCGATCCGACCGGAAGCGGCGATTCGTGGCGTCACCGCTGCCCAACCGGCGCCGAACATCGCCGAGCGGGCAGCGGCTGCCGCTGCGCCAGCCGCTGCCCCCTCTCTGTTCCAACGCGTTCTCGCCACCTTGCGTGCGTGGTTTGGCTTTGCACCGACGGCGACACCGGCGGCGGCGTCCCCCGTACCACCCGCCGCCGACGCACCGGCGCGCGATGCGCCGCGTGAACCGCGCCGCAATGGTTCGGCTACACGCAATACCCGTCGCGACGAGCGTCGGGATGGAAGCGAAGCGCGTCCGGGTCGCGAGCCACGCGAGACGGCAGCCGCTGCTCCGCGCGGGGAAACACCAAAGACACGTGAAGCGCGAGAGGCGAAAGAAGTCAAAGAACCGCGCGAAGCGCGTGAAGCGACCGTCACGCGCGAACCCCGTGGCAAACCTCGCGAACCTCGTGCGACCCCCCGTGAACCGCTACCGGCGGTGACCGCCCCGGCGAACTCCGCTGCTCCGCCTGCCGCCTTGGCGACAGCGACTGCCGCTCCGGAAAGCAATGAAGAGGCCGCCGGCGCGCCTCGTCGACGTGGGCGCCGTGGCGGACGTCGCGAGCGCAACGAACGTAACGACAGTCAACTCGAACTGCTCAACGGTGGCCAGTCCCTGGCGGCCAACGATGTCGTCCTGCCGGTGGTCGCTGCCACGGCAGCGGGTGCGGTCGCCTTGTCGCTATCCCCTGAAAACGGATCGCCAGCGACGGTGACTCCTGCGTTGGAATCGCCGCCGGAGATGACGGACGAGGTTGCACCGGCGAAAGAAGAAGCCTTGCCGGTAATTGAACCCGCGGCAGTCGAAACGGTCGCCGGATTCCCCGCACCGGTCGACGGCGCCTCGCCGACACTTCCGGCGATCCCTGCCGAGCCGTTGCTGGAACAGCCGGCGTTGGCGAGTTCAGCCCCCGTTGAGGACAGGGTTCCCGCTGCCGAGCCGGTATTGCAAACGGCCGCTGTCGCCGAGGACGATGCAACCCCGATCGTTCCTCCTCCGGACGCGGAAGAATCGCCCGTGCCGCCGGATCTGCCGCGCATCGATCTGCAACAGGTGGTCGACGACAGTGGTCTGGTGATGGTCGAAACTGCGCGCGACAAGTTGCAAGCCTGGCAAACCGATGAACCGGCACTCGGCGAGGCGCCGCGCGGCCGCCGGCGACGGCCGCCGACGGTCATCGCGGACGAACCTTTGGTGATGGTCGAAACCCGCCACTGAACCTGGCTCCGGCGTAGCCGTCCGTGGCGCGCATCCTTCCCGACGGCTGGCGCGAGCTGGCCGTCACCGGCGCGGCGCAACGCGAGATCGAAACGCTGGCGCGTCTGGCGGAAGGATTGTCCGACCAATACACGGTCTATCACGCCGTGCATTGGACGAATCTCGAGCAGGGGTTTGCCGTTTTCGGCGACGCCGACTTCGTGCTGGTCAACGCCAGCGGCGACCTGCTGCTGATCGAGCAGAAGAGCGGTTTTCTCAACGAAACGCCGGACGGGCTGGTCACCACCTACGGCGGCCGTCGTCGTCTGCTGGCCGTACAGCTGACACGCACCCGTGACGCACTGCAAGCCAAGCTGCACGCGCGTCCGGGTACGCAGCACCTGCGCCTGGAAACGCTGTTCTATTGTCCGGATTACCACGTCAAATCGCCGCCGACGGCCGGTTTGCTCGCCGAACGGCTGATCGATGCGCCGCGTCGCGAACAGTTGCTGCCGACGATCCGCGCTATCCTGCTGCCGGGCGAAGCGGCGCCCGCATTCCGTGCAGTACACCGCGTGCTCGCGGACATCATTCGTCTCGACAGTGACGTCAGCGCACTGATCGGTCGCGCACGTACGCTGGTTACCCGTGTCTCGGGCGGTCTGGCGCATTGGGCGCGACAACTGAGCATCGATCCCTATCGTTTGCGGGTCACCGGTACGGCCGGTTCAGGCAAGACACAACTGGCGCTGGCCGAGTACCGCGCTACGCTGGCGAGCGGCGGCCGGCCACTCTACGTCTGCTTCAACCGGCCGCTGGCCGACCATTTCAACACGCTGGTGCCTGCCGGCGGCAGTGCCTGCACCTTCCACATGCTTTGCGAACAGTTGTTGCGCACACATGGCGAAACGCCCGATTTCGTCCTGCCGGATGCCTTCAGCCGAATGGTCGAACGCGCGGCCAGCTTGCCGATTCCCGACAACCAACGCTGTGACACGCTGATCGTCGATGAAGGACAGGATTTTTCTGCCGACTGGCGCGACCAGGTTTTTCGTTATGGCACGCCAAACGGCCGTCACCTGTGGCTTGAAGACCCGTTGCAGAACCTCTACGGACGGCCGCCGGTGGCATTACCCGGCTGGGTTGGTTTGCGCACCATGGCCAATTACCGCAGTCCGCGGCCGGTGGTGCGTCTGTTGCAGGCCCTGCTGCGCGAAGAAACGGCCATCGAAGCGGTCTCGCCTTTCGACGCCGAGGGAATCGACTGGCTGATCTACCGCGATGAAGATGAAATGTGCCAGAAGGTCAAGGAAGCGATCCGTCTTTGCCTGGCCGGCGGCTTCCGCAAAGAGGACCTGGCCATCGTCAGCTATCGCGGACGCGACAATTCGCGCTTGTTGTCGCTGAGTCAGCTCGGTGCCAGCACCTTGCGCACCTACAGCGGCCGCTACGATCTGTTCGGCCAGCCGGAATATCGCCACGGCGAAATTTTGCTCGAGACGGTGTATCGCTTCAAGGGTCAGGCGGCACCGGCGATCATTTTTGCTGAAATCGATTTCGCGCAACTGGATGCGCAGGCAAAACGGAAATTGTTCGTCGGCGCCACGCGGGCGATGCTCAAACTGGTGCTGGTCGTCTCCGAGCGAGCGGCGAGGCAGTTGCAGGGCCTCGTCGAACTTTGACTCTGCCGGCGGTCAAGCGGATGGTGGGCGCGAAACCGGTACTCCGGTTAGCGCAAAGATGGTCGGCGGTGGCAGCGGACCAATTCGGATCCGTTTGTCTTCGCTCGGCTTGTCACTGCATTGCGGCAGCCTTTGCTGCAGGATGAGCGGGCAATTCCCTTCTGGTATACTCGGCGGCCTGCATAGCGCTGAATTTCCATGAGCGACATTCTTCCCTCCAGCAACGTACTCGATCTCGCCCGGCAGGTGTTGCGTATCGAGGCTGAGGCGGTGACGGCGCTGGTCGAGCGGGTCGATGACGATTTTCTCCGCGCCGTCGCGCTGATCCTCAACAGCCACGGCCGGGTGATCGTCAGCGGCATGGGCAAATCCGGACATATCGGGCGCAAGATCGCATCGACTTTGGCCAGCACCGGTACGCCGGCCTACTTCGTCCATCCGGCCGAAGCCAGTCACGGCGACCTGGGAATGATCACCCGTGACGATATCCTGATCGCCCTGTCCAATTCCGGAGAAGCGGTCGAACTGTTGACCATCGTGCCGATCGTCAAACGCCAGGGTGCCAAACTGCTCAGCCTGACCGGCAATCGGCAATCATCGCTGGCGCGGGAAGCCGATATCCATCTCGATGTCGGCGTCGCGCAAGAAGCCTGTCCGCTGAATCTGGCGCCGACGGCGAGCACGACGGCCGCCTTGGCGCTCGGAGATGCGCTGGCGGTGGCGCTGCTCGACGCGCGCGGCTTCGGGCGCGAGGATTTTGCGCGCTCGCACCCCGGTGGACGGCTGGGGCGTCGACTGCTGACGCACGTTCGCGACGTGATGCACGTCGGCCCAGCCGTGCCGCAAGTTTCTCTCGCGACCAGCGTTGCCGAAGCGATCCTCGAAATCTCGCGCGGTGGCATCGGCATGACGGCGGTGATTGACGACCAGCAGCGGCTGGTCGGCATCGTCACCGACGGTGATCTGCGCCGCGCCTTCGCCAGCAATCTGGATCTGCGCAGCCGACAGGTCAGCGCAATCATGGGCTGCCATCCACGCTCGATCGGCCCCGACCGGCTGGCCGTCGAAGCGGTCGAAATGATGGAACACTACCGGATCAACCAGCTGCCGGTCGTCGATGAGCATGGCAGATTGCTCGGCGCGCTCAACATGCACGACCTGTTCCAGGCGAAGGTCATCTGATGCGCATGTTCGACCGCTTGCGGATCTCCGTAACGACAAGCGCACAAAACTGGCAGACGGCGATACTGCCCTTGACCATTCTGCTGTCGCTGGCTGCGCTCAGTTTCTGGCTGCGCTACGCCAGCGAATTGCCGACAGAACGCCATGATGGAAAATCGCGGCACGATCCGGATTACATCATCAGTGGCGCGACCGTGCGCAAGCTCGATGCCGCCGGGACTTTGCAATACACATTGATCGCCCGCGAACTGCGGCATTATCCCGACAAAGACACGACCGAATTCATCGAACCCCGTCTACAGCAATTCCATCCTTCGCGGCCGACGGTAACCGTTCGTGCCGGCCGGGGCCAGAGTACCGCGCGCGGCCAACGTATCGACCTGAGCGAAGCCGTCGAGGTACGCCGGGCCGCCACCTCCAAGCGCGGCGAACTGATCGTCGAAACCCCCGAACTGACCGTACTCACCGACGAGGAGCGTGCGTATACCAAGCGCAGAATCCTGATCAGACAAGACAAATCGTCGATTGAAGGCGTCGGCATGCAGTTCGACAACAAAGCGCAGACCTACCTGCTCGAAGCGCAGGTATCTGGACGAATCGAAAGCCTTTTGAGCAGAAAGAAGTGAGCCATGAGCATCCGTCTTCAATCTTGCGGCCTGCTGATCCTCTCGTTGATCATCTCGTTCTCAGCACAGGCGGAACGGGCCGACCGCGACAAGCCGATCCATCTCGAGGCCGACCGGATGAGCATCGACGATCTGAAAAAAATTCAAATACTCGAAGGCAATGTCGTGCTGACGCAAGGCAGCCTGGAAATCCGTACACAGCGCCTGATGGTCACTCAGGATGCCGATGGATTTCAGAAGGGCGTCGCCACCGGCGGTCCCAATGGCTTGGTGCGCTTCAAGCAGAAGCGTGAGGGCAGCAACGTCTATATCGAAGGCGAAGCCGAACGCATCGAGCACGATGCGCGCAGCGAAAAGACCGACTTCTACAACCGCGCCCACATCAAGAGCGGTGCCGACGAAGTCAAAGGCCACTTCATTTCTTACGATGCATTGAACGAGAAATATCTGGTCAATAACGCAGGCTCGTCGACCCGGGGCGGCACAGGTGAAAGCAGTAGCCGCGTACGGGCGGTCATCCAGCCGAAGAACCGGGAGAAGACAGCGCCGGCTGGCCAGAGAGAGTCCTTGCAATTGCGTCCGGCACATAACGTCACCCCTCGCGCCGATTGACATCCCTGGCGGCGATTCTATGACCGTCGCTACATTCAACACGACGCCCATGCAGCGCAGCAAATTCGTCGATCGACCCGGGCGCCTGACGAGCGACTGCGATAAATTCAAACTAAAACAATAAACTATAATTTTTGTGCGTCGCAACAAAAATATCTTGACAAGCGTGCAGAGGCCGTTATAATGCCGCTCATGGTGCAGTGCAGCAAAGATTTCACCCCGCAAAGGTGCAATAATCGGCGACTCTCACATTGCACATATTTTTGTGTGGTGTCCTAACAACCCTGAGGAGATTGACAATGTTTAATACGCCCGAGCAATTTGCCGAAGCCAACAAAGCTTCCGTCGATGCCATGCTGACTCTGGCCAATACCGCGCTGGCCAGCGCCGAGCGTATCGCTGCGCTGAACCTGAATACCGCTCGCTCGATGCTCGAAGACGGGGTGGCCAACGCCAAAGCCATGCTCGGCGCCAAAGACGCCAAGGAATTTTTATCGGTGCAGGCTTCGCTGGCCCAACCGGGACTCGAAAAAGCCGTTGCTTATACCCGTAGCGTCTATGAAATCTCCGCACAATCGAAGGAAGAGATTTCCAAGCTGCTCGAAACGCAGTTCAGCGATTTTCAGAAAACGGTGATGAGCCTGCTCGAAAAAGCAACCAAAAATGCACCGGCCGGTTCCGATGTCGCCGTCAATGCCGTTAAGTCGGCAATCAATTCGGCCACCACGGCTTTTGAAAACATCAACAAGGCCGCCCGGCAAGTCGCCGACATTGCCGAAACCAACCTCGCTGCCGCGACCAACGCCACCGTCAAAGCCGTTGGTGCCACCGCCGCCAGCGTCAAGAAATAATCAGCCGGCGGAGCGGGTTTGTCTACATTGACGCCAGACGAAGCATTCGCACCGCCAGCACTGACTGAATACAGCGCAACTACCCAGATCGGAATGGCCGGACGGACTGGCTGCACAGATCCTCCGGCACCGTTTCCAGCAGTCCAAACGTTTATTACGGAGATTATCGATGAGCAATATCGACCTTGAGAAACTGGTCCAGAGCCAGAAAGCCAACGCCCAAGTCATGATGACCCTGGTACGCACGGCCTTTCACGGTTTGGAACAACTTTCCGCGCTCAACCTCGCCGCCAGCCGCGAATTGTTCAACAACGGCGCCACGGGCGCACAACAGTTGCTGGCCATTCGCGATCCCAAGCAGATCGGTGACGTCGCCAGCGCGCTGGCCAAGCCGAACGTCGAGAAACTGATGGAATACTCGCGCAGCCTGTATGAGCTGACCGCGAACATGCAACGCGAGATTACCTCGGTCATGGAAAGCCAATACAACAGCCTTCGTCATGACACCGCCGGTTTGGTCGAAAAAGCCGGATCGCTGTCGCCGATCTCCAGCGACGTTTTCGGCGCGGCGATGAAGCAGATGATGGGCTCGTCGACGGCCGCTTTCGAAAACATTTCGCAAATGGCCAAGCAACTGTCCGACATGGTGGACAGCAACGTCAAAGCCGCCACCAACGCCACCACACAAGCCGCCGCCGCGCTGACCGGCAAGAAATAAGCGACTCTTGCTCGGTCGGCGACACGCCGTCGCGCCAGCAGCAGGAAGCCACCGAGATAACCAAGACATTCTCGATATTTATCGAAAATTATTGAGTAGATTGCTTGGTTGAAGCCGGGAAAGAGAAAAAGGTCACAGGGTTCTCTCTGTGGCCTTTTTGCATGCCGTCCGGAAGCGCAGGATGCAGTTCGTCTCTGCAAAGAGATGAAACGCGCCGCCTGTTCAGCCGGACTCTGGGCGCACAGCGTGCCACAGCAGCCCGCCGAGCAACAGCGCGGCCAGCACCAGGCTGCTCAACGACGCCAGCCAGAAGCCCGCAACTCCCCAAGGATCGACCGCGCGGTATGCCAGCCACCAGCCGCCGTACAGACCGACTCCCCAAAAGCTGAGCAAGTGCACCAGCATCGGCGCAAAAGTGATGCGATAGCCGCGCAAGGCGTGCGCGGCAATGGTCTGCACGGCGTCGAAGAGTTGATAAATGGCCACATAAGCCAGCAAGGACAACGCGACGGCCTGCACCGCCGGATCGATCGTATAAATCGCCACCAGCGGCTGACCGATAGTCCACAATAGCGCACCGATCAACGTCGACGCGCCGCTGGCCAGCAACAATCCGGCGGCGATCGAGCGTTGCGCGTGGAATCCGTCGCCAGCGCCGACGGACTGGGCGACCTGCGCCAGCGTGGCAATGCCCAGTGCCAGCGGCAACATGTAGCAGGTGGCGGCCAGCGTCGCGACGATACGGTGGCCGGCCAACGCTGTCGCTCCCAAGGGCGCGACGAACAGTGCCATCAACGTAAACGAAGAAATCTCGATCAGATTGGATGCGCCCATCGGCAAACCGAGACGCAACAATTCTTTCAACTGCCGAGTCTGCGGTCGGCGCCAGCCGGCGAATAAGCGATACGCGTGCAACGCGCGACTGGCGCGCATATAGACCAGCGCACAAACCATCGAGAACCAAGCGACGATGGCGTTCGAAACGCCACAGCCGAACGCACCCAGCGCTTCGCCCCCCCAATAGCCGGTGACCAGCGCCGACGCGAGGAGGCCGTGCAGCACGGTATTGCCCAGACTGATCCACAACAAGGGGCGAGGCCGGCTCAGCGCGTTACAGAAAGCATGAAAGGTCCGGTAGAACAGCAAGGCGGGCAAACCGTAAGCCAGCGCTTGCAGATAGCGACGTGTCTTCAGTTCGACGCTCGCATCGATGGTCGACAGAGACAACAGCGCATCCGGATGAACGAGCAGAAAAACGCCCGGCACAGTCAACAGCAGCGCCAGCCACAAAGCCTGCTGCAAGCTGGCGGCGATTTCACCATCCCGCCCGGCGCCATGCAACTGGGCGACGATCGGCGCGACAGCCTGCAGAATGCCGGCCAGCGCGAAAACGATGGCGATATACAATCCGCTGCCGACGGCCACCGCGGCCAGATCTTCGGCGCCGTGGTGGCCGAGCAGAATGGTGTCGATGATCATCATGCCCATTGCCGACAGTTGCGCCAGCAAGATTGGCGTGGCATGCGCGAGGATCAAGCGGGATTGTTGGGCGAGCATCGGCAGCGGCAGGCATGACGAGTGATACAGGCTACCCGATATCGGCGCCTGATGCTGCTGCCCGCTTGGCGCAGCAAGCCATCTTTGGCGAACGGCAGCGCGCAAGCGTCTGTTAAACAGGGCCTCGCCTTGACCTTTGCCAGGGTGTTCCACTACATTGCATGGCAGCGATCCCGCTCTCCGACTGCCTTTCCTGCGTCACTTTGCCGAGATGAATTCCCTGTTGCAGGACTTTCTGCTGGCTTATCGCAATGTTGTCCGTCAGCGTCGTCGTAGCGGGATGGCGGTCATCGCCGTCTCTTTCGGGATCATCACCCTGCTGCTCGCCAGCGGTTTCATCGAGTGGACGCTGATGGGCATGCGTGAAACGACCATCGGTTCGCGCCTCGGACACATTCAGGTTGCCCGTCCCGGCTATTTTCAGCTCGGTCAGTCGGACCCCTTTGCTTACTTGCTGAAGCAAAATTCGCCGGAGCGTGCGGCGTTGGAAAAAAACGACGGCGTGAAAATCGTCGGCGCGCGACTGTCTTTCGGCGGTTTGATCAGTCATGGCGAAGCGACGATTTCTTTTCTCGGCGAAGGCGTCGAACCGGACAAGGAAGCCTTGTTGTCGAACACGCTGTTCATCACCAAAGGTCAGGGCTTATCGAGTGGCGATGCCAAAGGAGTCATCGTCGGCGCCGGATTGGCCGCCAATCTGGGGGTCAACGTCGGTGACCAGGTGGTCCTGATGGCCAATACTCCGTCCGGGGGCGTCAATGCGACCGAATGCCATGTGCTTGGACTGTTTTCGACCGTTTCGAAGGCTTACGACGATGCCGCCGTTCGCCTGCCGATCGAAACGGCACAGTCGGTGCTGAAAGTCAGCGGTTCGCATCTGTGGGTGATGTTGCTCGACAAGACTGAGGATACGCCGACGATCCTGGCCAGGTTGCGCCAAAGTTTTGCCGGCAGTGCGCTCGAATTCGTTCCCTGGAGCGATCTGGCCGATTTTTACAACAAGACCGTTTCTTTGTTCAGAAAACAGGTCGGTGTGATCAAGGTGATCATCGCCATCATTATTGTGTTGTCGATTTCAAACACGCTGATGATGAATGTTGTCGAACGGACCGGCGAGATCGGCACCGCGCTGGCGGTAGGCATCACCCGAGCGAAAATCATGCGTCTGTTCGTTATTGAAGGCGTGCTGCTCGGCATCGCCGGCGGTTTGATCGGCATGACGATCGGCAGTATCGCCGCCGCGATCATTTCGCAAATTGGCATTCCGATGCCGCCGCCGCCGGGAATGGCGCGCGGTTATACGGCGGAAATCATGGTGAATGCCGGTTTGTTGCTCGACGCTTTTCTGCTCGCGGCCGGCACGACGCTGCTCGCCAGTCTGTACCCGGCCTGGAAAGCGTCGCGCATGGTCATCGTCGATGCTTTACGTTTTAACCGCTGATTCGTCGCGCCAGCAACCATGAACAAGCGCCCCATATTTGACCTCTGGCAATCGAATGTGCGCAAACTGCTGGTGCGTCTTGTCGTCAGGCTGCGCGGCTGGCGTGGCCAAGGCGATGACGCGTTCATCGATCGGACGCTGCAGGAGGAACAGGCTGAATCGTTCATCCACTCGCAAACGGCGGTCTTCAAGCTGGCATTGCGCAATGTGCTGCGACAGAAAATCCGCAGCGCCATGACCCTGGTGGCGATCATTTTCGGGGTGATCGGTCTGGTGCTCAGCGGCGGATTCATCTACGACATATTCATTCAATTGGGCGAAGCGGTGATCCACTCGCAATCGGGCCATCTGCAGGTCACCCGTAATGGCTATCTCGAGCGCGGCTCGCGTTCGCCGCAGGATTTTCTGATCGACGACCCGACGGACATCAAGAAGACGATCACCGCTTTGCCAAACGTGGCTGACGCCATGGGCCGGATCTACTTTTCCGGCATCCTCAACAACGGCAAGACCGATTTGGCGATCATTGGCGAAGGTGTCGAGCCTGACCGTGAAAGCCGGCTGGGAACGCATATGGTCATCACTGGCGGTCGACAACTCACCGATCGGGATCACGACGGGATCATGGTTGGCGAAGGCATCGCCCGCGCCGCCCAGTTGAAACCGGGCGACCGGGTGACCCTATTGCTCAACACTGCCGAGGGTGCGCTGAATACCGCCGATTTCGTCATCGTCGGCGCTTTTCAAACCTATTCGAAGGAATTCGATGCGCGAGCGGTACGCATTCCTCTGGCCGCTGCCCAGGATCTGCTCAACAGCCGGGGGGTCAATGCGATCGTCGTCTCGCTGAAAAAAACTGACGATACCGCCGCCGTACACCAGCAACTCGTCCAGCAACTGCCGCCGACGCAGTTCGATGTGCTGACCTGGCAGCAGCTGAACGATTTTTATGAAAAAACAGTCACCTTGTACAAGAGCCAGTTCGGCGTGCTGCAATTCATTGTTCTGCTGATGGTGCTGCTCAGCGTCG